>JANWYD010000020.1 GCA_025057155.1 Chloroflexaceae bacterium
GTAAACCAGATTGTCAGCACACGGGGCGCCGCGCGCCGGAGCCAGGAAGGCGGCGCGCAGCCGGCTTTTGCCGCGGCCTAGTTCTACTCCAGGCGCCTCTGGCGACACAAGGGTTTGAAGATTACAAGGAGATTACGATCATGTCAATCATGTCATGTCATTGAGGTGATCAGGGCTTGAGCAAAGCAGCGAGCGTAGGCACAAGCTAACACCCGGTCTGTAAGGATGGAGGCGCCACTCACCCATCTGACAAACAAGGTATTCACCGTGCATGATACCACCCTGCCCTTCGAGTTCGACGTGCCCAAAGAGCTTCGGTTCGCCTTTACCCTGACCGCACTCGCCAGGCATCTCGCTCCGCTCGTTGACCAACGCAAGCTCCGTGGTGTCCGCTACCCGCTCGTGCCGCTGCTGCTCATCGCGCTGCTCGCCAAACTCGCCGGCTCCTCGCGACTCGAAGAACTCAGCCATTGGGCTCAGGTGCGCGCCCCTGAGTTGACCGCGCTCTTTGGCCTGTCGCGCCCCACCATGCCCCACGAGTCCACCTGGAGCCGTATCTTCGCCCACGCCATTGACCTTGACGCCTTCGAGCACCGCCTGCCTCACCAGCTTCTTCCTCGCCCAGCAGCACGCTGCAGAGCTACCCGAGCGTGGCAGCATCGTGCTGGCACTCGACGGCAAGACCCTGCGCGGTACGATACTGGCAGGCCACACCCGCGACGTCCATCTGCTGGCAGCCTTTCTTCCCGAGCAGGGCATGGTGCTGGCCCAGGCCCCGGTTGAGCGCAAGGAGAACGAGATTGTGGTTGCGCCCACGCTGCTCGCCCGCCTGCCGCTCGCCGGGGTGGTGGTGGGCGACGCGCTGCACGCCCGGCGCGCGACCTGTCGCAGCATTGTGGAGGCCAACGGCAACTACGTGTAGTTTGTGGACAAGAACCAGCCCAGGCTGCTGTGGGACATCAGCCAGCTAGTTGAGGAACCCAAGGTCGAGCAGGGCTGGAGCTTGACGCCGACGGATCTCGAGACGGTGCGGCAGGTGGAGCGTGGTCACGTGCGGATCGAGGAGCGCATCATCACGGTGAGTTCGCTGCTCGCGGGCTACACACCGTGGTCGTATCTGGCGCAGGCGTTCAAGCTGGAGCGGCGCTGGTGGGACGCGAAGGGCGAGCACGGTGAGGTGCGCTACGGCGTCACAAGCCTGCCGCGACGGGTGGCGGGGCCAGACAGGCTGCTGCGGATTGCACGGGCGGAGTGGGGCATCGAGAACGGGCTGCATCATCGCTGCGACGTGACCTTACGCGAGGACGCCTTCCAGCTACAACGGGGGCGAGGACCACAGACTAACGCGGCGCTGAACAACGTCGTGGTCAGTCTCGTGGCAGGCAGTGGCGTGAAAAACCTGGCTGCCTTTCCGCGTGAGTTCGTCTTTCTGTTC
The DNA here is from genome assembly GCA_025057155.1 of Chloroflexaceae bacterium. Classification (NCBI taxonomy): domain Bacteria; kingdom Bacillati; phylum Chloroflexota; class Chloroflexia; order Chloroflexales; family Chloroflexaceae; species Chloroflexaceae bacterium. Next base: position 1,436 of record JANWYD010000020.1, read on the forward strand.
GACCGCCATCTGGCTCGGGCGGCTAGCCCCGCTCCCTCCTGCTGACTTTGCTTAAGCCCTGTTTGCCTTGGGTGTGACGAAAAGTCTTGCATGCTCGCTCCCCTTCGCCCGGCGGCTGATGACGATTAAAAATTAAATCCGGTATAGCCCGCGCAGGCGGGCTTCGCATCGGTAGCCCGCGGCTTCCGCCAGGAGGAGGTTCGGAGGGGTTGCACCCCTCCGAACTTGCCCCTTCCTGGTGCGGCGCAGCGAAGCCGCGCCTCACCAGAAGGGAAGATCTTCGGGGACCTGCGGCCCCCGCAACTCCCGCCAGCGGCAACGCTATAGCCCGGCGGGCCGGTGGGCCGCGGCACATGCAGAACTCTTCGTCGCACCCGTGTTGTTTTCGTTCCTTGAAAAGAACGCCAGCCTGTGCTAAACTGCCGCTCTGGGCCGGCGCGCGCCGGCTTTCGTTCTACCGCTGTGGGAGTATTGTGCGGGCCAGCCGGCCCCACGAGATGAGGAACAGCATGGCTACCCAGTTCACCCTTGATGTCCAGCCCCGTGAGGTGCTGGGCAAAAAAGTCAAGCACCTGCGCACCCAGGGGCTGATCCCGGCGACGGTTTACGGTAAAGGTATCGAACCCGCTTCAGTGCAGGTCAACGGGCGCGCTTTCCAGACGGTCTACCGCAAGGCCGGCAAGACGGCTCTGATCGAATTGCACATGGGCGCCACCACGAAGGCCGCCTTCGTGCAGGCGGTGCAGCGGCACCCCGTAACGCGCGATATTATTCATATTGATTTTAAGGTCGTGGACCTGCATAAGGCCATCCACGTGGAAGTGCCGGTAGTGGCCATCGGCACGTCGCCGCTGGTGGCCCGCGGCGATGCGCTGATCAACCACGCGCTCCATACGGTGATGATTGAAGCTCTCCCCGCCAACGTGCCTCAGCACATTGACGTGGACGTCAGCGGCCTCGACGCGCTTGATAAGACCATCCATGTGCGTGACATCCCGCCCTCGCCGGCATACAAGATCCTGACCGATGGCGACGAGGTGCTGATTTCGCTCACGCCGGTGCGCGCCGCCGTGGCCGAGGGGCCGGTCGAAGAAGTGCCAGTCGAACCGGAGTTGATCCGCCGCGAGCGCGCGAAAGAAGAAGGAGAGGAGTGAGGGCCTGCTGGCCATTTCGCTTGCTCATACAGTTTGTATGTGTGTGCCTCAATGAGAAGAACGGGAGGGTGTCGGAGGGGCTGGTTCTCCTCCACCCTCCTCCTATTATTTTGGATTTTGGATTTTGGATGGCCGGATGCAGCGGCTCCATGGCGCCTGGCGACAAGGCGCACGTGTAGCGTGTAACAGGAACTGGCATTATCCGGCGTAGGTGCGGCCCTTCCAGCTAACGCCCCGCCCGCTGCGTACACGCCACATCCCGCGTATAGCCACCAGCAGGTAGGCCAGCAACCCTATCGGCCAGAGCAGGGCGTAGAGCGGGCTGAGGTGATAGCGCCGCCGGTACAGGGCGCCAAAGAACCACATCTCCACGACCCAGGCAGCTATGCCAGCAACCATCACGGACGCTGCGCCACCGCCCGCCCCGCTCGCCCACAGCGCCGCCCCGCCCCCCATCAGCGCCAGCGGCCCCCAGGCCAGCATGAGGTGCCACACGGCCGCCCGCCACGAACGCGCCCCGCTGTTGCGCGTTCCCGCGGCGGCGTGCTTGGCGAGACCCTCAGCGACTTCGCGCCCGTTGTGATACATCCGAGTATGGAGATACTCCGGACCCTCGGCGCCACCGATGCGGAAGCCCGCCGCGCGGATGGCCTGAGCCAGGTGCACATCTTCCAGCACCTGGTTGCGCACCGCCGCATGACCGCCGATGGCCGCATAGGCCGCGCAGCGCACGAAGATGCACTGCCCGTTCGCCAGCACCTCCTCGGGTCGCGTGCCGGGGCGCTCGAAGCGCTCAAGCGGGTAAATCGTGGTAATGAAGGCCAGGAAGGGCGGCAGCATCACCCGCTCCCAGAAGGTTCCCAGCTCCAGAAAGGGCCAGATCGTTACCAGGTCGAGGTCACGACGTCGGGCGTGCGTCAGCAGCGCGGCTGCCAGATCAGGCTGCGGCGCAGTGTCAGCGTCGAGAAACAACAGCCACTCGCCCCGCGCCTGTGCGCTCAACTGCTGGCAGGCGAAGCTCTTGCCCACCCAGCCCCGGGGCAGGGCCTGGCCATGGAGCACGCGCAGACGGGGGTCGTGGGCGAACCCCGCCAGCACCGCCGCCGTTCCATCGGTAGAGGCATCGTCCAGCACCAGCACCTCGAAGCGGGGATAGCGCTGGGCAAGAGCGCCGGCCACGCAGCGCCCGATGCTGCGTTCCTCGTTGCGGGCGGGGATGAGCAGCGAGACCAGCGGCGCATCGGCGGGCAGCGGGTCGGGCGGCGCGAGACGGGGACGGGCGCGCAGGCGCGCCCATTCGCGGGCGTAACCGGCTATCAGCAGTACGGCCACCGTCACGGCGGCCAGGATCATGCTCATCGCTGCGTTTCGTCGCGTGCGCCAGGCCATCCGGCCAGCGGAGGGGGCGCGCTGGTTCTCCAGATTCGGTCAATCCGGAGGGTTGCGCTACGGACCGTTCCTCAGCAGGCGGGGATGCATGAGAACCACGAACCCTCTCAACGAAAAACAGAAGATTCGATGCTACGATGAATAGATTATAAACCGAAAACCAGAGCGGACTGGCTACAATATCCTCGCAGAGACCGGGCTCAATGGGAGCAGGAGGGGCGGGCAAGGGCGTCGCCGCCAGGAAAGGCGGTTGCGTCGGGCGTTCGGCTGCCAGCGGATCGGGAACGATCCAGGTGGAGACGTCCGAGTCTATCAGGAAAAACCGGCTTTGCCCACGTTGGTATAGTCAGATCACCAGACTTTGCCCCCGCCGCTTCCCATCCACATCGCCGACCAGGAGTGGGCAACGCCAGAGGTATGACCCATGCCTGAAGCGCCGTTTGTCTTGCTGTACCTTGCCCTGGCGATCGCTGCAAGTCTCCTCGCGGCAATCGCCTGGCGCCGGCGATACTACCGGAGCAGCCGTCCCCTGACGCTGCTGATGGGCGCGCTGGCCTACTGGTGCAGTGCGCGTGCATTGGCGATTGCCGACCCTCGCTTCGAGGGGACGGTATTCTGGGCCCTGATGCAGGTCGGCGGGATCGCGCCGATCATGCCGGCGTGGCTGCTGCTGGCCCTGTCGTACACCGGGCAACGCTGGCGACGCCACTTGCCGGTGCTCACCGCGATCTTCGTGCCTGCCGCGGTCTTCTTCGTGCTGGCAATGAGCAACAGTCTGCACCGGCTCTGGTGGACGGAGGTGGCGCCGGACACGAGCCGCGGATTCATGTGGCTGCGACTAGCCTGGGGGCCGGCGTTCTGGGTGCATACGGGCTATGCGTACTGCTGTTTCATCGTGAGCACAGCGTTCCTGGCGCACGCGGCCGCGCGCAGGCCGGCGCCGGAGCGGCGCCTGGCCTGGCTTGTGCTGCTGGCCTCGCTCATCCCAACTGCGGGGAACATAGCCTATCTGGCTGGCGCGCGACCCATCGGCCCGGACGATCCCACGCCCATCCTGCTCTTGTTTAGCGGACTGATCGCTCTTTACGCCATCCTCCGCTCGCGGGTGGTGGATCTGGAGCCGCTGGTGGCGCGCGAGGCCCTGGCAGCGCTACCCGACGGGATCATCGTGCTTGACAATGATCAGCGCGTGGCGGAGATGAATGGCGCGGCGGCGCGCTTGCTCGATACGGACGAGCGGGTGGCGCTGGGACGACCGCTCGCGGACCTGCTGGCGGAGCGACCCCTGGGCATGGCCCTGCAGCCCATTCTGGGCAACCTGGGGCAACCGTCCACGCATCTGGCAAGTTACACCGACCAGGCCAGATACACGATCGAGGTGCGCGTCCGTCCGCTGAAGGCGGCCAACGGCGCCGTGGCCGGAGCGCTGCTGCTGTTGCGCGACGTGAGCGAACGGATGCAAGCCGAGCAGAGCCGGGCGCAGCATCTGGCCGAACTGAGCTTAATCAACCGGGTGGCGCGCGTCACCAATACTGCGCCCGATGCCGAAGGACTGGTGCGCGCCGCCGCGGCCACTATCGCCGCCGCCGGGGTCTGGGATCGCGTGACGGTTGGATTGCTCACCCCCGACGGCGCCCGGCTTGACGTTGTGGCCGATGTTGCCGCCGAGGGAACGGACCGTGGTTACGAGGGCCAGTCCGTCAGGGGCGCGGAGGCCGAGGCGTTAATTGCCCTGCTTCGCTCCGGCGAAAGCCACATCCTCGACCTGAGCGACCCGGCGACCTCGGCGACCACGCTGGGACGCGCCGTTGCCAACGAGGGGATCGGGCGGCTCTTGCTGGTGCCGCTCTTTCACCGGGGGGCGCCCCTGGGCATGCTGGCCCTCGGAACCGTCACGCCGCAGCCTGGCAGCACGGCCCTGCCTCGGGTGGCAGAGACGATCGGCGAGTTGATCACCGATGCCGTGGTGCGCGCGCGGCTGTACGACGAGGTGCGGCAGGCTGACCGCCTGAAGACCTCCTTTCTCGCCAGCGTCAGCCACGAACTGCGCAATCCTTTAACCTCGATCATCGGCTACATCGAGATGTTTCGGCGCGGGATCTACGGCCCGCTTGACGAGCGCTACATTGAGCCGCTCCAGTACATGCACCTGAGCAGCACCACGCTGCTGCGAATGATCAATGACATTCTAGACTTCACCCGCGCCGAGGCCGGTCATCTGCACGTTGAGCTGCAACCGGTGAACGTGCGGCATATCGTCGCTAATGTCATCGGGCAACTCCAACCGCAGATCCGCGAGCGCGGGCTGGCCTTTGACCTGGAGATCGCCCCGGATCTTCCTCTGGCGCAGGGGAACAAGATGCGTCTGGAGCAAATTGTGACCAATCTGCTCAGCAACGCGATCAAGTTTACCGAAGAGGGGCGGATCACTGTGCGCGCCTGCCAGGTGAACGACCGGGTGCGCCTGAGCGTTACTGATACAGGGATCGGCATCGCCCCCGAGCATCTTGAGGTCATTTTCCAGGAGTTCCGCCGGGTCGAAACGGCGGCCCGGCGGGTGAAGGGCGCCGGTCTGGGTCTGGCGATCAGCCGCCGGCTGGTTGAATTGATGGGCGGCACGATCAGCGTCGAGAGCGCCCCCGGAGAGGGTTCTACCTTTACGGTTGAACTGCCGATAGCGCCAGTGGCCTCCCATGGCGTGGAAGGGCCACACACGAAAATCGGCGACGCCGAGGCGTCGCCGAAGCGGGAACGAGCGGTTGCAGGATAGTCAAGCAGTGAGGCGCGTGACGGTACCCCCGATTCTGTCGTGTGCCGCCATCTCTCTCTCCGCCTTGCGGAGGCCGCTTGTAGCGCGCCGGGCGTTACCCGGGTTGCCCGCGCGGCTGCGATGCGAGCGAGCGCGGTGGTCCAGACGTCGCGCTGCGACTTCCACCAATAGGCCCGCCCCACGCACCTTGCTCCTCCTCAGCCGGCGCAGTCGCCTGGCCGCCGGCATTGCTGCCGACGCCGTTGGTCTCTTACACCAACCGTTTCAGCCCTTGCCTGAGCCCATAGGGGCCATCGGCGGGAATGCTTGCTGTTGCCGTCTTGCGTCGCGCGCAGGTCGCCCCGCGCGCGCCCCCGCTTGCTGTTTCGCGGGGCAGCCTTCCACGCAGTGGTGGACGAGGAGTCGGGAAGTTCCTCTGGGGGATCGCCCCAGCGGCGGCATGTCACGCGCCTTGCATAGAAATTATACCACGGCCTTCAAGGCGCGGCGCGCCACGGCGCCCAGACGCCGCGCGCCTTCCTGAAGGTCGGCGGTCGCGAGCAGGCTGAAGGACAGGCGCAAATAGTTGTGCCCGCCGCTGTCGGCAAAGAAGGGTCTGCCGGGCAGGTAGGCCACCCCTGCTGTTTCAGCGAAGGGGAGCATCGCCAGGGTATCGAGGGGTGGCGGCAGGCGCACCCAGACGAAGTAGCCGCCGAGTACGGGGAACCAGGTGCAGCCGGTTGGCAGATGCAGAGCCAGAGCCGCCAGCAGCGCATCGCGCCGGACGCGCAACACGTCGCGGAGACGGGCCACGTGGGGATCGAGCTGGCCCTGTTCCAGCAGCGTGGCGAGGATGGTGGCCGTGAAGTGGTTCAATCCGCCGCCGCTGTCGAGCATGCCCGAACGACAGCAGCGGCGCACCAGGTCGGGGGCGGCGAGCATCCAGCCGAGGCGCAGGCCGGGCGCCAGCAGCTTTGAAAACGTTCCCAGGCGGATGATCGGGCCACCGGGCGCCAGATGGTACAGCGGGGGCGGGGGCGGGGTCTCATACCAGAGTTCTCCGTAGGCATCGTCCTCAATCACTGTGAGACCCTCGCGCGCAGCCAGATCGGCCAGGGCCTGGCGGCGCTCGGGCGCGAGGATGGCGCCCGTGGGGTTGCTGAAGCTGGGCGTCAGGTAGAGGAAAGCTACCTGTTCGCCGTGGGCGCGCAGCATCTGCACCAGCGCCCCGGCAGTCTCCACGTGCATGCCCCGCGCGTCGCCCGGAACGGACACCAGGCGCAGCCCGTGGTCCTGGAAGATCCGCAGCGCCAGATGGTACGTCGGCGCTTCGACGAGTACGACGTCGCCCGGACGGCTCAGCAGGGTGCAGAGCATTGTCAGGGCCTGGGAAACGCCTCCCGTAATCATTACCTGTTCCGCAGGCGGGGCGACGCCTTCCAGACGCTCCAGTCGCGCCTGCACCTGGTTAATCAGGCGCCCTGGCCCCTGCTCTGCACCATAGGCCAGCGCCTCCGCGCCGTGGTCGCTCAGGGCGCGGCTGGCCGCCTCCGTGATGATGTCTACAGGCAACAGGTCGGGGTCGAGATGCCCCCACCCTAACTCGATGATCCCTGGACGCAGGCGTAGTTGAATCTCGGGGAGCGCGCCCATGGCTGTTCCTTCCCGGCTAGGTTCACCACACATGTTCCACGAAATCGCCAGTGGCAATGTCACCTTCGCTGATCACCCTGGCATAGAGACGACTCCAGCCGGGGTGCAGCCGCTGCGAAATGCGCGCCACGCGACCCCCAAGAAATGATTTTGCGATGGTGCTACATGGTACGACATAGTCCGTCAGTTCCAATTCGACCCACTCGCCGATCCGCAGCCGATGACCCGGGCGGAGGCGCTCCCAGTCGAGTCCGGCGATGGTCAGGTTCTCGCCGGTGCTGCCCGGCGTAATGGGGTGGCCTTCGGCGCGCAGGGCCTCGATGCGCTCCAGAGCGTAGAGCGATACGGCGCGACCAGGGCCGCCATGGTTCTCGCGATCGCGCTGCGCATCACCAACGATCCCCAGACGGCTGACCCTGGCTGACGGAACGGGCAACTTGGGCACCCCGCCGCACGGATTCACGTTGATCTGGATCAGGCGCCCGATCCCGGTGTAGATGTTCATCGCGTTTGCCTCTATTGTAAAGCGGGTTTCACCGCGCCCACGCCTCCTCCCAACCTGCCCCCGGTGACAGGAGGAGCCGGACGCCCTCCTCCGCTGGAGGAGGGCTGGGGAGGGGGCGGGTCTAGCAAAAAACTTAGTTTACACATCACTAAGAGGCACGGTTTTCGACTTCTCATCGCCCATGGAGAAAAGTATAATGAGTTGACCCAACCTGGCACAAGCCTGGAACGCGCTGACAAGGAAGTCACGAAAGGGTGCGACGATGCTGGAAGCCGAACCCTCTCCGGTCCATGAGCCGAGCGACGCGGAGTCTCCGATGGTTCAGCGGCGCCTGGCGACAATGCTGACGCGCGCTGCGCTGTTCGGCGCCGGGCTGTTTCTGTTTATTCTGGCGCTCGAGTCGTTGAAACGCGGCGCCGGGGCCTACGGTTCGCTGGCATCGGGCCTGTTTCGGGTCGAGTCGTCGGCCGGGGCGCTGGGAATGGGCTGGTTGCTGGCCTACCTCTTTCTGAGCGGCTCGCCGGTAGCGGCGCTGGCCGTCTCGCTCTTCGCCGCCGGGTCGCTGGACGCGCTGCAAACGCTGATGATGATCACCGGCTCGCGGCTGGGCGCGTCGCTGGTGGTGCTGGTGACCGGGTTAATCTACGCCGCGCGCGGACGGCACAGCACCGAGGGTGTGGCGGTGGGAGTGCTCTCCCTGCTCACCACGGCCGTGATCTATCTGCCAGCCATGGCGCTGGCCTACATGCTTGTGGCAGGCGAGTACATCACCGTGCCGGCGATCGGGGCCACGGCCCCGCTGATGTCAGTGCTCGACCCGATTATTGACCCTATCGCCGGGGTGATGCTCGACCACATTTCGCCCCTGGGACTGATCGGCACGGGCGTGTTTATGCTCATGGGGGCGTTTACCCTGCTTGATCGCGCCCTGCCGACGATCCATCACGAGAGTCGCGCCCTGGGGCGGGTCGAACGGCTCTCGAGCAGCCCTCTGGCCATGTTTCTTCTGGGGGCCGGCATTACCAGTGTGACGCTATCGGTCTCGGTCTCGGTGTCGGCGCTGGTGCCACTGGCCGCGCGCGGGGTTGTGCGGCGCGAGCGCACGGTGCCATACATCATGGGCGCCAACATTACCACCTTTGTGGATACGCTGGTAGCCGCGCTGATCGTGGCCGGACCTGCCGCGTTCGCCATCGTGCTGATCGAGATGGTGTGCGTTTCCTTCTTCTCCCTGCTGGCGCTAGCCTTTTTCTACCATCCGCTCGAACGTTCGTTGTTGCGCCTGCAACAGGTGATTATGCACAATCACCGGGCCACTGCCGCGTTCGCCGCCGTGCTGGTGCTGGTTCCCCTGGGGTTGCTGCTGCTGTGGCGCTGAGGGCCGCGAGAGACGCCATCTCTCGCGCGGCTCTCGGCGATGAGGTTAATAGCTGTATTGACCTGCGGGTCGCTCTCGATGGGAAAGCGCCACCACTCGACATCAACCAGCAGGTCGGGAAGAATGCCCCGACCTTCGATCAGAGCGCCATCGGGCAAGCGATAGGCGACCGTGGCAAGCATCAGGCGCGAGCCATCAGCGTAACTGTAGCTGTAGAGATTCTCCGTATTGCCAGCGCTGGGCATGCCAACCACCCTGGCGCGCCCCAGGGCCTGCAAGCCGCCAGCGAACATCTCGGCGGCGCTGGCGGTGTCGGGGCCGATGAGAACCACGATGGGCACGTTTTCGATCCCGGCAATGGTCCTCCCTTCAGGCACCTTCTGTTCCTCGTTGATGGTCCGGCCCTGGGTGCTGCCGATGCTGCCCCCGTTCTGAAACAGGGCCGCTGTCTGAAGCATCAGATGGACGTAGCCGCCCGAGTTGGCACGCACGTCGAGGATCAACCCATCGAGCGGACCGGTTGCCAGGAGCTGCTCGACCCCGGCGCGCACCTTCTCATCAACGGCTTCTACATAAAAACTGGGGATCTCTACATAGCCGACAGCCCGACCTGGAAGCATGGTCACGTGCGGCTGGTTGAAGGCATCGGCATTGATCACCTCGCGCTGCACCTCGACCTCGCGGGGCGCTTCCTGGCCAGTGCGCACCGTCAGGCGCACACGGGTGCCCGGCGCGCCGCGCACGGCGCCGATCGGCCCGTCGGGACCGAAGGCGGCAGTGTCGGTGAAGGGAATACCGTTGACGGCCAGGATAATGTCACGCGGGCGGAGGCCCGCTCGCGCCGCGGGACCGTCGGGCGCCAGCGCGGTGATCAATCCGCCCTCTTCGACCTGGCGGATCTGCGCGCCGATGCCACCGTAGCGGTACTCGCCCCGGTACTCGGCCTCCTGCGCGGCCACCTCCTGAGGCGACTCGAAGCGGGAGTGTTCATCATCGAGCAGGGCAATCAATTCTCGCATCACGGCGTAGAACGTCTCGGGATCATCAGCCGCGGCAACCCGGGGCGCAAACTCGACCCGGGCCTGCTCCCAGTCTACCCCACGGTAGTCTGCATACACATAGGTGTCGCGCACCGTGGTCCAGACCTGCTCGAAGATCTCGCGGCGCAACTCGGCCGGAACGGGCGCCAGGGTCGGCGTAGGGTCGAGAGGTGCGACCGTGGGCGTGGGCGGCACGGGGGTCGGGCTGGCGGTCAGAGTGGGGCGAACGGTTGCAGTCGGGGATGGGGCCAGGCTCGTCGCGCCCGCTGACGGCGAGGGGGCGCCAACGGACTCCGCAGCGGGCGAGGGGGCCGGCGCCGACGTTCCAGGCAGCCAGGCGCACCCGGCGAGCAGCACGGCGACGAGCAGGGCCATGATCTGAGAGGAGCGACAGTACATTCTGATGTTCTTGATGATACCATGGGGAAACCCGGGTCTCCCCACGCCCTCGCCCGTGGGAGGGTTTTGAAGCCCGGACCTTGCCAGGTTCGTCAAACCTGTAGATCGGGGCGCCGAACCTTGAATTCATCATATCACCACGCCGCTACAGGCGCAGGGCTGGCGCAACGTTCGCTGCCAGGCGACGCGCAATTTGACTCGCCCGTAGCGACCTGCTATAATCGAGATTGTCGCGCCGAAGTGGCGGAATGGCAGACGCGGCGGTCTCAAAAACCGCTGGGGGCAACCTCGTGTGGGTTCGAGTCCCACCTTCGGCACCATCCGCCAGAGCAGGCGCACCAGCAATCGGGGCGTGGCTCAGCCTGGTAGAGCGCCGCGTTCGGGTCGCGGAGGTCGGTGGTTCAAATCCACTCGCCCCGACCAGAATTCTGGGGTGTCTGTAGCAAGCAGGCACCCCGGTTTGTTTATCGAGAACAGGGTTGCAGGCACGACTGAAGGGGGCCCTACGCAGCATCGCAGGCAGAGTGCGCATGCGCGCCGTCAGCGTGGTCGTGACACTCTTGCCGCTTCTGGTGGGGGCTTGCGGCGAAGCCGCGGCGGTGCTGCCTCCACGTCCTACGCCAGCGCCAACCCTGGCGCGCCTGCCAAGTGTGACGCCGGTCACCCCTACCCTCCCGGCACGCACTCCGACGGCGTCACCGGCCCCGGCCACCCCCGAAGCGCCCGTGGGGCGCGTTGCGGTCATCGCCAATCTGCGCGCCGGCCCCGGTACGGAACACCCGGTGCTCGAGGTGTTGGAGGCCGGCGCGCCGGTGCGTTTGCTTGGTCGCTCAGGGGAATGGTATCACGTCGAGGGGCCGGCTGACCGACGCGGCTGGATGGCGGCGGAGGTGCTGGAGATTGATCCAGTGACCGCGGACACCATACCTGAGATTCGCCCGCCAGCCCCCTAGCCGGGAGGGTTGGGCAGCAACGTCTTTGCAGGAACGCGCTCCTTGTGGCCCGGCCCCCTCCCAGGCAGAACGCGATGTACGGCAACGGAAACGACAGACAACCGGCACAGCCCCCGCCACCCGACGGTGCCCGCCCGGCCCGGCGGCGCATGAACATTACGAACCGGCTGCGCTGGTCGTTCCTCATTGGTTCAACCCTGCCGGTGATACTGGTGGGCACGCTCCTGATCGCTATGCTGCTGCAGGTGCAGCAGCGCAACGCCTATGCCAGCCAGCAGGCCCTCGCCGATAAAGTTGCCGGCAACATCGCCACCTTCCTCTACGACCTGGAACAGCAGTTGTTACGCGCGGCGCGGGAACTCGATCCTACCGCGCCAGCGGCAGAATTGCGCTCGACGGTAGAGCGCCTGGTCAATAATTCTCCCGACTTGCGGGCGATCACGGTGGTGAACTCCGAAGGGCGCACCGTCGCCATCGGGCGCAATGAGTTGCTTACCAGAATCGGCGCCGTGGTTTTGCCGCTAGATTCGGCGCTGCTTGAGCCGGCGGTGGGAGTCGGGCGGGGCGGCCGTACCGCAATTATCTCAGGCAGCGATGGACAGCCGGTGTTTCAGGTTGTGCTCCCCGTGCGCGGCGCAGGCGGGGGCATCCTGGGCGCAATTGGCGCCGAGGTCAGCGCCGCGCGCATCCGCCAGATGCTGCGCCTGGGAGTGCAGGAAACCGGCAAGACGGTGTATCTGGTTGATGGAAACCGGCGCCTGCAACTGAGCGATAGTCTGCGGCCCTGGCAACCGCCCGCCGATCTATCGGCGCTCTACCGGGAGGGACAGACCGCCGCCGAATACCTCGGCGGCGCCGGGGTGCTGGTGGTCGGGGCACGGGCGCCGGTCGCGCCGGTATCGGCGATGAGCTGGTCGGTGATCGTGGAACAACCCTCCAGCGAGTTCTTCGTGGAGGTCTATCGCGGGGTCAGCCTGCTCGCGGCGCTGGTAGGACTGGCGGGCCTGCTGGCGCTGAGCTGGTCGTTCTACCAGGCGCGGCGCCTGGTGGTGCCCATCCGCGCGCTGACCGCGGGGGCGCAGGAACTGGCCAGCGGGCGCCTGGATCACCGCATTGAGGTTGAGCCAGGCGATGAACTGGGGCAACTGGCCAGCGCGTTTAACCAGATGGCGGCGCGGCTTCAACATAGCCTGCGGGAGATTGAGCTCCAGAACGAGCGCCTGCGCCACGGTCTGATCCTGGCTCGCGATATCCAGCAGGGCCTGCTCCCGTCGGCGCCCCCCTGGGGCGGTGATGTGCTGCGAGTGCACGGCCGCTCGCTTCCGGCGAGCGAGGTCGGCGGTGATTTCTACGCCTACCTGAACCTGAGCGAGGGACGGGTGGCGGTTGCGATCGGCGACATCTCGGGCAAAGGGGTGGCCGCGGCCCTGCTCATGGCCCTCACCAGCTCGACGCTGGAGTCTCTGGCGCGCGTGGCCGCCAACCCGTCGGAGATGCTGCAGGCCATGCACCTGGCCCTGCGCCAGCGCCTCCAGGCCAACCATATGAACGCGGCCGTGCTGATCGCGGTCTTCGATCCCGAGGAAAGCTCCGTCACCGTGGCCAGCGCGGGGATGATCGCTCCGCTGTTGCTCCAGTGTCGCAGCGACGGCGAGAGCCAGTGCCGCTTGCTTGACGTGGGGGGGTTGCCGATCGGCACCCGGCTGAACGGGCAGTACCGCGATGTGCGCGTAGCGTTGGAACCGGGCGATACGTTGCTCTTCCTGAGCGACGGGATCGTTGAGGCGCATAATCCCGAAGGGGAGTTGTTCGGCTTCGACCGCCTCGAAAACCTGGTGAGGACCTTCACTCCAGAGATGGAGGTGCAGGAGATCGTCCAGCGCATCATTCGCGCAGTGCTGCTCTTCATCCAGGGCGCTGAACCGCACGACGACATTACCATCATCGCCGTGCGGCAGCCACTCCGCGCCTCGCCCGCCGCGGTCGAGACATGGACCACGCCGTATACTGCGGGCAGCGATGTATAATGAGGGTAGACCCAGGTGAACAGCGTATCCCGGTGGCGGTCTGAACCGGAGCGCCGGGGTCGCTCGCGCTCCAGGAGCATGTATGCGGCTCTACAATACCCTCGCGCGCGAAAAAGAACCCTTCGTCGTCCCTCTGGACCGCCCGGTCACGATGTATGTCTGCGGCGTTACGCCATATGATACAACCCATATCGGCCATGCGCGCACGTTCCTGATCTTCGATGTGCTGTTGCGCTACCTGCGCTGGAAGGGCGCCGACGTGCGCTATTGCCAGAATGTGACCGACGTTGATGACCCGCTGTTCGCTCGCGCTGCTCGCGATGGGGTGCACTGGCAGGACCTGGCAAAACGCCAGGTCGCTCAGTTGCGCGAGGACTTTGAGCGGCTCAATCTTGTGCCGCCAACCTATTTTCCGTGGGCCAGCGAAGAGATCGGGGCCATGCTCCCGATGATCGAGCGGCTGGTGGAAATGGGTCACGCCTATGTAGTTGACGGCAATGTGTACTTCAGCATCCGCACCGACCCCGATTTCGGCAAAATGGCCCGGATGGGGTATGAAGAGATGCTGGCAATCGCCAATCAGCGCGGCAACGATCCCCTTGACCCGCGCAAGCGCGACCCGCTGGACTTCGTGCTCTGGCAGACCGGCAAGCCCGGCGACCCCACCTGGGACAGCCCCTGGGGTCCGGGACGGCCGGGCTGGCACATCGAGTGCAGCGCGATGGCGACCAAATATCTGGGCGAGCAGATTGACATCCACGGCGGCGGCGCCGATCTGATCTTCCCGCACCATCCGTGCGAGATCGCCCAGACCGAACCGGTCACCGGCAAGCGCCCGTTCGCGCGGATCTGGATGCATGCCGGCCTGGTCTGGCTCAACGGCGAGAAGATGAGCAAGTCGCGGGGCAACCTCGTCTTTGTACGCGACGCGCTGCGGGAACACCACCCCGATACACTGCGCTGGTACCTGTTGAGCCAGCACTACCGCGAGGAATTCGACTACCGCCGCGACGAACTGGGACGCTACGCCGCGATGGTGGACGAGTTCCGGCGCGCCGTCCAGGCTCGCGGCGCGAGCAGCACGGCCCTGGACCTGACTCGCGGCTTCGATGAACTGGCAGCGGCAATGGACGATGACCTGAACACCCCGGCGGCGCTGGCGGTGCTGCATGCCATGATCGGCGAGACGCTGGCCGCGGCGGCTGAAGGCCGCGATGTGGAGCGCGCCACGGCTCTGCTGCGCGAGGCGGCGACCATGTTCGGGTTTCGGTTGGCAACCTGAGCGGGGCGTACTCGCCGGGCGCTCGTCGCTGTGACGCAACGACGCAGAGGCGCGAAGTTTCAACCTAAACCACTGACGCCTTGCGTCTTCGCGCCTTTGCGTGTCAACCTTTCGAAGTGCTCGAATCGCGCCTTGATACGGGAGAAACGCAGGGTTGGGAATGTCTACACGGACGCGGACAAAAGCGCGCGCAACTGGCATGCGCTGGCGACCGGTCAGGTGGTTGCCGATTCTGGCCCTGGCGCTGATTCTGGGGCCGCTGCTCGCGGCATGCACTGATCGCCAGGCCGAGGCGCCGCCGGCGCCCGCTGGCACACTCCGCTGGAGTCTTGAAGGGGTCAGCGACATTACCCGGCTCGACCCGGCACGGCCCAGCGGCAATCAGGAGAACATCCCTCTCTACCTGATCTTCGGCGGCCTGGTGCGGCTCAATGCCAACCTGGAAGTGATTGGCGACGGCGCGGAACGCTGGACCGTCAGCAAAGACGGGATGGTATACACCTTCTACCTGCGACCCAACCTGAAGTACGGCGACGGCGCGCCAGCGGTCGCGCAGCACTTCGCCGACGCCCTGGCGCGCACGCTGGCCCCCGCCACCGGCAGCGAGTTCGCGCTTACCTTTCTGCAGAATATCATCGGCGCGCGCGAGGTGCGCGAAGGGAAAGCCACTGCCCTGGAGGGCGTGCGCGCCCTTGACGAGCGGACCCTCGAGATCCGCCTTGATTCGCCGCGCGGCTATTTCCTCTCCCAACTCACGTATGCCATCAACTACCTTGTGCCTCCGGGGGCGATTGAGGCCGCAGGCCCGGCCTGGCTTGATCGCGCCTTCGGCACCGGACCGTTTCGCGTCGCGGATTACGAGCCGGGGCAGCGCCTGATTCTGGAAGGCAACCCGTACTACTGGGCCGGGCCGCCCGGCGTGGAACGGGTGGAGTTTCGCTTCTTCCCCGATACCGAGGCCGCCTTTAGCGCCTACCAGGCCGGCGAGGTAGACGTGATGGGCAGCGTACAGGCCGGCGTGCCGGCCACACGGCTGGATGAGACGGGCGGGCAGCCTGGCTTTCGGACCATCAGCGCCCCGGTGGCGCGCTATATCGGCTTTAACAACACCCGGCCGCCCTTCGACAACCTCTATGTGCGGCAGGCCTTCGCCCAGGCCGTGGACAAAGATCGCCTCGTGGCTGACGCGCTCAAGGGATCGGCCACGCCGGCCCGGCGCATTTTGCCGGTGGGCTTCGCCGGCACTCAAGAGCCTGTCACGCCCCTGGCCTTTGACCCCGTGGGGGCGCGCGCGGCGCTGGGCCTGGCCGGCTACGTCAGCGGCGCCGAGTTGCCGCCGGTGAAGCTGACCTACGAGAGCGGCGACGCCGACCTGGGTCGCGTGGCCGCGGAACTCCGGCGCTTCTGGCGCGAGAGCCTGGGGGTGGACGTGGACCTTGACCCGGTGCCACGGCAAACCCTGATTGACCGGCTTGACGCTCTGACCGTCAACCCCCGGGCCCCCGACGCGATGCAGATGTACCTCAGCGTCTGGGGCGCCGATTATCCCGATCCCCAGAACTTCCTCTCACTCCAACTCCACAGCGCCTCGCCCTATAACAACGGACGCTGGCAAAACCCGCGCTTCGATGAACTGGTCGAAGAGGCCGATCGCATGAGCGGGAGCGGCGAGCAGGCCGAACGCTTCCGTCTGTACCGCGACGCCGAGCAGATCGCCATCAACGAGGTGGGCTGGCTGCCCCTGTACAACCCCCTGGTCACTCTGGCCATTCGCCCGACAGTACGCGGCCTGACGCCAACCGTCTCGCCACAGGGGATCATTGCCGAGGACTGGACCGAGGTGCGGATCGTGGAGGGACGATGACCTCAGGCGATGTGGGATTGCCGCAGGTGGCATCCCGGACAAATCTGGCGATGATACGCACGTATTCAATTCAACAGCAATAAGTAATATGTGCGCTCGCCGCGCGACCTCCTATCCTCCGTTGCCCCGCTTCAGTCGCCGGCGCCGGCGGCGGGTCTCGACCTTCCGGCGGCGTCACCCCATCCTGGCCTTTGTTGGCCGCCTGGCCCTCGCCTTCGTCAAACTGACCCTCGTGGCCCTGCTGCTCGCCGTTGCGGGCGGGCTGTGGCTCTACCAGCGTTATGCCCGCGATCTGCCCGACCCGGCGCAGATCGGCGAGTATCGCAGCTTCGAAACCACGCGCATTTACGCCCGTGACGGCACGACGCTGCTCTACGAACTGGTCGGACCCGACGCGGGCCGGCGCACCCCTGTGGCCTTCGAACAGATTCCCCAGATACTGAAGGACGCGACCATCGCCGTCGAGGATGCCGGGTTCTACCAGAATCCCGGCGTTGACCTGCGGGGGATCATCCGCGCGGCGCTCCAGAACTACCAGAGCGGCGAAATCGTCAGTGGAGCCTCCACCATCACCATGCAACTGGTGCGGAACATCCTTCTCGACCCCGAAGAGCGCTATGAACGGAGCTACGAGCGCAAGCTCCGCGAAGCCATCCTGGCCTACCGGGTCAGTCGCGCCTTTGGCAAGGACCAGATCCTCAACCTCTACCTCAACCAGGTGTATTACGGCGCCCAGGCCTATGGCGTCGAGGCGGCGGCGCAGGCGTATTTTTCCAAGCACGTCTGGGAACTGACTCCCGCCGAGGCCACGCTGATTGCCGGACTGCCCCAGGCGCCCACGACCTACAACCCCTTCACCGACTTCGCCGCCGCGAAGGCCCGCCAGCGGGTAACCCTGGACCTGATGGCCGAGCATGGCTTTCTGAGCCGCGCCGAGGCCGAGCGCATCTACGCCGAGCCGATCACCCTCGCGCCCCCGCGCACCGACCTGATCGCTCCGCACTTCGTCTTCTATGTGCGCGACTTGCTGGAGCGGCGCTACGGCCCCGAAGTGCTCTACCGCTCCGGGCTGCGGGTGATCACCAGCATTGATCTGGCCTGGCAGGCCGAGGCCCAGCGCATCGCCCGCGAGCAGATTGAGGCCCTGCGGGCGCGCAACGCCTCCAATGCCGCCGTGGTGATGCTCGCCCCCGACGGGCAGATCCTGGCCATGGTCGGCAGCATTGACTACAACGCGCCCGATGGGCAGGTCAACGTCGCCCTGGCCCGCCGGCAGCCCGGTTCGGCGCTCAAGCCCTTTATCTACGCGGCTGCGCTGCAACGGGGCTGGACGCCGGCCACCGTCATCTGGGACACGCCGAGCCGCTGGGTTAATGCCGACGGCATCGTTTACGAGCCGCGCAACTACGACAACGCCTTTCACGGGCCGATGCGCCTGCGCATGGCGCTGGCCAATTCGCTGAACATCCCCGCCGTCAAGGCGCTGGAATATGTCGGCGTGGAGCCTTTCGTCGAGACGATGAGCCGCCTGGGGATCACCACCTTCGACGACCCCCGGCGCTTCGGGCTGGCGATGGCCCTGGGCAGCAACGAGGTGCGCCTGCTGGAGCTGACGGCGGCCTACAACGCCCTGCGCAACGGCGGGCGGTACGTGGCTCCGGTGGCCGTGCTCAGGGTGACCAACAGCCGCGGCGAGGTGCTGGAACGCTGGCAACCCGACCAGGGCCGCCCGGTGTTCGGCCCGAACAGCGCGCAGATCGCCTACCTGATCACCAGCATCCTGAGCGACAACCACGCCCGGCGCTACATGTTCGGGGCCAACAACGTGATGGAACTGCCCGATATCATCGCCGCGGCCAAAACCGGCACCTCGAACGATTTTCGCGACTCCTGGGCGCTCGGCTACACTACCGAGGTGACTATCGGCGCGTGGGTGGGCAACAACGACGCCTCGCCGATGGAAGAGGTGGCCGGGGCCAATGGGGCTGGGCAGATCTGGCGCGAGTTGATGCTACGCTACCACCTCGGGCGTCCGGCCACGCCCTTTCCGCGCCCCCCGGGCATCGAAGAGATCCCCATCTGCGCCGACACCGGCGGGCGGGCCGGGCCAGGCTGCCCGCGCCCGACCACCGAACTGTTCATCGCTGGCAGCGGGCCGAAAGAGGTGGACGTGGTCTATCAAACCGTGCGCGTCGGCGGCAATGGGACCTGTCTGGCCGCCTCTTACACTCCCGCTGCCGAGGTGCGCGAGGTGCAGTACCCCCTCTACCCGCCGGAGTTCCGCGAGTGGGCCGCCCGCAACGCCCCGCAGCCGCCTACCGAGGTCTGTCCGCCGCCTCAGGCGCCGGCAGAGATCATCGCGCGGCTGGCGCCGATAGGCGTTAGCGGTGTCGTCACCGGAACCCAGGTCTTCATCAGCGGCACGGCGCGTGGCCCCTTCAGCCTCGAAGTCGGCCCCGGCAGCGCCCCGAACACCTGGCAGACCATCGCTCAGAATCCCATTCCGGTGGAGGACGGCCTGCTGGGAGTCTGGATCACCAGCGGCCTGGCGCCGGGTGACTACACCCTGCGCCTGCGGGTGATCACGGTGGAGGGGTTCAGTGTCACGGCGGAGCAGGTGGTGCGCTACGCGCCGGGGCGGTAAGGCGCCCCGTGGAGGTGTGGAGATGTGGAGGTGTGGAGGTGTAGAGGTGTGGAGCGCCTGCACGGTAAATCGATTCACACCTCCACACCTCGACATCTCGACAGTTCTACAGACCGGTCATGGAAACGGATAGAGCAACGGTCAGGCTAAACATCCAGGTCCAAAACAATCCCCTACCCCCTGATCGTCGCTCCGATCTCCCGCTCCAACCCTGAAATGATCTTCTTTCGCACCCGGGCCAGTTCTTCATCGGTCAGCGTGCGGTCGGGGGCGCGAAAGGTCAGGTGATAGGTGAGGCTGCGGCGATCGGCCCCGATCTGCGGCCCGGTATATACATCGAAGAGGGTCAGGGATTCGAGGAGCGGGCCGGCGCCGCGACGGATCAGCGCTTCTACGCGGGCGGCCGGCACCTCCGCCGGGGCGACGATCGAGAGATCCTGCACCGTGGCGGGGAAACGGGACAGCGGTGCGAATGTTGGCGGCCGGACCGCGCCGAAGAGCGCGTCGAGGTCAAGCTCGGCAGCGACTGCCCGTGGCACGCTCAGACCGAGCCGTTCACGGACAGCCGGGTGCAGTTCGCCCAGCACGCCCACCTGGCGCGCGGGGCCGTCGCCAGACTCCAGCAGCAGCGCCGCGGAGCGACCGGGATGGAAACGCTCGTCATCAGTCAGGGGAACGTAGCGCAGCCGGTCGGCAAGGCCGAGGCGCGCGGCCAGGACTTCGACCACTCCCTTAAGATCGAAGAAATCGAAGGGTTGGCGGTCGGCGCCCTGCCAGCGTTCCGGTTCGCGGGGACCGGCCATGGCGATGGCCAGCCGGCGCGGTTCATCAGGGAGCCAGCGCCCATTCGCGCCAGGAGGCTCGGACTTGAGGTAGACGCGCCCGATCTCAAACAGCAATGCCCGCTCGCGTTCACGGAGGTTGAACTCCAGGGCCGCGGCCAGCGAGGGCAGCAGCGAGCGGCGCATGTATGTCCGTTCGGGCGTGTTGGGGTTGGCCAGTTTGAGGTAGCGGTCGGCGACCGCCTCCGACGGGGCCAGCGCCGCCACCAGGTTCATGTCAATCAGGGAGTGAGTGATTAACTCGGTCAATCCCGCGCCGACCAGCACCTCGCGCACACGCCGTTCCAGGGCCAGTTCAGGGTGCGGGTCGGAGGGGGGCAACGCATCGGCCAGGCGGGTGACAGGGATACGGTCGTAGCCGTAGAGCCGGGCCACCTCCTCGCACAGGTCAGCAGTAATGGTCACGTCCTGGCGGAACGAGGGCACCTCCACGAGCACCGCCGGCTCGTCGCCCTCACAGAGGGTGCAGCCGAAGCCGAGGCGTCCAAGCAACTCGGCGATTGCCGGGGCGGAGAGAGTGATGCCCAGGATGCGCCGGACCTCGGAGGGGGTCAGTTCGAGCGTCAGCGGCCGCCAGGGGCGCGGATAGGCGTCAATGAGGCCCTGGGCGATGGTGGCGCCGGCATAGCGGCGCATCAACTCCAGACAGCGGCGCTGGGCGATGGGCGGGAGGGCGTAATCTACCCCGCGCTCGAAGCGTCGCGAAGCCTCGCTGGGCAACTTCAAGCTCCGGGCGGTCTTGCGGATCTGCACTGGCTCCCAGATCGCCGCCTCCAGCAGCACGCGGGTGGTATCTTCGCGCACCTCGGAGAACTCGCCGCCCATCACCCCGGCCACCGCCAGCGGCCCGGTCGCATCACAGACCAGCAACGGCGCCCGCTCCAGGCCGCTCTCAGGTCCGGGAGTCAGGTCACGGTCCTTGCCGTCGAGGGTCACGAGCCGTTCGCCGGGGCGCGCCAGACGGACGATCAGGTGCTGGCCGGCTACGCGGTCAGCGTCAAAGGCGTGGGTCGGCTGGCCCCACTCTAGCATGACATAGTTGGAAATATCCACCACATTGTTAATCGGGCGCATGCCGGCGTGCAGGAGGCGATGCCGCATCCAGCGGGGCGAGGGGCCGACCCGGACCTGCTCGGCCAGGCCGAGGGTAAAGCGGGGGCAGAGGTCAGGGTCCTCAATGGTTACGGCGGCGCGGCCGGCGATGGGCGGCCCTTCGGCCAGCACCTGGGGGTCGGGGAGGATTAGCGGCGCACCGGTAAGCGCGGCGACCTCGCGGGCAACACCGACGATAGAGAGAGCGCGGGCATAGTTAGGCGTGATCTCGATCTCCAGCACCACCTCGCCGAGCACATCGCGCGCGGGCACGCCCACGGGCGCATCATCCTCCAGGATCAGCACGCCCTCGTGATCCTCGCTGATGCCCAGTTCCTTTTCGGAGCAGAGCATCGCATCGCTCATCACCCCGCGCACGGGGCGACCCTTGAGGGTGGTGATCACCCGGCCCTCAGCGTGCCCATCGTAGAGCCGGGCGCCCTCACGGGCGAAGACCGCCTTCAGCGGGTGAGAGAGGCGACCCTGGCCGCGATAGGGAAACAGGTTGGGCGCGCCGGTCACCACCGTATGCGGCTCGGGCGCGCCGTAGTCTACGGTGGCGAGCACCAGCCGATCGGCATTGGGATGCGGCAGGACCTCGAGAACATTGCACGTGACGATCCGCTCGGGGTCCCAGGGCAACTCGGCGCCTTCGACCCCCACATACTGCACCGCGGCAACCTCAAGGCCGCTAAACGTCAACAAACGGGCGAGTTCTTCGGGCGGCAGATCGACCGCAACGAACTCCTTGAGCCAGCTCAACGGTACTTTCATACAGCCCTCGCAACGGGACACTCGAAGGATTGTAGCCCGCACGCGAGCAGCCGTCAAGCCAGCAGGCAGGGCGAAGCGGAGAACACGGGATCTCCCGCGCTCCTGGAGGGCTACGCCTGCTCTGGACACCCTCAATCACGCCCGATACCCGCCTCGATCAACAGGCGCACCACCCGCTCCAGGCGATTAAGGGCCCGGGCCAGCAGCAGGGCGGCATCGGCGATCATCGCTTCGCCAAGGGCCGGATTGGCGCTGATCTTCTCGCGCACAGGTCGCAAGATCTGCTCAAGCGCGCCGAGAAGCTCACCGGCCTGTTGCAGAGCCGTCTCGGCGTCCTCGCGCTGTTTGGACGCCACCATAGGCCAGCGGCCCTGGATGGGTTTGGCGCGGGCCATGGCGAGAAAGCGCGCCACGCGATCAGCCCGCGTCAGCGCATCAGCGACATAGCGTTCCGTATCGGTCACCTGCACCAGCGCCAGGCTCTGATTGGCGTGCACCCTGGCCCGGGCCGCATCGAGCGTAGTCTGGGCTCGTTGCAGAATCTGAACCGCCTCATCAGCAGCCTGGATCGCCGCCTCCCGTTCGCTCTCCGCTTCGATTGGCCATCGTCGAGGAATCGTCGGCATAGGTCTCCACAGGCGCCTGTTCCCGCGCGGCGGCATAGCGCAGCAGTTCAACCTGGCGCAGCATGGCCTCACCGATCTGCCAGAGGATGATCGGCGTGCCCGAGGCGATAAAGCTGCGCCAGACCGCCGCCTCGTACTGGCGCCAGTCCATCTCAGGGTGGCGGCGCGCGGCGATAGCCACGGGAACGAGCGTAATCAGGACCCCACCGGCCACTTCGGCCCAGGTGTGGTCGGGCTTGATGGGCAGGCGGCGCTCCAGATAGCTGAGCGCCGCAGCATAGGCGGTTGACAGCCCCAGAGTTACGAGGGGCATCCCGAGCATCAGGTCATTGGAGGAGTGTCCCGCCTGGGTCAGGCCATTTTTGAGCTGATACCGGGTCATTTTCGGGTTCCTTTCAGTATCTTTCTGGGCTATTATATACCAAGTTACAGCTTCCGTCCAGAGCAAGCATTGGCAAACCAGGGCGGCCTGGAGGTGGAGTTCGGGGATCCGGATCCGCTCCTCCTTTCGGGGCATCGCCGAGATTGAAAGCGGCATAGCATCTACCCCAGGCCTGCGACGCCAATATCGAAGCGTTGTCGCATATACTACGACAGACGGCATCCCTCCGCAAGACCCTTTCGTCCCCGCGAATCAGATCAAACGATGGTGAAAAGGCGCTTAACAAAGTTCTAACTATATGCTATAGTGTAGGCCAAAAGCAACCCAATAAGAACCCTTTTGATCTTCTATTCAACCCGTAAGCTGCCCCGATCGAACCTCCAGTGGAGGCGCCCTCATGTTCATCGGTACGTTCGAGAGCGTGGTCGAACCATCCGGTCGCATTGCGCTCCCGCTCGCGTTTCGCGCCGCCGCCATTGAGGGCCTGATTGTGACCCGCGGCTTCGAGCGCTGCGCGCAGGCGTTTCCCATCCCCATCTGGCAGGAGCTTGCCCGGCGCGTGAATGCCCTGCCGCTCTTTGTTGACGGCGCGCGCCAGGCTCGCAGCCTGCTCTTTGCCACTGCCGCCGAGGTGACCCTCGATGCCACAGGGATGGTGCTCCTCCCTCGCCTGCTGCTGGCCTACGCCGGGATCACCTCGACGGTTGTGCTAGTCGGGATGGGCGCCTTCTTTGAACTCTGGGCGCCTGAGTCCTGGCACGCGGCCAGCGACCGGCTGCTGGACGCGGCGAGCCGCTGGGCCGGGGGCGATCTGCCGCCGATCCTGGCGGATATCTAGTGTATGGATTTTGGATTTTAGATTTTGGATTTTGGATTGCAGCCAGGGATGAGTTATCGGGTCGCTGCCCTGGGAGGAGGAGCGCCGGCTACAAGTGAACCGCGATCATTGCATTCGAAGGAGGAGTCATGCCACTGTCCATCAACACCGTTCCCGATCCTGCTCTGCGCGCACCCGGCAGCGCCGGGCTGGCCCGCGCACGTCTGCGCCGCGCTCTCGCCCGCGACCGCGGCGCCATTCCCGTCCCTTCCGCCGCCGAGGTGCTTGCCCGGCTGCTCGACGAGCCGCTTCCATCGCTGGTGGAGCAGGCGCCGCCAATCGCGCCCGCTCGCGGGAGTAGCCAATGAGCGACCTGGCTTCCACTCTGAGCGTATCTATCGTGGCCGTGGCAGCGGCGCTCGCCGACGTCGCCGCCGCCGATCCCGAAGCAGCCTCGCTTACAGGCCGGCTCACCGCGCTCGCCACGCTCGGCGACGGCGCGCCTGCCGCGGCGCTGACCCGCGCCATTGCCCGGGCCGAGGCGCGCCTGCGTGATGAGCGCCCCGTCACGGCCGGGCCGCTGGTCGCGCTGCTATGCAATCCTCATCCCGCCGCCGCGCGCTTTCGCGCCGCCGCTGTGGAGGAGTTGCTGCTCGCGGGCGAGCCGGATCTGGCGCGCCTGGTGGAGCTGTACCGTCGCGAGGTGCGCGCCGCCCTCGCCGCTGCCGGCGCCGAGACGCCGCCCTGGCGCCTGATTGGCCCGCCGTTGATCCGCCTGCTCGGCGAGCTGCTGCCCGCGGCGTTTGCCGGGCAGGCCCGGCTGCGCCGCTGCCTGCCCACCGAGGCCGAGCGCGCCCTGTTCGACCGCCTGCGCGCCGCTCGCATCGCTGCTTTCGCCCCCGAACCGTTCGGCCAGAGCATCGTCGCCACCTCCGGGGCCTCCATCGCCCAGGTGCGGCAGACCATTGTCCACGGCGATCTCTACGCCCTGCCGGCATCGCCCCCGCCCGATCTGCCCCTGCTCTACGCCCGCTATCGCGCCTTTGTCGCCGAGACATTCGGAGCGCTGGATTTTCGCGGGATCATGCAGGGGCATACAGCCACGCGCATCCCCCTGGAGCGGATCTACGTTCCGCTCATGGGCCGCGCCCGGCACGATGAACGCGGTCCTGACGCGCCACCCGCTTCGCTCCACGAGTTCGTGCGCGCGCAGCCGCTGCTGGTCGTGCTCGGCGACCCCGGCAGCGGCAAGAGCACCCTGGTGCGCTACCTGCTGCTGTCCCTCACCCGCGGCGATGCCCGTCGCGACCTGGGCCTCGACCCGCTCTGGCTGCCGATCTTCTTTCCCGTGGCCGCCTTCGCCACTGCTCGCTCCCAGCCCGGCGCGGGTGATCTCTCGCCCCTGGAGTATCTCAGCGTCTACTACGGCGGCCTCTCCCAGCCCGACTACAGCCCGCTGTTCCTGCGCGCCCTCACGATGGGCCGCGCCCTGGTGCTCTTCGACGGTCTCGACGAGGTGCGCGACGACCGCCAGGGGATCGTTCGAGCGCTGGAGGCGTTTGCCCGCGAGTGGGACGCCCCGGGCAATCGCTTCGTGGCCACTGCGCGCATCGTCGGCTACGAGGAGGCGCCCCTCGACCCCGATCTGTTCGCCGTGGTCATCATCCAGCCCCTCTCCGATGAGCTGATCGGCGCTTTTATCGAACGCTGGAGCCGGGCCTATGCCGCCATCGGCGCGCCGCCGGCAGCAAGCGACGGCGATCTGCTCTCCGACCTGATGCGCGAGGCCGCCAGCGCCGAGGTGGAGCGCCGCGTCGCCGCGCACGTCGCTGCGCTCAGCGCTGCGGTGTTCTCAACCCCCCAGGTCACCGACCTGGCGCGCAATCCGCTGTTGCTGACCATCCTGGCGCTGATCCACTATCAAGGCGCCCGCCTGCCTGATCGCCGGGCTGATCTCTACCGCCTCTGCGTCGAGGCGCTGGCCGAAACCTGGAACCGCACCCGCTCGTTGAGCGGCCGTCCTATCGCCGTGCAACTCGGCGATGAGCAGATTGATGAGCGCTTCGTGGTCAATGTGCTGGGTCCGGTGGCCCTCTGGCTGCACGGTGAACGCGCCGGGGGCCTGATCGAGCACGATGAACTGGAGCGCCACATTGCCGCCACCCTCGCGCAGAGCGACGGCCTGCCGCGGCAGCGCGCCCGGCGTCTGGCCCGCGAGTTCATCGAACTGATGCGCCGCGATACCGGGCTGCTTATTGAACGGGGCTACCGCCGTTTCGCTTTTCTCCATCTGACCTTCGAGGAGTATCTGGCCGCCCGCGGGCTGCTGGAGTCGGTGGCGGTCGAGCGCCCCGATGCATTGATACAGCGCTACGCCCTCGATCCGCGCTGGCACGAGGTGCTGCGTCTGGCTATCGCCTCGGCCTCGCAGCGGGAGGCGCAGCGTTTGCTGCTCTCCCTGCTGGCGTCGCCCGCCGGAGACGAGCAGCGGGGTCTACCCGCCGTACTGGCAGGCGAATGTCTCCTCGATGCCGGGCGCAATGCCGCTGGCGGGCGCGCCTGGGAAGCGGGCCTGGCGGCCCTGCTGGCCGTGGTGGCCGACCCCGCCGCGCCGCTCAACATTCGTGTCGCGGCTGGCGGCGTACTTGGACGTCTGGGCGATCCGCGGCTGCTCGACCTGGCTACCGGCCGCGCTGCGGGCGCCGGCGAGGCGGTAGTTCCCGATTACTGGTGCGATGTGCCCGCAGGCACGTTCTGGCACGGCGACGAACGCCAGCGCCGCGGACGCCGGGCTGCGCTGAAGCCGGTCGAACTGCCCTACGCCTTTCGCATCGCCCGCTACCCCGTGACCAATGCTGAGTTCGCCCGCTTCATCGCCGCCGGCGGGTACGGCGACCCGCGCTGGTGGAGCGTGACAGGCCGGGCCTTCCTCCAGCCCGATGGTCAGCGCGCCCCGCCCGAAGAACGCGGCACGCCCATTACGCAGCCGGGGTTGTGGAGGGTCGCCAGCTACAACGGCCCTACGCAGCCAGTGGTGGGCGTCTCGTGGTATGAAGCGGCGGCCTTCTGCGCCTGGCTGACAGCCGAGGGCCGGGCAGCGGGCTGGCTCTACCCCGGCGAGATGTTGCGCCTGCCAACGGCGCTGGAGTGGGAACGGGCCGCACGCCACCTCGACCAGCGTCTGTACCCCTGGGGTGACGAGCCACCTGACACGGGCCGCGCCAACTTTGCCGATTGCGCCCTGCACGCGCCCAGCCCCATCGGCTGCTTTCCCGCTGGCGCTGCGGTCTGCGGGGCGCTGGACCTGGCCGGCAATGTCTGGGAGTGGACCTGCAGCCTGGCCGACGCCCCGGAGGAGCGCGCGCCGCGCGCCGATGTCGCGCCCGGTGAAACGCCGGTGATCAAAGGCGGGGCCTTCAACTGGCAGGCCGAGGGACTGCGATGCGGGGCCTATCATCGTTTCCCGCCTATTCAGCGCTATAACGTGCTGGGCTTTCGTCTGGTCTGGGTTGTTGCCGAGGAGCGTCTATGAACCCTTCTCTCAATCGCACCGATCCGCGGCTGATCTGCCTGCCGCGCCGCGACGGCGTCACCCTGCGCTGGGAGGCAGGCGTACTCGGCACGCGCACCAGTCGTCTGGAGCCTCCGTTCCCGCGCGACGATCTGGGTCTGGTGCTGCGAGCCCTTGACGCCCTGCAGGACCCGGCCTATCCCATTGCCTGGAACGAGGAGCAGGAGCAACGCTTCGCCTTCAGCGCCGACGAGCGCGCCCGGCTGGCCGCCCTGGGCCTCTGGGACGAGGAGCGCGTGTCCGCCGATGCGCCCCGGCGCGTGGGCCGCCGGCTCTTCCACGCTCTCACCGCCGACCCCGCCGGCGCCCGCGCCCTGGCCACGCTGCGCGATCACGCCACGGCCCTGGGCTACCCCCTGCGCCTGGAGTTGTGCTTCCCGCCAGAAGCGACGGACCTGGCCGCTCTACCCTGGGAACTGCTCTGGGACGACGGGCCGCTGCCCCTGGTACTGGCCCAGGGGAGCGCCGGCAGCATCGCGCGGCGACTGGATCTGCCCCGGGCTCTGCCGCCGCCGCGCCATACCAGCGGTCCGCTGCGCATTCTGGCCGTGTCACCCCGGGCCGGGATTAGCCCCGAGATACGCCAGGTCGAACGCGCCGCCCGCCTCGATGCCTGGCAGCCGCTCCTTGACGCCGGACATGCCACGGTGCTCGAAGTAGAGCCGGCCAGCCGCGCCGCGGTGATCCAGGCCCTTGGCGCCGGCCCGCCCCCCGACGTCGTGCATTTCTATGGTCACGGACGCTACCTCGACGGCGAGGGCGCGCTGCTCCTCGATGACGGCCCCGGCGCAGCCTGGACGCCCGCGGCAACCCTGGCGGCCCTCTTCGGCGGGGTCTCTCTGGTGGTGTTGCATGCCTGCCAGGGGGCCATGCTCGGCGCCAGCGCGCCGCTTGTCGCCGGGGTGGCCCAGGCCCTCTGCGCCAGCGGCGTCCCTGCGGTGCTGGGGATGCAACTCAGCGTGCGCGCTGGCGCAGCCGGACGCGCCGGCGCCCTGCTCTACCGGGCCCTCGTCGCCGGGCGCAGCCTGCAAGACGCGGTCGCCCTCGCCCGGCGCGCGCTGTTCGTCGAGGAGCGCGACCGCGTCTCGTGGTTCGTGCCGGCCCTCTACCTGCGCGATCGCGACGGCGGGCCGTTTTACCTCCGCCCGCCCGCCGCCGATCTCGTCGGAGAGGCGCCGCCGCCTGCCGCGCGGCAGATGGTGGTGGCACGCGGCGGGCAGATCCGCGCCCTGCGCATCCAGGGACGCGCTGGCTCGGCCCAGCGTGTCGTCGCCCTCGACGGCGGCCAGATCAGCGGCGTGGCAATCGAGGATCGATCATAGCACGAGAGGGAAAGGGGACAGGGAAAGCCGGCTTCCCCATTGCCGTCCTCACTGTGGCAAGGGGTGGTGGAGAAACCTGGTGGCCCCATCGCTATTCTCCCCGCGGCAGGCAGGCGGGGAAACCGGGTCGCCCCACCTCCCCCTGCCGGAGAGTCCAGGAAAGGCGCGGCTCTCCCGAATCCCGCCGCGGGCCTCAAGGCAGGGGGGTGGGGAAACCCGGTTTCCCCACGTCTCCCCTCCAGACGGAGGGGCCGGGAGGGCGCAGCCCTCCCAGGAAAAAACTCTCGTGGCGCGGCGAAGCCGCATCAGAACTTAACGACGGCATACCGGAGGAACACAACCAATGCACGTCGAATGGCTCGGCATGACCCGCCAGCACTATCAGCCCGGCGCGCTCAGCCGGGTGCGCATGGTGGTGGTCCACGCCACAGCCGGGCGCGCCCCCGGCGACCTGAACTGGCTGCGCCAGGGCGGCGATGAACGCCGTCCCGTGTCGGTTCACTACTACATTGGTCGCAATGGGCGGGTTGTGCAACTGGTCAAAGAAGATGACATCGCCTGGCACGCTGGCGCAAGCGTCTGGGCCGTTGACGGGCGCGTTATGCAGCATTGCAATCGTTTCTCGATCGGCATTGAGCTGGAGAATCTCAACACCGGGCGTGATCCCTATCCCGAGGTCCAGTACGCTGCGGCCCTGGAACTGACCCGTGACCTGGTGCGCCGCCACAACGTGCCCCGCAGCCAGCTCGTCCGCCACCTGGACATCGCGCCGGGGCGCAAGACCGATCCCGCCGGATTCCCCTGGGAACGTTTCGTTGGCGAGGTTTACGCCGGCACTCCCGAGGCCAACGATGACCCCCAGGTCCAGTTGCGCGCCCTGATGCACGATCTCGCCTACCGGGCCGCTGGTTCGGCGCTGCCCGCTGCGTGGCCTCTGTACGAAGCCGCCCGCGCCGCGAAGCTGGGCATGCCCGTCGCCAGTCTCAACGGCCGTCCCCTCGCTTCCAGCCCTGCGACGGCCCAGGACGACCGTGATCGCCCGGTGCGCATCCCCGGTCAGGCGCCGCTGATCGTCGAGGTGTACGCCCGCGACCTGCTGTACGCGCCCCTCACCGGCGCCGAGGGTCCCCAGGCCAGCGCGATTCGCCGCTTGAGCGAAACGGCCCCCGGCTCGCTGCGCGACGCGCTGGTGAGCGAAATGTTCCGCGCCGCCGATCCGGTGAACGGTTTCCGGCCCGACTGGGCCTTCCACCAGCGCTGGCAACTGCGCGCTGGCGACCTGGGAGCGCCCATCGGTCCCAACCACCGCATCACGGTGGACGGGACAGCCTTTGCCTGCCAGCACTTTGCTCTGGACAGCCTCTGCTCGCCAGTGGGCGCCTGGCGCACGATCTACCACCTGAGTGAACTGGGCAGCGCGACCAGCGGCGCTCCCCGACCTGCCGCGCTACGCGCCGCCCTGCTCGACGACCTGTACCGTGCCCGCTGCGGGCGGCGCTACGACCCGGCGGCGCTCCTCACCCGCCAGGCCGAGAGCCGGCGCCTGGGCGCGCCCCTGGCGCCGCCCGAAGTGGCGATGGTAGCGGGCCGGCCCTATCTGCTGATGGCCTTTGCCCTCGACGTCCTGGCCTGCCCGTTGCCGCGCCTCACCTGGCCGCTCGACCAGCCGTTGCCCGCCGCGACGCCGGTGATCGCCCTCAACGATTCCCCGGCGCTCCACGGCGCGTCCGCTCCACGGGGAACGGACCATCTGCTGGGCGGGGCCGCGGCGCCGGCGTTGCATGATCTGCTCCTTGACGCGCCCTCAGGCCATGATCGCCCGGCGCCCGACAGCCTGCTCATCGCCGCGGCCCGTGGCCCCGCCGCTGCCGATCTGCGCCCGGAAGCCGGCAGCGCCCGCTGGCACTACTACGTTACCGCCTCTGGCGCGATCTACCGCCTGCGCGACGAACGCACTGGACCGGGCGACAGCGCGCGCGGCGGGCGCCCCGTGCTCATCGCGGTTGAAGGAGGCCCCGCTGCCGCTGGCCCGGCGCAGCGCGCCGCCCTCATCTGGCTGGTGCGCGCGCTGGCCGACTTCTGGCGGATTGCTCCGCAGCAGATCATCGCCAGCGATGGAACCTCGCCCGGCCCGGATGCGCGCCACGCCAATGAAGAACGACATCCCGATGAGATTGGAGGAGCAAACGATGGTTGATCAGTCCGTGACCGGCGTCAGCGTAGACCCGGATGTTGCCGACAACGTGATCGTGTTTACCCGGCCGGAAGACGTCGCTGCGCGCCCTTCCCTCTTTCTGGCCCAACTGCCGCTTGACTCCGCCCCGGTGAAGATCCGGGTCGTCGGCGTAGGCGGAGCAGGCGGCAACGTCATTGACCGGCTGGCCAGCGAGCGCATTCCCGGCGTGGACACGCTGGCAGTGAATACCGACCGGCAGGCTCTCGGCGCCAGTCGGGCCACGCGCCATCTGGTGCTGGGCGAGACGGTGACTCGTGGCCTCGGAGCGGGGGGGGATCCGCTGGTGGGTCGCCAGGCCGCCGAGGAGAGCGCGGCGGCGCTCCGCGAGCGCCTGCGGGGCGCCGACATGGTCTTCATTGCCGCCGGCATGGGCGGCGGAACGGGAACCGGCGCGGCGCCGATCGTCGCGCGGGTGGCCCGCGAACTCGGCGCCCTCTGCGTGGCCCTGGTCACCCGGCCCTTCAGCTTTGAGGGCCGGCGGCGGGCGCAGATCGCTGCGCAGGGCATCGCCACTCTGCGCGATGTCGCCGACACGGTGATTATTGTGCCGAACGACCGCCTGATCGAGGCCGCCACGCGCAGCACCTCCGTCCGCGAAGCATTCGACATGGCCGACGCCGTGCTCCAGCTCGGCGTGCAGGGCATCGCCGAACTTATGGTGCAGTGCGGCCTGATTAACGTTGATTTCGCCGATGTGCGCGCGGTGATGGAACGGGCCGGCACGGCCCTGCTGGGCATCGGCGCGGCTCGGGGCCACAACCGCGCCATCGAGGCCCTGCGGCGCGCCACCGCCTGCCCGTTGCTGGAGGGCCGCCTCGAAGGTGCGCGCCGGCTGCTGCTCAACATCACCGGCGGCAACGATCTGGGTCTGCTCGAGGTGCATAGCGCCGCTGAACTGGCGGCCCGCAGCATCGACCCCGACGCCAACATCATCTTCGGGGCCACGATTGACCCGACCCTGACCTCCGGGCTGGTCAAGGTCACCCTGGTTGCCACCGGCTTTGCCGACGCCGGGACGTCCGCCCCCCTCTCGCAGGGCGGGGCGCGGGGCCTCCCGGTTGCGCCAGGTCCGCGTTAGACGCCGATACGCCCTCTGATGTCAGTAGGAGGACGGGGAAACACGTTTCCACTGCCGCAACTCGGAGGGTTGTGCGACGGCAGCCAGGGCGGGCCGCGCCTGCTCGGCGCCGATTCACATCATATGACAGGGAGAGAACTATGAGCCTGATACGACTCTGCCGTGAAGACCCGCTGGTAAGCCTGGTGTACGAACTCTTTGGGGCCAACATCGTGCGCGTGCCCGATGCCCGCGTGCGTCCGCTGACTGTCGTGGCGCACCGCGACGGGCGCAATTTCTTCCGCGGGGCCCTGCTGCCCCTGCTGACCGACAGCCGGCCCCTGGGCGTCCCGCCCGAAGAGACCGAACTCACCGACATCTCGGGGCGTCGCTCGCGGCGCGTGGCCCTCGATCTGGGCCTGCACATCCTGCGGGGCTTCCTCAAGGGCTTTGGCGTGCCCGCCGCCGAACTGACCGCCGGCATCACGGGGGCGGCCCACATCCAGTTCGCCTTCCCCGATGCGCGCCGCCTGGCCCTCGATGTCAATGCGCTGGGCTGGGCTATCGCCGGGCGCTGCATTGACCGCGCCAATCCTGCCGCCGCCATCTTCTTTGAACACCCTCGCTACGACCTGCTGTTAATCGACTCGGTCCTGATCAGTCGCTACATTACGGTGGTGCTTACCGGCGCACGGGGGCAACGTCTCAACGTTGACGTCTCGGCGCTCCGGCACCTTCTGGCCGACCTCGGCGGCCATGTGCACGCCGCCAACGACGGCGAGATCGAGATGACCCTGGCAAGCCCCCATGCCCTCACCTTTGCCTTTTCCTGCGTGCGTCTGTTCTTCAACGACGAAGGGCTTATCAGCGTCATGCCGCCCGATCACAGCCGGCGCACCCTCGGCCCCGCCGGCCTGGCCGCTCCTCTCGTCGCTCGCCCCTCACCCGACCGCATCCAGCTCAGTGCTGGTCCGGGCCTCCTGCTGTGGGACCGCGGGCCGTCTGAACAGGCGATAGCCAGGTGATCCGGGGCCGAGGCTGGCAGCATGCAGCTCTCCCAGGAAACCTCTCGTTCTGTCCGGCTCGACTTTGCCGCAGAGGTGCGTGTTCCGATTTACCGTGGAGTATGCAGAGGATGAGCTTTTTGAGTTCCTCTGCGCCCTCTGCGGTGCGAAGGGGTTCGGCAGAGGCATCCTGCAGAGCAACGATTGACGCCAGCGCAAGATCGAGTAAGATTACGAAGGGCCTGGGAACAGGATTTCTGGCGGAGGTGGGGAAACCAGATTTTCTCACCCTCTCCAGCCTGACGACTCTCGGGAAGGCGCAGAGGGGTGATGTTCCTCCGAAAACCCCTTCAGACACGAAGGGGCGTTGCAGTTGTAGCAGCACGCACAACAGTATGCATCAAAACTTCTTTGTCTACCAGCGCCGCGCCTTGCAGCCACTGCTTTTCTGGGGCATCATCAACAGCATCCTGGGTGCACTGATGCTGCCATTCGGCGGCTTCGCCCGCCACTTCGGGCTACAGGCGGCGGCGTGGGGGGTGATTGACGTGCTCCTGGCGATGGCCGGGCGGCGCCGGGCGTTGCTGAAAGCTGAGGCCCTGGCCGAACACTACCTCGACGAGTCCGTCGCGACCCACGAGGCCGAGCGTTTTCGGAACCTGCTGTGGTTCAACGCAGGGCTGGATGTGCTCTACATCGTCGCGGGGCTGTTCACAGCGCTGCGGTTCCCCGACCGGCCCGATCGCCGGGGTATGGGGCTGGGCATCACTGTGCAGGGAGTCTTTCTGCTGCTCTTTGACGCCCTCCTGGCCCGTGATGTGGAACGGAAGTTCCTGGTATGATTCCCCGCGAACTCTTCCCTCTGCTCCAGTGCCCGACCTGCCGTTCGCGCGACCTCTATGTTATGAATGATGGCGTCCACTGTGGATCTTGCGGCGCCGCCTACGCCTTTTGTGACGGCTACATTGACCTGATGCCCCGGAACGTCGCCTTTGGCTACGTCTCGAAGTACGTCTCCGATGAGGCGGAACTGGCCGAGGAGCTTGATTACCGCGAACTGGCCCCGCCGCTCCTCGCTGCCGGCGTGCGCGACCGGGCGCTGCGGCGGCTCCTGCGTTTCCGGCCCGCCGATGTGGCCCTCGACAATGGCTGCGGCACGGCCAAACACGCTGTCTGGAACGCCCACCGCGTGCGCCTGATGATCGGCAGCGATCCGGCCACGCTCTTCGCCGACCAGGCCCGCAAACGGGTGGCCCTCGCCCGCGCCGACTCGCGCAGCCTGCCCTTCGCCGATAACGCCTTCGATAAGCTGTTCGCGATTGACATTCTCGAACACTTTCCCCTTGAGGTCATTGACCAGTATCTGGCCGAGAGCGCCCGCGTGTTGCGCCCCGGCGGGCGCATGCTGGCCTTCTCTAACACGCGCGAACGCTCGCCCATCCAGCCGCTGATTGACCTCAGCCGACGGCTGGGGCGCGTGTTCGTGCGCGCCGGATGGTACGATTTCGCTCGCGAGGCGCGCCGCAAATCCGACCATGTGAAGGCCCTCGAAACCTGGGAAGACGTGCTGGCAGCCTTTGAACGCGCTGGCCTGCGTCCGGTGAAGGTGGTGTTCTGGAACAGTCTGTTCACCACCTTTGTCGAGCACGTGTTGATGAAACTTGGCGAGGCCGCGCTGGGTCGCGCGCCCGCGCCGCTCGACAATGCGGCCAGCGAACCCGATCCCGCCGCCAGCGGATCGCCCGTCAGCGGCGTCGTCCGCGAGATCCGCGCCCGTCGGCGCATCCGCCGGCGCCTGCGCCCTGGCAGCCCGGTCTACCTGGCGCTGCTGGCTGTTACGCTGGTGATGGAACTGGACCTCTGGCTGTTTGGCTGGATGCGCTGTGGCAGCTATTTCCTCCTGGCAGAAAAACCGGGGTGCACATCGTGCTGACCTACCGCCCGCTCACCGAGCAGGATCTCGACCAGTTTATCGCGCTGGAACAGTACGCCTTTCCGGCCAACTACGCCAGCTACGTTTCGACCGAGGTCGCCGCCGATCGTCTGGAGCGCCTGCGCGGCGTGTTCGCCGGTGACGCCCTGGCCGCGCAACTAGAGGTTATTCCGCTGCGGGTGCAGGCCGGCGCCGGCGACGTTCCCGCGGCGGGCATCGGCGCGGTCGCCAGCGCCCCGCAGGCGCGACGGCAGGGCCACGTAGCCCTGCTGCTGCGCCATCTGGCCGACGAACTGCGCGCCGGGGGCGTGCCGCTGGCCATCCTGTATCCCTTCAAGCCGTCATTCTACCGCCGGTACGGCTGGGCGATCTTTTTCGAGCGCCGGATGTACAGCGGTCCCCCGGAACGTTTCGCCAGCTTCCGCGCCGCGCCCGGGGCCTGGGAGCGGGCCGGAGCGGAGCAGATCGAGGAGTTCGACCGCATCTACCGGGGCGCGCTGCGGGGACGCTTTGGCCCCATTGCACGCGACGCCGCCTGGTGGCGCGACCGGGTGCTCCACGCCCACGGACGGCCACGCCAGGCCTATATCTGGCGCGATGAACAGGGCCAGGGCCGTTCCTACCTGATCTACCACCTGCGCAACGACGACGACGGCAGGCGCATGGAGTTCCGCGAACTGGTCGCCCTCGATCCTACGGCCCGCGCCCAGCTCTTCCACTTTATCGCCGGCCACCAGGACCAGGTGCAGCGCGTGCGCTTCCGCGCCCCCGCCGATGCGCCGGTGAACCTGCTTTTCCCCGATCCGCTGGAGTGTTCGGTGGAGCCGGACTTTATGCTACGCCTGCTCGACGTGCCGGCGGCCCTGGAGGCGTACCCCTTCGCGCCCGGGGCGAGCGGGCGCCTGACCCTGGCGGTACACGACGACTGGATAGCCGAAAATGCCGCCGTGTTCGCCCTGGAGTTCGCCGCCGGCCGCTGCCAGGCGACGCGCCTGCCCGTCGGCGCGCCCGCCGATCTGTGCTGTGAGGTGGGGACTCTCGCCCAGATCTACAGCCGGTACCTGCGCCCGCGCACCGCCGCCGCCTTTGGCGTGCTCGAGGCCCGACGGCGCGAGGCCCTCGACCTGGCCGAACAGGCCTTTGCCGGCCTGGCCCCGTTTAGTTCGGATTTTTTCTGAGGTGAAGATAGCAGGTCCTCACCCTCCCCCTGTCCCCTCCCCCTCCACCTGCGGTGGAGAGGGAGGGGACGCCGGGCGAAGCGAGGCGGGGGAGGGTGAGGACCTGCACCCTATGAGGAGGATGGGGTTCGTGACGCCAATTCCCGTTGCGTGCTGTGCATACGCATCAAGCTCCCGTGAACCCGGCCCACAGCCATGACCATCCGCCCTCTGTACATCTCCCCGGTAGGCCGGGGCGGCGTTGACTTCGGCATCCAGAATATTACCCGCGCCGTGCGCGCTGCAGGGCTGCGCCCCGAACTGTTGCGCCTGCCCGAGATCTACAACTTCCTGCCGATGCTCATCCCCAGGGCCATGCCGGAGGGCTGGTGGCGCGGCTTCGACCTCATCCAGGGGCGCTCGCGGGTGGCCTTCAGCTTCGGGGCAACCGGGCTGCCGGTGGTCACCACCGTACACCATTTGACCACCGACCCCGACCTGCGGCCCTACAGCTCCTTCGCGCAACGCCTGTTTTACCATCTGGTCGAGGCGCGCTACGACGGTCTCTCCATCGCCTACGCCGACGCCGTGGTCTGCGTGAGCCGCTTTACCCGGCGGCAGGTCGAGCGCACCTACGGCCGCGCCGATAGCATCATCATTTTTGACGGCATTGACACCGACGTGTTCGCGCCCACGCCGGGGCTGGCGCGCCGCGACGATGGCTTGCCGCCCTCGACGGCGCGGATCAGGCTGCTCTTCGTGGGCAACCGCACCCGGCGTAAGGGCTTCGATCTGCTGCCAAAGATTATGGACCTTTTGCCGCCGGACTATGCGCTCTACTATACCAGCGGCTTTCAGGGGCGCGACAGCAGGCCGCCGCACCCGCGTATGATCCCCATCGGCTCGCCCGACCGCGCGGGCCTGGTGGCGGCGTACCAGAGCTGCGACCTGCTGCTCTTCCCCTCACGCCTGGAAGGCTTTGGCATCGCCCCCGCCGAGGCCCTGGCCTGCGGGCGGCCCGTGGTCACGACCAATGCCTCGGCCCTGCCCGAAGTGGTGGACGATGGGCTGAACGGCTTCCTGGTGGCCCGCGACGATGTGGCCGGCTATGCCGAAAAGGTGCGCGTTCTCGGCGAGGATCCGGCGCTGCGCCGCCGCTTCGGCGAGCACGGGCGGGCGAAGGTGGTGGCCAGCTTTGGCTACGATCAACTCGGCGGCGGCTTCAAGGCGCTCTACGAGCGGTTGCTGGGCAAATGATCCAGGCAAACGGCGATTTCCGTCATCCATCCGGAAACAAATAGCGGGCAACCTTCCGGATTGCCCGCACGGTGAACCCGGCCTCTCCATTCCTCGGCCTACCCTCCTCGCAGGCGCGCAACTACGGCGCGGGCCGGCCCCGCGCCCAGCGCGAAGGTGAGCCCCAGGTAGACCAGCGCGCCAGCAAGGCCCACGCCCGCCAGCCAGAGCAACAAGAGCGGCAGGTCACGGGTCCACTGGTAAGGGTGGTCGGCGCTCAGGGCGGGCAGCATATGGCGCGAGGCTGCGGTCAGGCCGATAAGGAGCGCGCCCAGGACCAGCGCCCCGGCCAGGGACGCGCCGAGCGATCCCCATAGCCGCCGCTCGCGCCAGAGACCGGGAAGCGTCGTCCCCAGCAGCGCGAAGAGCACGAGCGCCTCGATAGTGTTGGCGATACTGAAGGCGAAGGCCAGGGCGCCAACGTCCCCGCCGAGGCGCAGAAGGCTCACCCCGAGGGTCAGGTTCAGCGCAACCTGGAACACCCCCACCAGCACCGGCGTCCAGGTGCGTTGCATGGCAAAAAAGGCGCGGATAAGGATCTCCGAGGCGGCGAAGGCGGGCAGAGCGAGAGCGTAGCCCGCCAGGGCCTGCGTGGTATGCTCCAGCGAGCGGGCATCGAAAGCGCCGCGCTCGAAGAGCGCCCGCGCCAGGGGAAAGCCGAGCGCCAGCAGCGCGGCGGTGGCCGGCAAGGTCAGCCAGAGAATAGTGGCGAGGGTCTGACGCACATCGGCGCTCAGATCGGCATGGCGCCCCTCGGCCACCAGACGGGCCAGGCGCGGAAAGGCCACCTGGCTGAGGCTGAGCGAAAAGATGCCGTAGGGCAGCAGCATCAACTGGTAGGCGTAGCCCAATCCGGCCACTTTGGCATCGCCAGCAGGCAGGCGGGCAGCCAGGGCCAGGGTGACCACGATGCTCAGGTAGGCGGCGGCCTGGCCAACCACCCGCGGCCCCATCTGGCGGGCGATGCGCCCCACCTCCTCCATGCCGCGCCCCAGAGACACCCGCAGGCGCATCCCCATGCCCCACAGAGGCGGCAGTTGCACCAGCAGGTAGCCAAGCGCGCCGATCGCCACCCCCCAGGCCATGCCCCAGATGCCCAGGCCCAGCATGCCGCCCAGCGCCGCGCCCAGGGTGATGCCAAGATTGTATACCGACTGGGCCAGAGCCGGCATCGCAAAGTGCTCGCGTGCGTTAAGCGCAGCCATGGCCAGTCCGCCAAGACCCAGCAAGAGCGGAGACAGCAGAAAGAAGCGAGCCAGGGCCACGGTCAGATCGAGGGTCGCGGCATCAAAGCCGCGCCCGCCGTAGAGCAGCGTCACCACCCGCGGCGCGGCGACGAAGACCGCCGCGCTCGCTGCAGCCAGCGCCAGCAATGACCAGGTAACCACGGCGCTGGCGAGGCGCCAGGCCCGCTCCTGCCCGTCCCGTTCCCAGACCTCGATGAACACGGGGATAAAGCTGCTGCCCAGGGCGCCGCCAATGATGATCAGGTACAGCAGATCGACAATTGAAAATGCGGCGCGATAGGCCGCCGCCGCTGCGCTGGTGCCAAAGAAGTACGTCGCCACGATGTCGCGCGCCAGGCCCGTTACGCGGCTAAGCACAAAGCCGCCCATGACGATCAGGCTATTGCGCGCGGCGCCCGTTGAGACGCGCCGTAGCCGCGACGAGAGTTGCACGGCGGGTGCCCTTCTGGTATACTTCAGCGTCAGGCAATCATGTACCGGGATAGCCGGCGCCCTCCCGGCAGAGCCAGGCGGGCGCCTGGTTCCCATGTATAGCAGCGGCTGCGCCGCGCATAACGGGAGGAAAACGAGGTTTTCGCAGGAGGGCTTTACGCTCCCGGCTCCTCCCACGGTGCAGAGGTGCGCGGAAAACCAGTTGCCCCGACCGGCGCTAGATTATACTGGAGGAAAGGTCCCTTGGCGAACACGAAATCGGCAAAGAAGCGCATTCGCAGCAACGAACGCAAGCGCCAGCGGAATGTGATGTATCGCTCGCGCGTCAAGACGTTGATTAAGAAGGCTGAGTTGTCAATCTACAGCGGCACGCCCGACGAGGCCCTGGTGCGCGAGGCGTGCAGCACCCTCGACAAGGCTGCGGTTAAGGGCATCATCCACAAGAACAATGCCGCGCGCCGCAAGTCGCGCCTGATGAAGAAGTTCAACGCGGCACGAGCGGCGAGCGCCTGATTGCGATCTGGCATCCCCCGCCGCATTTCCTAATCCATGGGAATCGCGCCTCCCCTACCTGCCTTGCCTTACGCTACTGCATCAGACCGGCAATAACGATTTGCTGGGAGGGCCTTGCCCTCCCAGACTTTATGTATAAGCCGGAGCGTTTCACCATTATCTCACTTTGACGTCCCAATCAGCAATCCCAAATCCAAAATCCAAACTCTAAAATCAGATCACCGGCACGCCTCGGCGACAAACAACTCCAGGGCCACCTCGGCCTGGAGGCGTCCGGTCTTGGTGGCCACGTCGAGTTCGAGCAGCCGGTCGTGCAGGCGTTCAAGCTCACCCGGACCGAAACCGCGCGCCTGGTCAATCGCCTTGCGCGCCACGAAGGGTTTCAGGTTCAACTCGGCGGCAATCGCCTCCGGGCGGAGCTGCCGGGCCGCGAGCGCCTGCACCCCCAGCAGAACGCGCATCTGCCGGGCCAGCATAAAGAGCACGTAGGTTGCCGCCTGGCCGTCTTCGAGCAGCGCGCGCGCGCCCCGCAGCGCCGGGCCGGGCCGCCGGGCGCTTAATGCGTCAATGAAGGCGAACAGGTTCTGCTCCTGCCGATCCTCCACCAGAAGTTGTACCGCTGCCACATCAATGGTCTTTCCGCGGCCCGCATAGGTGGCGAGCTTCTCCACCTCGGTCGCCAGGGCGCGCGTATCGTTGCCCACCAGTTCTACCAGTCTGGCGGCGGCATCGGGGGCCAGACGGGCCTGCTGAGCGGCGGCGCGCTCGGCCAGCCAGCGCAGCAAGGCGGGACCTTCGGGCAGCGGAAACTCGCGCACCTCGCCCGCCTGCTTCAGGTAGGTGAAGAGAATGCTGCGCCGATCCACGTCCTCGTTCTCTACGAAGACCAGATCGCACCACGCGGGAACCCGTTCAAGGTAGGCCCGCAACTCCTCGCGTTCCTTGCCCGCCCGGGCATGTTTGAGGGCATCCGACACGATCACCAGGCGGCGATCGGCCAGAAAGGGCAGCGCCTCACAGGCGAGCGCAAGGGTCTCGAGCTTGAGCCGGCGCCCATCGAGACGAACGCTATTCATCTCGGCGACATCAGGAGGCAGAGCGGCGCGCAACGCCGCCAGGGCTTGGCTGCGGCTGAACTCGTCGGGGCCATAGAAAAGGTAGAGCATGACGATGGAGGCGTGCCGGGGTGAAGTGCGGAACTGCCCTATCTGTCACGATGGCGACCCTCCCCGGCCCGCCGTGAGCGAGTCTGTTTCGAACCTGCGCAGCGCAGGTGGGCGCCCGCCTGTGAGCATCTGCGGCCCGCCGCACAGCTCAGCTTATGAGCGCAGGGCTCCCATCGAAACCGTGTTGGCTCAAAACACATACTCGCTCACGAGCGGTCAAGGATAGGCCGATCCTACCACGTCCAGGGGCGTTTTGCAAGTGACGCTCACGGCGATATTGAACACATTCTTGCCGCAGCGAGCGCTGAGGGCTTCAAAAAGCTCACCCGCTGCGTGCTCTGCGGCAAACCTGAACGCGCGCCTCACGGCTCCGCATCAATCTGGCGCACCAGACCGGCGACGAGACGCGCGGCCCGTTCGACCAGGCGCGTATCGGCAGGTGCGGCGTCAGAAGCGGCGCCGGGAGCGGCGCCGGCCGTCACGGTGAGGGTTCGATACCCCAGGCGGCGAAGAGGCGCAGCAAGCGCGCTCTCAGTGGCGATACAGCGCGGATCAGCGTCAACCTGCGGATCGGCGGCATCGGCGGCGGCGGCCAGACGCACCAGCAGGGGATCCGTCGCCTGGCTGCGGAGCGCCCCCTCGGCGGTAGCGTAGACGAGCTGACCGACAGACAGCGCATCCAGGGCGATGACCAGGGTGCGTTCACGCTCGAAGGGATAGCGCCGCAGTAAACTGATCACCCCCCAGGGATCGCTGCTGGCGGCGCCCACGGCCACGGCCCACACCTCGGCGCGGGCCAGCGCCTCCAGACGGGTTGCTGTGGCTACCAGCGCCGCCAGCGCGGCACGGCCCCCATCGGACGGATCGGGAACGCAGGGGCGGGTCGCCCCGATCAGGATCAGACCGAAGAGCAATCCGGCGCTCCCGTGAAGGAGCCACCACGGCCCGGGCAGCAGCGCGGCCCCCAGCGCGCCTCCAGCCAGCAGCACAGCCGCAGCCAGCCGGACCAGAACGCCGCTGCGTGCCGTTCCGGCAAGGACGGTGATACCGCGGCGCAGCGGAGGCGTGTCAAGCGGGGCGAGCAACACCACGCGCCAGCGCGGCTGGACTGGCGGCGTTCTGGCGGCTTCGGCGACGGCGCGGGTCCCGACAATGTTCTGGCTGACACGGCGGCGACCGAGGGGCGGCAGAGGAGCCACGAAGGCGTCGGTCAGGGCGATTGCCAGCAGGCCCGCCCCCCAGAGCAGCGCCAGCCAGGGCGCGAAGAACGCCAGCCCTACGCCGGCTATCCCCAGGGCTGCATAGACAGCATAGACCGCGCCCGCACGAGGGACCACGCGCAACTCATAGGCGCTCACTCCCATCCCAGCGCGGCGCAGCCGCCCATTGACGAGCGCTGCCGCGCGGGCCTCCTCAGCCGAGGTTGGACGGCGCGGCCCGATCCGCTCGGCCAGTTCGGCCACCAGCAACTCGATCT
This sequence comes from Chloroflexaceae bacterium, assembly GCA_025057155.1. Lineage (NCBI taxonomy): Bacteria > Bacillati > Chloroflexota > Chloroflexia > Chloroflexales > Chloroflexaceae > Chloroflexaceae bacterium. The sequence continues at coordinate 43,417 of JANWYD010000020.1, forward strand.
CATGGGTCTCATCGGCGACGGAACGCATGCCTAGCCTACCCGGATAACCAGGGCATCCGATGACGATCAGGCGGGCGAATTCCTGCCCGGCCTCGCGGACCCTCGCGCAGGAGGCAGCCAGACCGGCTCTATGTCGCGGTCCGTATCAAGAGCGCGGCGTTGGCGCGGGAGACGGGGATGGGCGCGGCGTGGGCGTCGCGTCCAGGCTAAAGTCCCGGCCCGGTGTACCAACTGGCCCTGGCGTAATCGGCGATACCGGCTGACCTGGCACGTTCGCCCGGACGCAATCAGTCTGGCCTGGAGTGCACAACAGCAACACCAGATCGTAGCGAATGAACTGGTTGCCGATATCGCCGGTATTCTTCACCTGCACAAAGTAGAACCCGTCAACCTCCGGGATAAACTCGATCTGCGAGTCGAGACTCTCGCCGCCGGGGATATCATCATTGAAATCGAGAATGCTCACCCCGTCCCGATCGGCAAGCACCATTACCGTATCGGCGCCGGCCTGGGTGTCGCGGTTCACTTCGATGCGGCCGCGGTAGCGCCGCGTATCGGTATAGATAATGTAACGTTTGCCCGTTTTGCCAAAGAACGTCACCCAATCGGCATCACCATCGGGGCAGAGGCGACGATTCTCCTGGATTTCATTCGAGGTGATCAGGCGCGCCTGTTCCGGCAGTCCATCGGGTTCGAAGATATCCAGGCAGACCGAGGCCGACGTGGTGGGTGTAGGGCCATAACTCTCATCAAGGAGAGCGATAACATAGAAAAAGTTCGTTCCGCCACGCCCGGCCGAGTCGCGCACGCGGATGAAGTAGCGCCCGTCCTGCGGAATGCGGATGGTAATGCGCGGGCGCGTATCGCCGGGATTGGGATTGGCCGGGTCGCGGTTAAAGAAATCGCTGTTGAAGGCAATGCTATTTAGATTCGGATCAAACAGCTCGAGGGTCAAATCAATCCCGGGATCCATGCGTGTAATATCGATGGTGTAAACCTTGCCGGCAATGGCCCCGAACACCAGCCAGTCCACATCGCCGATCGGGCACATGGTCCGTTCCTGGGCCGTGTTGATATCAATGTTACGGGCGCTGGCAGGATTGTTGTCATCTTCGAACCCATCGCGGCAGACCGGGCCACGGGTGGGTGTAGGGCCGACGGGAGTGTTGGTGGGAGTGGGGGGCGCTACCACATTGACGGTGATAAATGCCGTCGTCTCAGCATTGTCGGCGGCGCGCCGGGCGACGAGGTTCAGATTTGCGGATGTGCCGACCGGTGTGTTGGCAGGGACGTTGATACGCACGGTCACGCGCTGGGTCTGGTTCTGGGCCAGCCGGAAACTGGCGGCGGGCGAGAAATCGGCGGTCCACCCAGTGGGGAGATTATCTACGCGCAGGATAAAATCGGCATCGGCGCCGCCGTTCCGCAAGTCGGAAACGAAGAAGCCGCTCTGTCCCGGCTGGACGGAAAGCGTACCGCTGGTGGTGAGCCAGGTAAACGGGACCTGAGCGAGAGGAGCGCCCGGCGGCGCCTGGGGCGGCGCGGCGGTAACAGGCAACTGGTACAAGGCAATGAAGGCAATGACCAGAACGATGAGCGCGGAAAGGGCGGCATTGCGCAGGTCAGTACGACGCTTCATGTGAATATGCGTCTCCTGGATAGAGGCAGGGCAAAACCGCGCGTATTATATCTGCCGAGTGTCTGTAATGTCAATTACAGATCGGTTAAGTGTGGAAATCACGTTCTCGATGATCTTTTAACCGGTTGTGAGATCTCGCTCCTCACCCTCCCCGGCCTGGTCGCCACGAAACGGTCCGCAGAGGCCCCTCGCCCGGCGACTGAAGCCGCAGGTTATCCACCGTCCTGCGAAAGCCGCCTGGGCAGCATGCCAGAGCCGGCGCAGGCCGGCTTCGCAACAGTAGCCGGCGCCTGATGCATGAACGCTGCGGACTAAAGCCTGGCTGAGTTCATGCAATCCCCTGCGTGGCTTCCGTATCCTGAGCAAGGGCTTTAGCCCGCAGCGCGCCATGCCCCCGCAAGGAGCATGGCGGTACGCCGGATGCGTTTCTTGATCCTCATCAGGCGTCCGGCGGGCCGGGGGAGGCGACGCGCGCAAAAAACTTTTTTCGGCCCGCCCTCCCTCGCCTCGCTGCGTTCCCCAACCCCTCCCTCGCCACCTGTGGTCAAGAAATGGGCGAAGACCTCACTCACAGGCTCCGACCCACCGCGGCGGCGACAGCGGCCAGTTTCGGCATCAGGGCGGCGAAGTTCTCCAGGTTGAGCGACTGGCCGCCATCGGATCTGGCCCGATCGGGGTCGGGATGCACCTCGATGATGATGCCGTCGGCGCCTGCGGCAATGCCGGCCAGGGCCAGAGGGGGCGCCAGGTACCACTTGCCGGTGCCATGGCTGGGGTCCACAATTACGGGCAGGTGGGTGCGGCGCTTGGCCAGGGCGACAGCGTTAAGGTCGAGGGTGTTCCGCGTCGCGGTTTCAAAGGTGCGAATGCCGCGCTCGCACAGGATGACGTTGGGGTTGCCCTGGGCCACCACATACTCTGCGGAAAGCAACCACTCTTCGATGGTAGCCGAGAGGCCGCGTTTGAGCAGCACAGGCATGCCGGTGCGACCGACCTCTTCGAGGAGCTGATAGTTCTGCATATTACGGGCGCCGATCTGCAAGACATCCGCGTAGCGGGCTACCAGGTCCACATCGTTGGGCGCCATCACCTCGGTGACGATCGGCAGGCCGGTCTCCTCGCGCGCCTGGGCCAGCAGGCGCAGCCCTTCTTCACCCAGCCCGCGAAAGGTGTAAGGCGAGGAACGGGGTTTGAAGGCGCCCCCGCGTAGCATAGTCGCGCCCGCTTCGCGCACGGCCCGGGCGGTAGCCATGATCTGCTCTTCGCTCTCCACTGAGCAGGGGCCGGCAATGACCACGCAGCGGTGTCCGCCCACCATGATGCCGCTTACGTCAACCACGGTATCGGCGGGGCGCAGTTCGCGCGAGACAAGCTTGTAGGGCTGGGTAATGCGCAGGGTCTCTTTGACCCCGGCGAAGTGTTCGAGCTCTTCCCGCAGGGTCGGCGGGATGGTTGCGCCAACCACGCCAATCACCGTGCGTTCGGCCCCGCGCACCAGGTGGCCGCGTAAGTGGTGTTCTTCCAGGCGCTCGATTACCGCCTGGATCTGCGCGTCGTTCGAACCGGTTTGCATTACGACGATCATGGCCTCAACTCCTTCTCCTGAGACGACAAAGCGCTGGTCGAGCGTGGGCGGCGACACCGCCCGCAGTACGGTCCTGGCCGTGGTCGGTTGGGGGCTCATCACATGCCTCTTTATACCAATTCCCGTTGAACATCGTGCATGCGCATCATTGCCATAGCGACTACAGCAATCCAAAATTCACAATCCGAAATGGCACTAGACCTCGGGCGGCGCCTGAAAGGCCGCCAGGGCGGTCTCCCGATCGGGGCGCAGATTCTGGGCACCCTTGATGTATACGTGCACAATCTCGTCGGCGCGGCGCTCGGTGTTCCAGTGGATGAGCACGCGGATACAGCTCCGCAGGCTGCCGGGAACATCCATCTCGTGACCGCAGAGCAAGGCCGTGTCCGTCCAGCCGATAGCGCGGGCGGCCACGGCGGGAAACTCGGCATTCAGATCGGGCGTAGTGGTGAAAATGGCGCTGGCGATGTCGTCAACGTGAATCCCGTTGCGCTCGACAAGCAACTCCAGCAACTCGCGGGTTGCCGTGAGGATGGCCTCACGGGTGTTGGCCTCGCACGTCGTCGCTCCGCGGACACCGCGACACCGAACGGTCATAACTGGCCTCCCTGCTGTGGTGGACAAGCAGAGAGGGCGTGAAGCCTGGTGCTTCACGCCCTCTGTACGAGTTGTCTCTGGCAACCGGTGACAGGTCTAGACAGTGCGAAGCAACCAGGCCGTATGTGGGCTGGTAAAGTAATAAAAGTAGCGAGAAAAGCTGTGGAGTCGCTGTGCCATGCGGCAACCGCCCTTTTATTACGCTTCGCTGGGGCGACTATAACACAGGCGCCGGGTTCCGTCAAGACTCACTGGCCGAGCAATTCTTCAGCTTCGATGATGGCCTGGGCGATGTCCTTCATCTTGGCGCGCTTGTCACGGGCGCGCTGCCGCAGACGCTCATAGGCGTCGCGTTCATTGAGGCCCAGGCGCTGCATCAGAATGCCTTTAGCGCGCTCGATCAGCTTGCGCGCCTCCAGCGACTCTTCCAGGTCCATAACCTGCTGGCGCAGGGCCTGGATTTCGCGGAAGCGCGCCAGCGCGATGTTGATCGCCGGGGGCAGTTCGTTCTCATTGACCGGTTTCACCAGATAGGCCAGCGCACCGGCGGTCTCAGCTTTTTTGATTGTCTCTTTATCGGCATAGGCCGTCAGCATGATGATGGGAACGGGATAGATCTCGCGAATGCGATTGGCGGCTTCCGTGCCCTCCATCTCAGGCATGCGAATGTCCATGATGATCAGATCCGGCCGCAGACGCCCGGCCAGACTCACGGCTTCCGCGCCTGAACGAGCAATGCCAATCACGTCATACCCTAACCCCTTGAGTTGCTCCTCAAGGGTGAGCGAGACCAGATCGTTGTCTTCGGCGATCAGGATCCTGATTGCAGCCACGACGGCACCTTCGTTCCGCATCGGCAGGTCGCCAGAGGGACCCCTGCTCCGAGCGTTGTGTTATACGTTGCAATACTCCAGAACTATACCATAGAACCCGACGGGATGACTAGAGACTCTGATACGAAAACGGCAAGGATGTTGCTATAGTGGAGCAAGACGCCGGACGCCGCGATGTGCTACAATCTGCGTGAGTTGCGAACGACCGGAACATCGGCGCGCCGGCAGGCGGCAGCCTGCGGCGAGAACATAGAGAAAGGATTCCCCGTGCGCTACGATATTACCAATACCGCCATCGAAGACTACCTGATGGCACTGATGCCTCCCCGCGAACCGGTGCTGGCGGATCTGGAGGTCCGCGCGCTACAGCACGGTCTCTCGCTGGTGGGGCCGGTCCAGGGCAAGTTCCTCTATCTGCAGGCGTTGATCCTCGGCGCCCGCAAGGTGCTGGAAGTGGGCATTACCACCGGGTATGCCGCCATCCATCTGATGCGGGCGCTGGAACAGACCGGCGGCCACCTGACGGCGGTGGAGCGCCGTATTGATCGCGTGGCGCTGGCGACCAAGGTGATTACCGATGCGGGTCTGCAGGACCGTATTACAATCATCCAGGGCGAGTGGACGGAGATCATCCCCACCCTCGACGCCGACTTCGACCTGGTGTTTCTCGACATTCTGCGCAGCGCGGCCAATGAGGCCCAGGCTCCTCTGGCGTTGGAGTTGTGCGTGGAGCGCCTGCGCTCCGGCGGGGTGTTGATCGCCGACAATGTGCTGTGCAGCGCCCAGGTGCTCGAAGAAGACGCGCCGCCGCTGGTGCGCGGCATCCAGCAGTTCAACCGCCAGTTGATGAGCCATCCGCAACTCGATTCGGTGATCATTCCCCTGCGCGATGGGGTGGCGATCTGCCGCAAGAAGTAAGCCATGGGCCGGCCACGCGGCCCGGCGGGCCGGGTCGCGTGGCCGGCCGTGGGGACCTGGTTCGTGTACAGAATTCCTTTCCTGTCTTTTTATCGCTGATGAAGAGGGCCGATAAGAAGGGGGAACCAGGTTTCCCCATCCTCTTGCCTGTAGGAAGGGCGCCCACAGCCCCGGATCAGGCCGCGGGCAAGGTGAAGCTGAACGTGCTGCCCTCGCCCTCGACGCTGGTGGCCCAGAGGCGCCCGCCGTGCCCCTCCACCAGATGCTTGGCGATGGCCAGGCCCAGCCCGGTGCCTCCGGCGTTGCGCGTGCGCGCGCGATCCACTTTGTAAAAGCGCTCGAAAATGCGCGGCAGTTCCTGGGCGGGGATGCCAATGCCCGTGTCAATCACGCTCACCTGCAGCCAGAGACCGCCCGGAGAGCCGTCGTCGTGCTCGCCGTTGCCATTGTGGTTTACCAGCTCCGTGCGCACCGTCACGTGGCCGCCGGGGGTGCTGAACTTGACCGCGTTGTGCAGCAGGTTGAGCAACACCTGACCGACCCGGTCGCCATCAATCAGGGCGCACGATGCGGCGTCGTGGAACTCGGTGGCGATGGCGATCTGCTTGCGGTCGGCCTGGGGCTTGATGCGCTCCACGGCGCGTTCGACGATCGGGCGGATGGGCGTTGGCGTCAGTTTCAGGGTGACCCGTCCCGACTCGATCTGCGAGAGTTCGTGCAACTCGTCAACGAGCTGGGTGACGGCATCCACTTCCTGGGCCATCTGCCCCAGCATGCGCCGGGCCACATCGGGTGGCGGATCGGACTGCAGGGTTTCGACCAGGAGCTTGAGCGAGGCCAGGGGGGTGCGCAATTCGTGGGAGACGTTCGCCACGAGGTCGCGGCGGGAACGTTCAAGCATGCTCAACTGGGTGATGTCACGGATCAGCAGCAGGGCGCCGATGATCTGACCGTTGGGAACGATCGGACTGCACTGCACGCGCAGGGTGCGGCCGCTGGCGATGGGCTTCATGGCCATCTCGCGAGCCTCGCCGTCGCGGAGGGTCTCCGCCACCAGCGCGTCGGCCTGATGATCGCGCAGCAGCATGATCAGGCCCTGGCCGAGGGCGTTCACGGACGGCGCGAGCAACTCTTCGGCCCGGCGATTAACCAGGCGGATCTGGCGCTCCAGATCAACCACAATCAGCCCGGAGTCGAGCGCCGCCATGGCGCTCTGGAACAGGGGATGCTGGAGCAGAGCGAACGGATCCTCAGGTGGCGCGGGCGTGGCAACGGCTGGAGGCGGCGCGGCGCGGGCCAGGCGGCGCCAGAGCCAGACGCTGAGGGCGAGACTCGCCGCCAGCGCCGCGGCAAGCGCAAGCGTGAGCGTGGTCATTGCTCAGACTTCGGGGGTCTCGAAACGGTACCCTACCCCGCGCACCGTCTGGATATAGCGGGGCCGGCTGGGGTCCGGTTCGATTTTTTCACGCAACCAGCGGATATGCACATCAACGGTGCGGCTGTCGCCGACAAAATCCAGCCCCCAGACGCGCTCGAGCAGCAGGTCGCGAGAAAGCGCAATGCCCTGGTTGCGGATGAGGCAGGCAAGCAGATCAAACTCTTTCTGCGGGAGGGTCAATTCCTGGCCCTCGCGCCAGGCGCGGCGACTGCTGGTATCCACGCGGAGGGGGCCGGCCTCAAGCACCTCGCGCCCGAGGCGGGGCCGCCGCTCGCTACGGCGGATAATCGCCCGCATGCGGGCGAGCATCTCGCCCAGACTGAAGGGCTTGCTGACGTAATCATCGGCGCCCAGTTCGAGGCCGGCGATGCGGTCAACTTCGTCCTGGCGCGCAGTAAGCATCATGATCGGCACGTCGCTTTCCTGGCGTAAAATGCGGCATACCGAAAAGCCATCAAGGCGCGGGAGCATAATGTCAAGCACCACCAGATCAGGACGCTCGCGCCGGGCCAGTTCCAGACCCTGGACACCGTCGGAGGCCATGAGGACGCCATAGCCTTCGCGCTCCATGTTGTAGCGCAGGGTTTCGGCGAGGGTCGTATCGTCTTCCACAAGCAGAATGGTTGCCATATGCTCTCCCCGCGAGGCTCGACGCCTCGCCTCTCCTTCTCCCTACGTAATACAACGCCGGCGCCGGCGCTGCATGCGCTGGCGGCCGGCGTTGTGTGGTCTACGCGGCGGCGCGACAGTGGTCGGGGCGGAGGGATTTGAACCCACGACCCCCGCGTCCCAAACGCGGTGCTCTACCAGGCTGAGCCACGCCCCGATACGCCTTTAGCGTAGCAGCATACGCGCCAGATGTCAAACTGCGGTACAATACGAGCCATCTTATGCATTCGCACTGGCGAGCGCCGTCGCTTTCAGCCCCGTGCCGCGGGCGGCGCGAGCACGTCAGCGCCAGGAGTTCGCAGCGATGCGCATTACAGCAGTTCTGACCGATCCGTCCTTTGACGCCCACACCTGGCACGGGCACGTCGAGCAGGCCGCGCGGCTCCAGGCCATTCGCGCCGCGCTGGATAGCAGCGGCCTGCGCCAGTACGTGCACCATCTCACGCCGCGCCCGGCGCCCGAAGCGGCGCTGCTGGCCGTCCACACTGCCGATCTGCTGCGCAAGATCCGCCAGTTCGCCAGTTATGGCGGCGGCCAGTTCGATGTTGACACCTACGTGACCGCCGACTCGTGGGAGGCCGCCGTGCTCGCCGCCGGCTGCGCGGTCAACGCGGTCGAGGCGGTGTTGCAGCGCCAGGCGCACAACGCCTTCGCCCTGGTGCGCCCGCCCGGACACCACGCGACCCCCGGACGGGCCATGGGCTTCTGCCTGCTCAACAACGTCGCCGTGGCCGCGCGCTACGCCCTCGACCATTTCGGTCTGCAACGGGTCGCCATCGTGGACTATGATGTGCACCACGGCAACGGCACGCAGGATATCTTCTACGAAGAACCGCGGGTCTTGTTCTGTTCCACCCACGCGGCGCCGTTTTACCCCGGCACCGGCAGTGTCAGCGAGATGGGCAGCGCCGCGAAGGCCCCCGGCGCGACGCTCAACCTGCCACTGCCCTTCGGCGCCGGCGACCAGGGCTACAAACTGGTCTTCGAGCAGGTGATCGCACCCGCCCTGCGGCGCTTCCAACCACAACTGATCCTGGTCTCCGCCGGCTACGACGCGCACTGGAGCGATCCGCTCGGACCGATGGTGCTCTCGGTGCGGGGCTACGCGCACCTCACCCAAACGCTGATCAGTCTGGCCGATGAACTCTGCGGCGGCCAGATCGTGATGGTGCTGGAGGGCGGCTACAACCTCGAGGCGTTGAGCGCCTGCGTAGTGGCCTCGCTGCGCCTGCTCCTCGGCCAGGACGCCGGGCCGGACCCCATTGGCGAGGTGACCACTGTCGAGCCATTGTCCGAGATCCAGCGGGTGATTGCCGTGCTTCAAGAACGGCACCCGTTGCTGAAATAGGCAGGAGTCGCATGAGCATCGCGGTGATCAACTACGGCGCGGGGAATCTGCCAAATGTGGTGCGCGCCCTGCGCCACGTAGGGGCCGACCTGACCGTCACCGATGATCCGGAGGTGGTGCGCTCCGCCGCAGCAGTGGTGTTGCCGGGGGTCGGAGCGACTGCCGATACGATGCGCAGTCTCGAAGCTCTGGGCATCGCCGCGGTACTGCCGCAGGTGATCGCCGATGGCCGGCCGTTCCTGGGCATCTGCGTGGGGATGCAGGTGCTGCTGGGCGCCAGTGAAGAGTTCGGGCCACACCCCTGTCTGGGCATCATTGGCGGCACAGTGCGCCGCTTGCCCGATGCGGCGGGCAAGATCCCGCAGATTGGCTGGAACCAGGTGCGGTACGCTCCCGATTTCGCCAGCCATCCGCTCTTCAGCGGCATTCCCGATGGGAGCAACTTTTACTTCGTGCACTCCTACTACTGCGACGTTGACGATCCAGCCGTGGTGGCCGGTCGCACCGAGTACGGCCTGGCCTTCCCCAGCGTGCTCATTCGCGATCGCCTGGCCGCCGTGCAGTTTCACCCCGAAAAATCAGGGCGCTGCGGGCTGCAACTGCTGCGGAACTTCGTCACGCTCGCCGGAGCGCAATCGCCGACGCCGGCTTCCCCTGGATCAGTAAGCGACGAGGGACGGTGATCAATGGAGATTATCCCCGCTATTGACCTGAAGGACGGCCGCTGCGTGAGGCTCTACCAGGGCGACTTCGCCCAGGCCACCGTCTATAGCGAGGACCCGGTGGCCGTCGCGCGACGCTGGGAAGCGCTGGGAGCCCCTCGCCTGCACGTGGTGGATCTGGACGGGGCGCGCAATGGCCGCCCGACCAATACGGACGCGGTGATCGCCATCGTGCAGGCCGTCGGCATTCCTGTGCAACTGGGCGGGGGGCTGCGCCGGGAAGAGGACATCAGCGCAGTGCTCGCCCTGGGCGTTGACCGGGTGATCCTGGGCACCGCCGCCGTGGAACAGAGCGAGCTGGTGGCCCGGCTTGTCGCGCGCTTCACCGATCAGATCATCGTCGGCATAGACGTCCGTGATGGTCAGGTGGCCACCGCGGGATGGACCAGCCTGGCCCCGGTGCGCGCGACTGAGCTGGCAACACGTATGGGCAACCTCGGCGTGCGCCGGGTGATCTACACCGACATCAGCCGAGATGGTACGCTGACCGAACCGAACTTCGCGGCGCTGGCGGAACTGCAACGCCTCAACGGCCCGGCAATCATCGCCAGTGGCGGGATTGCCAGCATTGAGCATCTGCGGCGTCTGGCGCGCCTTAAGATTGAAGGGGCTATCGTCGGCAAAGCCCTCTACAGCGGGGCGCTCGATCTGGCTGCCGCCCTGGCCGCCCTGCGCCCGTGAAGCCTCTCAGGAGGGCGTGGCAGGACTGCTCCTTACCGGAACATCTTCTTTGCATCACAGCGCAGCCGTATGGACAAGAAAGAACGTTCGATGACCAACCCGGATCTCACCGCCAAATACGAAGAGGAGCGCCTGCGGATCCACGAGCAGTCGCAACTGGTCTACTTGCAGGGCCAGATTGACGAACTGCGCCGGTTATTGAAGGAACAATCCAACAAGTACAGCCTGGTGGTGGAACAGGTGCGGAAAACCGAGGCGCTGGCGGGGCAGGTGCAGAGTCTCTTCGAGCGCCACGTGGAGGAAACGCGGCAGGCCGGCGAGAGTGTGCGGCGCGATGTGGTGGCCCTGCGGAAAGAGGTGGCCGGAGCGCTGGTAAAGATCGAGGAAGGCGTTCGCCCTATTCGCGATCTGCAGTCGCAGATCCAGCAGGTGGCCGAGGCCCGGAAGCAGGACCGCGACTTTATGACTCCCTGGCTGGGACGCATTGAACAGGCTGAACGGCAGATCGCCACGCTCCAGTCTCAACTCAAGGAGCTTGATGATCGCCAGCGCCAGGTGCTGCTGCAGCTCGACCGGCTGCGCGAGGCCGACGCGGCCGCGGTGCAGGAGACGCGCCGCGTGGCCGAGGAGTTGCAGATTGAGAAGCAAAGCCTGCGACGGCAGGCGGTCGAGGCGCAGCAACTGGTTACCGACGTGCATAGCGTGCTTGAGGAGCATGCTTCGCGCATCGCCCGCCTTGATGATATTCGCCAGCATATTGAACTGTTCGCCGAAGCGCTGCCCAAACAGATCAGCGAGGTCGCGGCGAAGCTGCCTGATATCGTTGCCGACATCAAGCGCATTGAACGTATCTCTACCGAGCGTTTCCTGATGAATCAGGAACGGCTGGAGGACGTGCGTCTGCAGGCTGACGAGAAGATCAGCGCCCTCCAGGAGGCCGATGAGCAGCATCTGCGCCAACTGACCACCTGGCTCGAGCGCCTCGATAGCTTCCTGCGCGAACTCGAGCAGCGCCTCACCCGCGATACGGCGCGCCTGGAGCACGCGCAGCAGTTGCACATCGCTCGCATCCTGGAACTTGAGCGCCGCGAACTGCTGGCCCTCGACATGCTTTTCGCCTCGGTGCGCGATATCACCGAGCGCATTCACGCGGCGCAACGCGAAGCCACGGGAGAGCAGTAATCCCATTTTGGATGGTGGATTTGGGATTTAAGATTGTCGTCAATGGCGTCCCGGTGCGATCCGGGGATGACGCGCATACACGGCGTTCGCCTTCCGGAGACGGTCATCGGCTATTTCGCTCTTACGCGCGTCGCAAGACGAAGATGCGCGGGTAGAGGCCCCCTAGATCCACACGAATAGTCTCGTTAACCCGCCAGACTGGCGAGTCGGCCAGGAGGCGCTCCATCAGGCGCACCTCGTGGGAGAGCAGCACACAGCGGGCGCCAGGGCGCGCCACCCGCGCGGCCTCGGCCAGCAGCGCCGGGTACAGTTCCAGATTCTGGGCATGCGAACCAACCAGATGGCCGAAGGGCAGATCGCCGGTGATTACATCAACGGCGGCGTCGGGGAGGGGGAGCGATCGGGCGTCCCAGGGTTGCACCTCGGCCCGTTCACGCACCCCGGCCGCATCGAGGTTGGCGCGGGCGCAGGCCAGGGCCTGGAGGTCGGTGTCACAGCCGATGGCCCGCTTTGCCGGCGCCAGCAGCAGCCGCTCGATCAGCAACGTTCCCGAGCCGCAGCCAAGGTTCAGATACACATCTTCTGCGGCAGGGGCGGTGAGCAGGTTCATCGCGCAGGCGACCGGACCGTTCAGCGCGCCCTCCAGGTTGCAGACGCGCCAGGAACGGGTCGCCAGGGGGCGCGGGGAGAGCCGCACGAGCCATTCCCAGCCCGTCCGGGCCTCATCCCGGCGCAGGCGAAGCAGCAGGTCTCCATCATCAACGCCAACGGCCAATCCCAGGCGCGTCGCCAGTTCGGTTTTCAGGCGCTGCAGAACGCTCGAATCAGCGCCCGCGGCGCTGAGGAAGAGCGAGTGAAAGGTGTGCGGGGGATGCAGGCGCAGTACGGTCGCGCAATCGGCCAGCGCCAGGCGCAGGTGCTCGTCGCCGAGCAGGGCGCGGGGCCGCGGCACGGCGAAGTGGCGCGCCAGGTAGGCCGACGAGGCCAGGCGCAAACCCAGCAGCGCGCGGAGGTCGCCGGTGTAGCTTGCCCGGATCACGCCCGGGCGCTCGTTGGTCTCGAGACGCAGGGCGCGACCGAACTGGCCCAATTCGCGCCGCGCCAGCGGCTCCAGTCCCTCGGCAACCACAATCTCCAGCCGCCAGCCTGGCGGAGAGGCCTGCGGCAAGTGTCGTTTGTTATAATGCTTCATACTGAGGTGACCGTAGCTGATTGGAGGGACGTAATGGATCCCTCTGGGTGTAAGGCAACCCTGAGGGTTGCTTCACATCCCTTCCCCTGAGCGACCTGTGAGCGACCTGGAATCGCCTATGAGCGAGCAGACCTTCTCTCTTGGCATCACCTACTGGCCGCGACGGAGGCGCCACGCTGAACGCATCCTCTGCTCGTGGAGCGACGCCGACAGCGTGGCCCTCCGCGACGAACTCAGTCACATCGCCGAACTGGGGTTCACCAGGGTCCGCTTTGAACTGCGCTGGGCCGAGGTACTGCCGGATCTGCGCGTCAATACTGCCGCCCTGCGAGGACTGGAACGAGCGCTCGATCAGGCTGCGGAGCACGGCCTTCAGGCGGTCGTAGCCGTGCTGGGCGCAAGTCTGGGGAGCGCGTTGCACCTGCCCGCATGGGCCGTAGGCTTCCGGCTGCCCCACGATCTGCAACTCGCCCGGCGCCTTGGCCCGCCGGTTATGATGGCCTCTCCCGACCAGCCGGTCGTGCTGGCCGGCGAGCAGTACTCCGCCGAACCGCCGCGCGACCTCTACGGCGAGCCGGAGTTGCTCGCGGCGCAGCGGCAGGTGCTCCACGAAACCATTGGCAACCTGAGCGGCCACCCGGCCGCCGCTGCCTGGCAGATCGGCGCCGATATGGAGCGCATCCGCCGCCCGGCCTCGGCGCGGGCCGCCGCCGACTGGTGGGGCGACCTGGCCACGCGCGCCCTTGACCACGGGGCGCGCCGGGTGATCGGCGTCGTGAGCGCGATGAGCCTGGAGCGCCGCGATACGCTGCGGCCGGAGCAAATTGTACGCCACCAGGGTCAGGTAGCAGTGTCGGTGGCGGCCTGGTCGCCCCCCGTTACGGAGCGCCTCGACGATACACGCCGCATTCGCTTCCTGCATGCCCTGACCGCTGCCCTGGCGCGGGCCGAAGATAGCAACGCTCCCCCGGTCATCGTTACCGACCTGGGCGTGCCCACCACTGTTCCAGGCTCTAACGGCCTGGTCGCCAGCGAGATCTTCGGCCGGACAGTGCTGCATCCGCTGCTCGATGAAGAGCGGCAGGCCACCCTGATCGAAGAGGCGCTTGCCGCATTGTACCGCGACGGCGCCGCCGGCGTGTGCCTGCCGATGTACGCCGATCCTGCTCCGGAGGTGTGGAACGTCCCGCCGCTGGATCGCTCCTGGTGGGCGCGCACAATGGGCCTGGTCGCCCCTGGCGGGCGCGAGAAACCTGCCGCCGAGGCCGTGCGAACCTTCGCGGCCCGGCTGCGCACGAGGCGCCTGCCCGCGCCCGCGGGCCCTCCCGCGCTGCCCCTTGATCCCGAACGCTACTGGTATGACCCTGAAGGCGGCTTCGCCGCCCTCTGGGAGGATTGGCAGAAGTAGGGGCGTGAGATGTTTCGCCTCGACCGGCGCGAATTTGTTGCGGGGCGCCGGTCCTTACCCTCCCCCGCTTCGCTGCGCTCAGCGCCTCCTCCCTCTCCACCTTCGGTGGAGAGGGAAGGGGGCCGGTTCTCAGGTGTAGGGTTTTCCGGCGCATGCTCGCGTCGCATGCGCCATCCGGGGCAAGGGGACGCCCAACTGTCCTCTCTCCCGCTCGCGGGAGAGGGGGCGGGGGGTGAGGATCGTCAGCGCATTGGAATGCCGAAAATCGCTTCTCGCTTGAAAAACCCTCCACCTGAGAAGAGGGGGCCGGGGGGAGGGTGAGGACCGTCACCGCCTGTGTTCACCTTACTCCCCAGGCGCCCACCCCAGCTCGGCAAGCCACGCCAGATCGTCGGGCGTGAGCCGTCCCGCTGCGCGGGCGCGCTCCAGCAAGTCGGGCCGGCGCAGCAGGGTGCGACGCAGGCGCTCACGCCGGCGCCACTTCGCCACCTCGCCGTGATGTCCGGACACGAGCACCGGGGGCACCGGGCGACCCTCCCAGACCGGCGGGCGGGTGTAGTGCGGATATTCGAGCAGACCATCACTGTGGCTCTCTTCGGCCAGCGACTCGGTGTCAATCACGCCGGGAACGAGCCGCGCCACGGCGTCAACCACCACCATGGCAGCCAGTTCTCCGCCTGTCAGCACATAATCGCCAATGCTCAGCTCACGGGTGATCAGCGCCTCGCGCACCCGCTCGTCAATCCCCTCGTAGCGCCCGCAGACGAGCACCAGGCGCTCCATGGCCGCCAGTTCCTGCGCTGTGGCCTGGGTAAAGACCTCGCCATCGGGCGTCAGCAGGATCACCGGGGGAGGCGCGGCGGTCTCGGGCGGCAGGACGAGCACGGCGCGGATGCAGGCGGCCAGTGGTTCGGCTTTCATCACCATGCCCGGGCCGCCGCCATAGGGCGCGTCATCGGTAGTGCGATGGCGGTCGGCAGCCCAGTCACGGATGTTGTGCAGGCGCACCTGGATCAGCCCGGCCTGCCGGGCTCGCTTGAGGATGCTCTCACTAAGCGGCCCGGCAAACATGCCGGGAAAGAGGGTGAGAATATCGAAGATCACGTCTCGATACTGCCAAGGTACTGGTCGAAAAAGCCCACCACGCGGCGGCAATATTCGGGCCGGTCGGCGAAGTAGGCGCCGCAGTGATCGGCCTCCTCGACGATCCACAGTTCGCGTGGTTCGCCAGCGGCAGCATAGAGGCGCCAGGCGTGTTCGACCGGGGTCACCGTATCGGCCGCGCCGTGAATGATGAGCACCGGGCGAGGCGCCAGACGCCCGATGGCGTCAATGGGGCGGGCCTGCGTGAAGCGGTAACCATGCCGCCGCCACACCACTTCGTCGGTGGCGCGCAGGAGCGCCCCGACTGGCACACGCAACTGCTGGCGCAGGGCGTGGGCCACAATGTCACGCCCTGAGGTGAACGAACTATCGGCCACGACGGCCGCCACGTCCGCCTCGTCGGGCGCAGCGAGGAGGGCCACGGCGGCCCCCATCGAATAGCCGATAAGCGCCAGACGTAGACCAGGCGCGCGTCCGCGGGCGAATGCCAGCGCCGCGCGCAGGTCGTCTACCTCGCGGCTCACCAGGGTTCGCGGCCAGGGATCGGAGTCGCCGCGCCCGCGAAAGTCAAACAGCAGCACACTGTAGCCAGCGCGCCAGCAGCGCGAGCCGATGCCAAGCAACTCGTCCTTGCGCCCGGAGTGACCATGGCAACCGACAATCACTGCGCGGGGGCGCTCCCGGGGGAGCCACCATCCCCGCAGGCGCAGACCATCGGCGCTCGCGAAGCTCACCTCCTCGAAAGGCAGATCCAGCTCCCAGGGGGTCATAAAATACGCATCCTGGTAGGTGCGGCGCGGCTCCGGGCTGACGCGCGCGCTGACGTACCAGGCCGCCCCGAGCAAGCCGCCCGCAGCCGCCAGCGCGCTCCCGGCGGCGAGGCCGAGCAGGGTGGACATTCGGCGCATACGGTGTCCGATATTGACGGTATGCCGACACTCATCGCTTGCAGGGAGCGCGGGGACCCTGGTTTCCCCATGCTCCTGCAAACGAGAGCGGAAAGCGTATGCGGAGGGCTTCGCCCTCCCAGCAACCTCCGAAGAAAGGCTCCCGACCAGGCTCCTAGCCGTCTCGCGAACCTTCAGGCGCAGTAAAAGGGAAGATTGGCCTGCCGAAATCGGTCAATTGCAGGTCAATCTCGTAGAGACCAGAACTATAGCGTCCCTGATAGGGCATCCCCAGGCCCTGGACCAGGGCTATCATGCCGGCATTGTCGGCGTGGGTCAGCAGGATCATGTGGCGGAAGCCGCGAGCCATGGCCGTCTGCACCAGGAGATCGAAGAGCTGGCGACCGATGCCTACCCCCTGATAATCGTCGCGGATGACAATCGAGGCTTCGCAGGCCGTCTCGTGTTCTTGCAGACGCGCGAAGCGAGCCACCGCGACAGCCTCCTCGCGGCCCTCTTCGTCCACTATGGCGATCAAGGCCGTTTCCCGCGCGGGGTCAATCGTCGCCAGACGGGCGGCCTCCTGACGCACCCGCGCCTCATCAACATCGTTGAGCGGCACAAAGAAGCGCCGGTAGCGCGTCTCCGGCGAGAGCCGGTAGAACAAGCGGATAAGCAACTCGGCGTCCGCGCGACGCATGTGCCGCACGCGCACCTCCCGGCCATCGCGGGCGCGCAGGGTCACGGACGCTTCCATATTCGGTTGGAACGGAGCGATAGATCGGGTCACGCTCTCCTCGCAATTCAATCCACTGCAGGAAGGGTGTGGACAGGTCAGGCCCTTCCGCATGCTTTCAGAGGCAGAGGTCTGGAGAAACCAGGATTCTCCGCACTCTTCAACCAGCCGTACAGGGAATACAAAACCGCTTTCCTGGAAAGGCTATGCCCTCTCGGACATGCGGCGCCTGTCTCATGGTACAGTGTAACACGCTGGAGTTACACTGCACTGGATGGTACACGGTTCCGTGAACAAGGTATTGCCCAACGCGCTGCCGCCGCTGATCGCCATTGTCGGGCCGACCGCGGTTGGCAAGACGGCCCTGGCCATCGCGCTTGCGCGCCGGATCGGCGGCGAGGTCGTCTCCGCCGACTCACGCCAGATCTACCGGAAAATGGACATCGGCACGGCGAAGCCCACACTGGAGGAGCGGGCGGCCGTTCCGCACCATCTGATTGACATTCGCGACCCCGACGAGGAGTTCTCGCTGGCGACCTATCAAGAACTGGCAACGGAAGCCATCGCGGCCATTACGGGGCGCGGGCGCGTGCCATTGCTGGTCGGGGGCACGGGCCAGTACCTGGCGGCGGTGCTCGAGGGCTGGCAGATCCCCCGCGTTGCGCCACAGCCCGACCTGCGAGCGGCGCTGGAGCGCGAGGCTGCCGAAAGCGGCGCGGAGTCGCTCCATGCGCGCCTGGCTGCGGTTGACCCGCTGGCCGCGGCGCGCATCCCCGCCACCAACGTGCGCCGCGTGGTGCGCGCCCTGGAGGTGTACACGCTGACAGGCGAGCCGATTTCCGCGCAGCAGCGACGCGAGCCGCCGCCCTACCAGATCCGCACCATCTGGCTGACCCGCCCGCGCAATGAACTCTATGCCCGCGCCGACGCCCGGGTTGAAGCCATGATCGCCGCCGGGCTGGTTGACGAGGTGGCGGGGTTGCTGGCCGCCGGCTACGGCTGGAACCTGCCGGCCATGTCGAGCCTGGGGTACATCCAGTTCCGCCCCTACTTCGAGGGCCGGGCCGGCCTGGCGGCATGCATCGAGCGGCTGAAGTTCGACACCCACGCCTTCATCCGGCGCCAGGCAGCCTGGTTCCGCCGGCTGCCCAAGGTGGAGGTCTGGACGACCGAGCACCCGGAGTGGCGGGAGACGGTCGATATTTCCTTGTAGGGCAACCCTGAGGGTTGCCCTACCGGCAACCTGAACCCCTCCGAATCTGGGTTCCCACTCTGCCTGGCCCCGCCATCCAGCATCAAAAATCTAAAATCACCCGGTATTCACGCACCAGATGTTCGATGAAGCGCTCGGGGTCGCCCGTGGAGGCCATGCCGAGACGGGCGCGCAGATTGGCGGCCAGAGCGGCGGCAAGTTCTCTGCGAGGACCGGGGCCGAGCTGGTCGCGGCGGCGCAAAAAATCTTCCGCCAGCGCGTAGTCGGCGGGAGTGAGGAGGTGCAAATTGGGGAGCAGAGGGGTCGGCGGCGCTTCGGGGTCGCGCGGCGGCAGGGCAACCGGCGCCGCGCCACGGCTGAGATCGGCCAGAGTGATCGGCAATCCCTCGCGCACCACCAGCGTACCGGCTGCCAGATCGCCCAGCCGCCGCGCTCGCGAGTCGGCGAACATCACCAGAACGCCCAGACCATAGGCGAAGGGCAGAAAATCCACCGCGCGCACCAGATTCCGCACGGCTGAGGCGCTGAAATCAATCGGCCGGCCACCCTCGCGCAGCACCCGCAGCCCGAACAGCCGCTTGCCGGGCGTTTGCCCGGACCAGAGCAGTTCAAAGAACAGGTAGTAACCCCAGAGCAGCACAAACGCCAGAATGGCCCAGAGGGCATAAAACACCGAGCCAGCCCCGTCGATCGCCTGGTTGAGCGCGTTGAGCGACAGGGCCGACACG
This sequence comes from Chloroflexaceae bacterium, assembly GCA_025057155.1. NCBI lineage: Bacteria > Bacillati > Chloroflexota > Chloroflexia > Chloroflexales > Chloroflexaceae > Chloroflexaceae bacterium. The sequence goes on from JANWYD010000020.1 coordinate 62,297, forward strand.
CCCAGGACGATCTGCAAGAGCAGGATCAGCAGGGTGTCAAGCGTCGCTGCCAGACAACGCGACGCGGCCCCGGCCACCCGGTAACTGATTGGCACAACTTCGGGGGTTTCGACGTAGTAGTGGAGCTGATCCATAACGCAGCCCGGTAGGGGGAAGGTTGGGACAGTCGCGACTCTCCTCAGGGCAGAGCGCATAATAAGGTTCTCACAGTGCAGGAGGTTGCTCGGCATCATCGGGAGGAGCTGAGATCATCTCTGGATCGTGCGTCGCCTCCAGATGGGCCATATCGTTCACGACGACCGTGTCCCACCCCAGAGCGCCGATGCGCACCACACTGATGGACGTATTACCGATGTGCGGAAAGTGCTGGAACTCATCGCCGTCAAGACTCACCGCGTGGGACAGCAGGGCGCGGATGCAGCCGCCATGGGTGACAATACCGATAGTTGCGCCGGGATGCTCGGCGACGATCCGCTCAACGGTCGCAACCACACGCTGGCGCATAGCGCGGATCGACTCGCCCCCGCCGCGGGGGATGTCCTCGCCCGCGGCGACGCGGGCGAAATCCTCAGGATAGAGGGCCTGCAACTCGGCGGTAGTGTGGCCGCTCCAGACGCCCAGGTCAATCTCGCGCAGGCCGCGGCTGAGGCGCACCGGCACCTTCAGGGCCGCGCTCACCTCCTGCGCGGTCTGCGCGGCTCGGGCAAGATCGCTGCTGTAGAGGGCCTCGAAGCGCACCCCCTCACGCACCAGGCGCAGGCCGAGCAACTGCGCCTGACGCCAGCCGACAGTGTTGAGCGGCACATCGGTGTGCCCCTGCCAGCGTCCGGTGAGGTTCCAGTCGGTTTCGCCGTGGCGGATCAGATAAACGGTCGTGTGCATCGGGTGTTTCCCTGTGTCAAGCTGATGCAACAGACAGGAGCATCATACCATAGGTCCGGCAGCCAGAGCCTGGACAGCGTCTGCATCCGGCGGGGTGCGGGGCGACGCGACGCCTCGCGGATGGTTGGGAGCGTGCCCCGGGGACGCGATGTGAAAATAGCCGAGAGCCAACAACCGGTGGCCGATTGTCCGCTGGCGGTGTTTTCATCGCGGGGGTGTGCGCGTAGCGAATGCGCGTCCGGCACCTGATCGTGGGGCATAAACTGTATGCGCGTCACCGCCACGTCTCACTCGGAGGCCATATACCGCAATCCAAAATCCAAAATCCCAAATGGTATAAGTCCCGGGTCGAGCAACAACCCTGGTTGACAGCACCTTCCCACCGGGAGTACGATACAGCACATCTCTACGGAGCGAATGCGCGTCTCGGGACGCGGAGCAGGCTATGGGTTCAGTTCTGGTTCTCTACAACGGTCCAATCTACACCTTCACTGCCGAGGCGCCTACCGCGCAGGCGCTGGCCATTCGTGACGGGCGCATCTACGCGGTGGGCAGCGTCGGGCGGGTACAGGCGGCAGTTGCCGGTCTGCGCGGCGATACGCTCAATTTGCAGGGCCGCGCGGTGGTGCCGGCGCTCACCGACGCGCATGTGCATATCACCCTGCAGGGCCTGGCGAGCATGGAGGTGCGACTGGCGGGGGTGACCAGCCTGGAGGAGGCCCTCGCCATCATTGCCGACCGGGCCGTTACTCTTCCAGCGGGGGCCTGGCTGCGCGGCAGCGGCTGGGATCACGTGGTCTGGGGCCGCCGCTGGCCCACCCGGACCGATCTCGATGCCGTGTGCCCCGAACACCCTGCCGTCCTGCTCCGCAAAGACGGGCATTCAGTCTGGGTCAACAGCGCGGCCCTGCGGCTCGCCGGCATCAGCGCCGCAACGCCCGATCCGCCCGGCGGGATGATCCAGCGCGACCGCGACGGCGAGCCGACCGGCATCCTCATCGAGACGGCCATGGATCTGGTGCGCCGGGTGGAGCCTGAGCTAACTGAAACCGAACGTCTGAGCGCCCTGCGGCTGGCGATCAACGAGGCTCTCAGTTACGGCATCGCTTCGATCCACGTGCCTCCAACGCCCAACCACGCCACGGCGCCCGAGACGCTGGCCGATCTGCAAACCCTGCGCGCGCGGGACGAACTGCCCCTGCGTTGTCTGGTCCATCTGGCCCAACCCCAACTGGAGGCGGCTATCGCGCTCGGTTTGCGGAGCGGCTTTGGCGATCGCTGGCTGCGGATCGGCGGGCTCAAGCTCTTCGCCGATGGCTCGCTCGGCTCCGAAAGCGCCGAGATGCTTACCCACTACGAGGGTCGCCGCCACACCGGGATGGCCACAATTGACCCGGAGGTGCTCGAAGCGACCATTCGCCGCGCCAATGCCCACGGCATCGCCGTGGCCGTCCACGCCATTGGCGATGCGGCCAACCGGCGCGTGCTCGACGCGCTCGAGCGCGCCGCCGCCGACCGGCGCGCCGCCGGCGCCGCCGCGCCGCCGCTAACTCTGCCTAACCGCATCGAGCACGTGCAGGTGCTGCACCCCCGCGATGTGGGCCGCCTGGCCCAACTGGAGGTTATCGCTTCGATGCAGCCAATCCATGCCACCAGTGACATGGAGATGGCCGAGGCCCTCTGGGGCAGCCGCTGCGCCCTGGCCTACGCCTGGCGCAGCGTGCGCGATACGGGGGCCGTCCTGGCCTTTGGCTCCGACGCGCCGGTGGAGACGATGAACCCCTGGATGGGACTCCACGCCGCGGTGACCCGGCAACGACCCGACGGCCACCCCGAGGGAGGCTGGCGCCCCGAGCAGCGGCTGAGCGTCGCCGAGGCGCTGGAGGCGTACTGCGTCGGTCCAGCCCTTGCCAGCGGCGAAAGCGCCGAGAAGGGCCGCATCGCTCCAGGCATGCTCGCCGATCTGGCGGTGCTCACCGGCGACCCCTTCCGCAGCAGTCCCGCCGAGCTTCCCGCCATTACCGCGGCAATGACCCTCGTGGAGGGGCGGGTGGTGTTTGAGCGTTAGGTGTTCTCCAGGAGAGCTGCGCCCTCCCGGACCCTCCCGGCGGGCCAGGCCGCCAGCACCCGCCAGCGAGCCGGGGTGTGGGGAAACCAGGTTTCCCCACACTTCATTCATCCGACCATTGTCCGCGTGAGCGTTCTGAAAGAAAGGAGCGCGCGCTATCTCAACCGGCGCGCGAGGCATGTTCAAGAACCGGATCTTTCGGGCCGTTGTTAGCGGCCATTTCGCGATTGACGTTCTCAATAGCAGCGGCGCGGTGCTCCTGGCGGTGCTTCGCGAACCTCTGGGCCTGAGCTATGCCCAGATCGGCGCAGCACTGACGGCCTATTTGCTGATCGGCTCGCTCTCTCAACCGGTCTTCGGCTGGCTCTCCGACCGCCTGGCCGGGCGCTGGATGGTCCTGGCGGGGGCGGGCCTGGCCTGGGTGGCGCTGTTTTTCGCCCTTGTGGCCGTCGCGCCTACCTGGGCCTTGCTCCTGCCTGTGTTCATGCTGGCGCCCCTGGGCAGCGGCCTGTTCCACCCCATCGGCACGGCGGCCTCGGCGGCGGCTGTGCCGCAGCGGGCCGCCAGCGCCACCTCGACGTTCTTTTTCTTTGGCCAGCTCGGGCTGGCGGTCGGCCCCTTCCTCGCCGGCGCCCTGACGGGGCGATTCGGCGCCCCCGGCTTGCTCCCGCTGACGCTGCTGGCCCTGATCCCCGCCATAATGCTCCTGCACGCCCGCCGCGACGAGGCCGGCCTTCCCCCCCGCCGCAGCAGGCAACCCGGCCCCGCTGGCGCCGTCCAGGCGTGGACCGCGGCAAGCATCGCCCTGATTGCCGGTTTCGTGGTGCTGGTGGCGGTGCGCTCGTCAATCCAGCAGGTGTATATGTCGTTCCTGCCGCAACTCTTTCAGAGCCGGGGCTGGGACCCGGCCCTGTTCGGGCTGCTGTCGGGCGCCTTTATGGGCGCGGGCGCGGCGGGCCAGCTCGTCAGCGGCCATCTGGCTGACCGCCATGGCATGCGCATCGCGACTGTGGCCCCGCTTTTGCTCGGCGTGCCCGCCGGGTTGCTCGGCCTCCTGGCCCAACCGGTCTGGGCGGCCTTCACGGGCTGCATTGCCGCCGGTTTTCTGTTTGGCGGCCAGCATAGCGTGCTGGTGGTCCATGCCCAGCGGCTGCTGCCGGTGAAGCAGGGCTTCGCCGCGGGCCTGATCCTCGGCTTCACCTTCGCCAGCGGCGCGATTGGCACCGCCCTCGCTGGCTTCCTGGCCGACATCGTTGGTCTCGAGACAGTAATGGTCTGGACGACTGCGCTGGGCGTGCCGGCGGCTCTGCTGGCGCTCACCCTCCCCGGGCGACAAGCGGCGGCCCCGGCGCCGACGGTGGCTACGGCGGATTAGAGCACTGACCGGAATGCTTAATCTACGATGGGCGTATCTATGGCTGTTACTGCTGCCCGCGCTGGTCGTGCCAATCCTCTGGCAGACTGCCGGGGGCGCGGCGGTTCAACCGGGCGCCCGGCCTGACCAGAGTGGTCTTACCGGCTTCACCTCGCCCGAAGCGGGGCCTGCTGGCCCGTGGCGCTGGAGCGTCGCCCTGGAAGCCGGGCTGTCGCTCCCCGGCGGCGGGCTTCCGGGCGTCCTGACCCTGCGAGGCGCGGCCGCCCCCGGCGCCGGTCTGGAGATCGAGGCCGGGACGACGCGCGTCACGCTGCCCCCCGGCGCAACACCTCCGCAACTCCGGCGCTACGCCCTCCTGGTCGCCTCGCCTGATCCCCTTGGCTGGCTGGACCTGCGCATCCGCGCGGCGCCGCTGGCGAGCATCGAGGGACGACGCCTGGGGTTCGCCCTGGCCGAGGCGCACATCACGCCGGTCACGCGCCGATTCCGGCTGCCGCCAGCGTTCGCATGGCTCGTCCTGGGCAGCGCGCCGCTGCTGATCGCCGCGGCGTTGCGCCTCGCCGGCTTGCCGCGCCAGGTCGCCGTTCTCAGCGGCGCCGCGGCGGGAACGGCGCTGGCGCTGGTCTGGGCCATCCGGCCCGAGGCGGTGGGGCCGCTGTTGCGCGACATGCGGGCCTTTCTTGACCCGCTGGTGCTGCGCTGGTGGCTGGCGGCTCAGGCTGCGGGCCTGGCCGGCCTGCCATGCGCCTGGCTCCTCCTGCGACGGCTGCCGCTCGGCGGCTACCCCCTGGCGAAGATCATCGGGCTGTTCCTGATCACCCTGGGAAGCTGGGCCATCGCTGTGGCCGGGGTGGCGCCCTTCGGGCCGCCCCTGGTCGCAACGCTCTGGCTCGGGCTGCTGCTGGGCGGCTGGGGCGCCTGGGTCCGGGCCGGCCGCGCGGGCAGCCTGCCGCCCCCGCGGCTGACCTGGCGCGCCGTGGCGGGCTGGGAACTCCTCTTCGTCGCGGGGCTGTTCGCAGGCGCGCTGCTGCGCTGGCACGGCGCGGTTGGTCCGGCGCTCACCGGCACCGAGAAGCCCATGGAGATGGCCATCCTCAACGCCGTGCTGCGCTACGACCGCTTCCCGCCGCTGGACCCCTGGTTCGCCGGATTCGGGATCAATTACTACTACTTCGGCTATGTGAGCGTGGCCGTCCTCGCCCTTATCACCGCCACGGAAGCCGCCTTCGCCTTCAACCTGGGCTTTGCCCTGATCGTGGCCCTGACCATCACCGGCACGGCCTACCTGTCCGTGGCCCTGGCGGCGCTGACGCCCGCAGCGCGCGGGCGCGGCGCGAGCGTCCTGGCCCTGCTCGCGATTACGCTGACGCTGGTAGCGGGCAATCAGGCCGCGGCGCTGCACCTCCTCACCGGCTCGCACCTGGCCCGCGCCCTCGACGCCGGGCAACTCGCCGAGGCCCTGGTCCAGCGGCTCGGCGGCGCGGAAACCCTGCGTCTGAGCCGCCCCGTGCCGCCCAGTTGGGACGGGCCAGAGTTCGACGCCATTCAGCCGTCGGCTCCCGGCGCATTCGACTGGTTCCGGCCTTCGCGGGCGGTCTACGACGATGTGCGCCTGCCCGACGGGAGCGTGGAGCGGCGCTACGCGATCACCGAGTTTCCGGCGTTCAGCCTCTACCTGGGCGATCTGCACCCTCACGTGCTGGCCATGCCGGTCAACCTGCTGGCCCTGGCCCTGGCCCTGGCCCTGGCCGCGGGCAACCCGCCGATCGCCCTCGCTGTCAGCGCCGGGATTGTCGTGGGCTCGCTCTACAGCCTGAATGCCTGGGACGCGCCGACCTACGGGGTGATCTGCGCGGGAGCTGTACTGCTCGGATGTCGGGGCGCGGGCGGTCTCGACCGGCGACGCGCGCTGTCAGGGCTGCTCGCGCTGCTGATCGGCGCCGGTCTTGCCGCGCTGCCCTTCGTTCTCACCTTCAGCCCGCCCGCTGGCGCGGCCACGGGCGCGTGGTTCGCCGATATGCCGCTGGTCGGGCGCATCGCCAGCACCTTCGGCCTGGCCCGGAACCGCACGCCGCTGCACAGCTTCCTGGGGATGTTCGGCCTGTTCCTCCCGCCGCTCCTCGGTCTGGCGCTCCGGCAGACCGTCGCGGGACCGTGGAGGCGAACGCTCCTCGCGCTGCTGTTGTTCAGCCCGGTGGCCGGCATCCTGGCTGGCTTCCCGCTGCTCTTCCTGCTGCCGCTGGCTATCCTGCTGGCCCATGGAGCGTGGCGAGCACTATCCCCTGCCGAGGCCCTTGTTGGCTGGGCAGGCGCTGTGGGCGCGACGGCGCTGCTGGTGCCCGAGGCGGTGTTCATCCGTGACCATCTGGAGGGCGAGATGAGCCGGATGATCACCATCTTCAAGTTCTTCTACCAGGGCTGGCTGCTCTGGGGCCTGGCGGCGTCCTACGCCGTCTGGCGCATCCTGCTGGCGGGGCCGCGTCAGCGCCTGGATCTGCTGTGGAGCCTGCCCGCGGCGGCGTTGCTGGCGGGGGCGCTGGTTTACCCCATCGGGCTGCGCTGGGCCGAACCGTGGCGGCCGGGCGAGCGCACCTTCGACGGGCTGGCCTTTCTGGCCCGCGAGGCGCCGGACGAACTGGCGGCCATTCGCTGGCTGGCCGCCAACGTGGCCCCCGCAGAACGAGTGCTCACCGGATTCTGCAACTGCGACTATGAACGGGTAAGCCGCGTGGGCGCCCTCAGCGGCGCGCAGACCCTGCTGGGCTGGCTGGATGGCCATGAGCGCGTATGGCGCAGCGGCCGTCCCGATCACCTGGCCGAGATGGCGCGGCGCGAGCGTGACATTCCGGCAATCTACGGCGCGAGCGACTGTGCGACCGCCCTGGCCCTGCTGCGCGACCACCAGATCGCTTATGTCTACTTCGGACCGGTCGAGCGCGGATTGTACGGGGCAGCCAGCGAGCGCCTCTTTGCCGCTAATTTGCCTGTGGCTTTTGGCGCCGGGGATGTGCGAATATACCGCAATGAAGAATTATTTCATGCAAGGGGCGACGAAGTTGTGATAGGGAACGACTAATTGGTCTGTAAAGTAAGCTTCGCAGCATTTCCGCCCCCCTCCCAGCCTCCCCCCGCTGGGGGGAGGCGCCGGACTCCCTCCCCCGGCGGGGGAGGGTTGGGGAGGGGGCGGGGGTGTAGCAGAAGACTTTGTTTTCAGACTAATTAGCCGTCCCAACATACAAAGGAAAACCCGTCGCCTGCCCTCAGCGACTCACGAGCGGCTGCATGACCGGGAAGGTGATGCGCTCCAGATTCACATTGCTGACGATATTCGCCAGGCTCTCATTGCCTGCGGCGTCGGCGAAGGTGATCGCCAGGCGGTAGACGCCAGGCGCAAGCTGCGAGGAGGAGAAGGAACGCGCCAGATTGACCGTGGCGCGCAGGCGCAGACGGCCCTCGCTCGTGATCACCTCGTTCATTGTTCCGAAGGATAACACCAGGGGGCGCCCCGCTACCGGCGCCCCGCCGCCAGCGGGGGTCAACTCTGGCCGCACCACGATCCCGAAGAGCCGCGCATCGTCTCCGACGACCACATTGTCGAGCGCCAGCTCCAGCACGCTCGTGCCCTGCGGGCTCGGCGTGAGCGTGAGAACAGCCGAACCTGCGTCAAAAACCGGACGAACCGGATCGTACACGATGGTCCGTTCGGTTACCAGGCCGTTGCCCAGGCTGTCGGTGAAGGCAAAGCGCAGGGTCTTCGGTCCGGGATCGCCGGTCAGCCCGACGGTCACCTCCAACCTCAGCCTGCCGGCCACCTCCAGGGGCAGCGCCCCGCCCGGCACATTCAACGGCCCGCTGACCACTGCGGCGACCAGCCCGGAACACTCCGCGGCATTGTTGAGTTCAATTGTCGCCGACGGTTGATTAGTGTACGCCGGGTCGAAGCCCGCGAGCGGGCCGACCACCGCCACCGCTGTTTGAACGGCGCGGTCAAAGGTGATTGCGCCGCTGTTTGGCTCAAGCTGGAACACACTCCCTCGTCGCAACTGGGTATACAGCACCGCGGGGGTGCAGCGCGTCGGGTCGGGCAGGGACGGCGCAGGCACGCTGAGGGGGTTGGTCAACGGACGATAGCCGCCCGAGTCGTTTTCCTGGTCGGTGGGCGGCGCGCCCCAGCGCCAGCGCACTTCATTCGGTTCGCCCTGGAGGCCGATGAAGGCGACGCCGACGACGGGCCGGTTCGTAGAGGCCGCTCCGCCTTCAATACGTATGCTGGTCGCATTCACCAGCGCCACTGGCGCGCCGAAGAGGTAATACTGGCCCCGCAAGCCGCCGCCGGTGAAGCGTTCGGCCACAATATGGGCATAGCTCTGGTCACGCGCATTGGCGGCCAGTTGCAGATTGAAGATCGGCAGCGCGCCGCTGCGCACCAGCAGCGGCCCCTCGAAGGAACCGCCACTCCGCCGGAAGGCGTAGAACAGATCGGGCGTGCCGGTCGCGTCGCCGATCCAGGCCAGGTGCACATTCCCGAACCCATCCACGTCCACGGCAATCGAACTGACCCTGCCCTTGACCAGCCGTCCGGGTTGCGACCAGGCGCCGCTGGCGGGACGCTCGGAGAACCATGCGCCGCCGAGCACGCCATCGTCGCTCCGAAAGGCCACAAAATAGCCCCCGCCGGGGTTGAGCGCCACGTGCGGATCGGCGAAGGGCCGATCAGTCACCGTGGGGATCCGTTCCTCGAAGAAGGCGCCTGTCTCCCGGTTCCAGATCGAGACGTAGACCTGTAGCGCATCGCCGAGCGGTTTAGTGTATCCGATAATCAACTGGCGGCCCGGACCGGCGGCCACGTCCATGCGGCGCAGGGCCACGCCGGGCATCAGCCGAACAGGCGGATCGGGCCAGGAGACCCCGTCTCGCGAACGGCGGTACTGGATCACCCCATCAGCCAGCCGCCAGAAGACAAACACGCCATCTTCATTGGCGCCTACTTCGACGTCGTTGGGGAAGGCCCGGTCACTCACAATAAGCTGCGGCGGGCCGAAATCCGCCTCGCCGGGACGCCGGGCGCGCAAAAAGATCTGATTGGCGTTGGCATTAACCCAGGCGTAGTAGATTGTCCGATCCGGCGCGACGAAGATCGAGGTGGTGGTGTTATCTGGCTGGCCCTCGGCAGCGCCCATCACCTGCGGACCAGGGAAGAGGGGAACACTATCAGGCTTCGACCACAGACGCGCCTCAGAACGCTCGGCGACGCCGCTCACCAGCACAGTATGCGGCTGCCCCGAAGCCGGCAGCGTATCCACATGGGGCCGTTTGACATCCTCCGAACGCGGCAGCAGGTTCTCGGCAATTAGAACGGGCGACCCCTGTGCCAGAGCTGCCGGCAACAGTCCTCCGATGAACAGGGTTACGCTACCCAGCAAGGTCGCAACGAAGACCAGGGAACGCACAGGCGCTTCTCCTTCGGCGGCGATGGCTGATGACGCTCCTCTCTCCGGACGCCGTCTTCTCCGGTGATGAACCTGGCGGACGCCGGGGATGACGGATCGCTGCATAGTCTATCACGAGGACCGCGAATGGTCACGCGATGCCGATGGTGACGGGCGGCGACCTTCCGATGCATACGCCTGCCCGGCCCGCGCGAATGAACAGTGCATGTCCAGAAAGCGATAACGCGGGCCGGGTCAGGCGCAGCGCGTGGTCTGGAGTTGGGCGCTGAAAACTCACTCGACCAGCTTTGCCTCTATGAACTTCCGCGTACCATCCGCGATCTCCTTTGGCAGACGGTACAGCCGCACGAGGTGGTTCCTGCCCGGCAGAGCAGAATCCAAAGGGCAGCGGTCATCTGCACGGTCTGGCGTGCTTCGAGATAGAACTTCAACGCACAAGGGTAGTAGCTGCGTGAGTGTCTGTGAGCGCGGGGGGCGTCTTCGGCGGTCTTGTGAAAAAACGAGCCTGGGGCTGGCCCCCAAAGACGAGGGCGTAGCCCCGCTGAACGCTCCCGCGGATAGCCCGGCTCAGATGAGTTCCCGCGCCAGATCGTCGAGGAACTCGCTAATGATCGGCCGTTGCAGCTCAACGTCAATAAGGAAGGCGTCGTGCCCGGCGTTGCTGGGCAGGTCCAGGTGTTCGACGGGGCGGCCCTGGCGGGTCAGGGCGTCGGCGATGGCGCGCGACTCGGCGGTGGGGTAGAGCCAGTCGCTGGTGAAGGAGAGGATCAACGTCGGTCCCTGCACACGGGCCATGGCCGCGTCGAGCGAGCCGTAGCGCGCGGGCAGGTCCCAGTAGTCCATGGCCTTGGTGATGTAGAGGTAGGAGTTGGCGTCGAAGCGAGCGTTGAAACTTTCACCTTGATATTCAAGGTAGCTTTCGATCGCGAATTCCTGTTCCAGGCTGAAGGCGAAATCACTGCCCCTCTGGAGGCGGCGCCCGAACTTGGCTTCGAGCGAGGGTTCGCTGAGGTAGGTGACATGGCCGATCATACGGGCCACCGCCAGGCCGTCGCAGGGCGGCTCTCCGCCGTAGTAATCGCCGCCGCGCCAGCGGGGGTCGCTCATGATCGCCCGGCGCCCGATGCTGTTCCAGGCGATGGTCTGGGGGCTGGAGCGGGCGCTGGTGGCGAGGAGGACGGAACCGCCGACGCGCTCGGGGTAGGCGGTGGCCCATTCAAGGGCCTGAAAGCCGCCCATGGAGCCGCCGGCCACGGCCAGGAGCCGGGTGATGCCCAGGGCATCAATCAGGCGGGTCTGGGCGCGCACCATATCGCCGATGGTGATCACCGGGAAGCGCGCGCCGAAGGGCCGCCCGGTGTAGGGGTTGCGGCTCGAGGGACCCGTGGACCCCTGGCAGCCGCCGATCACATTCGAGCAGATCACAAAGTAGCGATCAGTATCGAACGGTCGCCCCGGACCCACCATAGCGTCCCACCAGCCCGGCTTGCGGTCGCTGGGGCTGTGGCGTCCGGCGGCGTGCGCGTCGCCTGAGAGGGCATGGAGCAGAAGAATGGCGTTGCTGCGCTCGGGGTTTAGTTCACCGTAGGTTTCGAACGCCAGGGTGACCGGCGACAGGGTCGCGCCGCTATCCAGCGGCAGCGGTTCGGTCCAGGTCAGATACTGGCGGTGGACGATGCCGACGCCTTCGGGCGCGTAATGTGTCTGTGGTGCGGTCATAGCTCTCGCGGCGCGGCGGGCAGGGGCGCTGCCCCTGCCCGCGGCATGAACAGTCATACGCGACTCAGAGCCTGCTCCAGGTCGGCGATGATGTCGTCAATGGTCTCGATGCCGATCGAAAGGCGCACGTAGTCCTCGGTGACGCCGGTGAGGGCCTGCTCTTCGGGGGTGAGCTGGCTGTGGGTGGTGCTGGCGGGATGAATGGCCAGGCTCTTGGCGTCGCCGATGTTGGCGAGGTGCGAGAAGAGCTTCAGGCTGTTGATGAACTTCTTCCCCGCCTCCAGGCCGCCCTCAATGCCGAAGCCCACGATGCCGCTCTGCCCGCGGGGCAGGTACTTCTGGGCCAGTTCGTAGCTGGGATGGCTGGGGAGACCGGGGTAGTTCACCCAGGCGACCTTAGGGTGTTCGCTGAGGTAGCGAGCCACGGCGAGGGCGTTCTGGCTATGGCGCTCCATGCGCAGCGGCAGGGTTTCGAGGCCCTGCAGCAGCAGGAAGGAGTTGAAGGGGCTGATCGCCGCGCCGATGTCGCGCAGGAGCTGCACACGCACCTTGATGATATACGCCAGGTTTCCCAGGGCCTGAGTGTAGACCAGACCGTGGTAGCTCGGGTCAGGCGTAGTGAACTCGGGATAGCGCCCGTTGGCCCAGTCAAACTTCCCTCCGTCCACGATGACGCCGCCGATGCTGGTGCCATGCCCCCCCAGGTATTTGGTAGCCGAGTGAATGACGATATCGGCGCCGTGCTTGAGCGGCTGCCAGAGGTAGGGCGTAACGGTCGTGGCGTCAACGATCACCGCCACGCCGGCCTCGTGGGCCACGGCAGCGATGCGTTCCAGGTCGAGCACGTCGAGTTTGGGATTGCCCACCAGTTCGAGAAAAAAGGCCCTGGTGCGATCATCAATCGCGGCGCGGAAGCCCTCGATGTCGCGCCCGTCCACGAAGCGGGTGGTGATGCCGATCTTAGGCAAGGTATGGCGGAAGAGGTTATAGGTGCCGCCGTAGAGATCGGTCGAGGAGACGATGTTGTCGCCAGCGCCGGCGAGATTGAGGATGGCCAGGGTCTCGGCGGCCTGCCCCGAGGCCAGGGCCAGGGCGCCGACGCCGCCTTCGAGGGCGGCCATGCGCCGCTCGAAGACGTCGGTGGTCGGGTTCATGATCCGGGTGTAGATGTTCCCGAACTCCTGAAGCCCGAAGAGCCGGGCGGCGTGGTCGGTGTCCTGGAACTGGTACGAAGTGGTCTGGTAGATCGGCACGGCACGAGCGCCGGTGGTCGGGTCGGGAACCTGCCCGCCGTGGAGGGCCAGGGTCTCGAAGCCGGTGAACTGGGGGGCGTCAGTCATGTCGGTGGTGCTCCTGGTTCTGGTGATCTTTGCACTTCGTGGCGTATGTTCCTGTAAGCCTGGGCGGATGCACGGGGTGTCTGGTTGCAATCTGCACAGGCGCGGCCATCCCGGTCCCCGCGCGCAACCCTCCGGGTTGCGCGCTGCGTTGCCTGCCCGGTCGTAGTTACAAAAAGGCCCTCATCGGCGTTCGATGAGGGCAGACACTCGCGATACAGGGTATGGATCGCCTGGCGTGCCGCTCATCTTCCAGATTCTTCTGCCGGAATTGGCACCGTACCGGAGCATCGGAGCGACTTCATCGTCACCTGACGCTTCCAGTGGTTGCCGCGGTTTCACAGGGCCGGTCCCTCCACCGCTCTGGATGAGCTGCGCGTCTGGTTGGGTATGTGCTTTCTCTGATAATAGCAGACCGGGGTGAGGCTTGTCAAGTACTTGAGTAAACGAATGTTAACGCTTAAGAAATCCGGTTTCGTGGCGCGGTCCCGGGCGCGCCCCGGGAGACGCGGAGGACCGCGCCGTCCGCAATCCGTGGGGAGGCTCTGCCTCCCCACGCCCCTCCACCGGGGGCTGTTTTTCGCGCCATTCCCGCCACCTCAGGCGGCGTCGAAGACGGCGTCCACGCTGACGGTGAAGGCGGGGATCAGCCGGGAGACGGCCTGCTGGCCGCGCCGGAACACGCCGTGCTCGGCGTAGCTCTCGCCCGCCAGAGCGAGGACAGCGATCGTCTCGTCGATCGGATTGACGATCCAGTATTCGGGGATGCGGGCCTCGGCGTAATCGGCGCGCTTGACCACCGTGTCGCGCTCGGGGTCGTCGGGGCTGACGATTTCGAGCACCAGGTCGGCGCCCAGCCAGCAGGCCTCCTGGTTGCGCGGATCGTTGCGATCAAGCAGCAACAGCAGGTCGGGCTCGCGGAACTTCTCGGGGCGGATCCGCAAGCGCAGCGGGGCGAAGAGAACCTCGCCGCCCATTGGCCGAATGACCTCCAGCAGCAAGGCGTAGAGGAAGGCGAGGATGCGCTGGTGTTTGCGCGTGGGCATCGGCAGCAGCTCGAGTACGCCGTCGGTCAACTCGATTAAATGGTTGGTCTGGTCGGTCAGGCGCAGGTACATCTCGGCCGTCCAGAGTCCCTGCAGGGGGGCCAGATCCAGTTCCGTGCCCGAGCGGGGCCAGACCAGCCGGACCATAGGGGCTTCGGTTGAGCGGCTCATGGTGACCATCCGTGGCGCGCGATAGGGTGCAGAGCGAGTCCGGGCGGGCGACGAACCCCCGGGAACGCTCGTTCCCCGGTCGTTCAGCGGAGAGTGGGGAAACCCCGGTTTCCCCACGCCCCTGCCTGCGGAGTTATGTGCATTGTAGCACGGGCCTCCGCCCCTCCCGGTCGCACCCGCCAGTGGCGAGACGCCGAGTCGCTACGCCCCGGACACGTAGCTCTCCACGCGCAGCGAGATGGTTTTCGAACTGCCGTCATCGCCCATGCTGACGCCGTAGAGCGTATCGGCAACCTCGATGGTGCCGCGGTTGTGGGTGATGAGGATGAACTGGGTGCGGGCGCTGAGGCGCCGCAGGGCGTCGCGGAAGCGGCCGATGTTGGTTTCGTCGAGGGCGGCGTCGGTTTCGTCGAGGATGCAGAAGGGGCTGGGGTTGACGCTAAGGATGGCAAACAGCAGCGCCGCGGCGGTAAGGGCGCGCTCGCCGCCGGAGAGGAGGGAGATGTTCTGCTGCTTCTTGCCGGGGGGGCGCACGATGATCTCGACACCCGGGGGGCGCGCCTCGGCCACCCGGTCCTCGCCCTCGGCGACAGGTTCGCCGCCTTCGCCGCCGGTCAGCACGAGGGTAGCCGAGCCGCCGCCGAAGAGTTCGACGAAGCAGCGCTCGAACTCGGCAGCCACAGCGTGGAAGGTGGCGATGAAGCGGTTGTGCATCACCCGGTCGAGTTCGCCGATCAGCTCCATCAGGGTGGCGCGAGCCTCGCGCAAGTCTTCGATCTGCGCCCGCAGGTGGCGCTGGCGCTCGGCAGTCTCGTCGTACTCTTCCAGCGCCAGCGGGTTGACCGGTCCGAGACGCAGGATGCGCGCCTTGAGGGCCTCGATGTCGCGTTGCAGGGCTTCAATCGGGACGGAGGCATCCTGTTCCGGTTCGGCTGCGTCGCCGGCCAGGGCGGGCGCGGGGTCAAGCTCTACACCATCGGCAGCAGCGCGTTCGATGAGGGCCTCCTGGCGGTCCTGGGCGCGCTGGGCCTCCAGGGCGGCGCGGCTGTGGGCGCTTTCCCGCTCCAGCAGGGCGGCGGTGGCGGCAGCTTCGCGCTGTTCCAGATCGGCGAGGCGCGTCTCTTCTTCACGCAGCTCGGCTTCGGCGGGATCAATGCGCGCCCGCAGGGCGTCTATCGCGGTCAGAAGGGCGGCATGTTCGGCTTCGCGGCGGGCGTGGGCGACGCCAAGTTCGGCGCGTTCGGCTTGCAGGGCGGCGCCGGCCTCGGCAAAGTCCTGTTCCTGGCGCGCCAGCAACTCCAGGCTCTGGGCATGGGCGGCGCACAGTTGCTCGGCGGCGCCAAGCCGGCCCTCGGCGGCGTTGGCTTCGGCGCGCAGGGCCGCCAGACGCTCCTGGGCGGCACGGTCCTCCCCCGCGGCCTGCTCCTGGCGCGCCCGGGCCTCGGCCAGCGCGGCCTCGGCGGCGCGGGCGGCCGCTTCGGCAGCCTGAAGGCGCGCAGCAGCTTCCTGATGCTCCTTGGCCAGGGCGGCGCGCTCGTCGGCCAGAGCGGCGCGCCGCCGGGCGGCCCACTCCTGTTCCTGCCCGGCCCGCGCCAGGTCGTGACGGGCATGCTCAAGGCCGGCCCGGGCGGCCTCGACCTGGCGCTGGCGCTCGCGGGCGAGGGCTTCCAGGTCGCGCAGGCGCGTGGTGTGGGCTTGAAGCCTGGCATCCAGTTCGGCCATGCGGGCGCCGGCGCGCTCCAGGTCGGCCCGGGCGGCGGCAACCAGAGCGGGCAGTTCGCGCAGTTCGCGTTCGCGGCGCAGCGTGCCGCTCTCCTTCGCCTGCGCGCCGCCGGTTACCGCGCCGCCGCTGCTCACCTGCTCGCCGTCGAGGGTGACGATCGTCCAGCCGCTGCCGATGCGCCGCAGTTCGGCGCGGGCGGCGGGCAGGTCGCGCACGATCAGCACGCGCCCGAGGAGCTGGCGCACCACGGAGGTGTAGCGCTGGTCATACTCCACCAGATCGGCGGCGACGCCGAGCACATCCGAATTGTCCGACGACCTGGGAGGGAGGGGAGCATGCTCGCGGGTGACGAGGCTGTCCAGGGGCAGAAAGGTCGCCCGTCCGGCGCCGGAACGCTTCAGTTCGGCGATGGCGGCCTCGGCGTCTTCCCAGCGTTCTACCACGATGTTTTGCAGGCGGGCGCCGAGGGCCGCTTCGATGGCCGTTTCGAGGCCGGCAGGGGGGCGAATGAGGGACTGCACCAGGGCGAAGCCGGAGCGTCCGGTGCGTTCGGCCCACTGCATAGCAGCGCGGGGGCCGGCGAAGACGCCGGTGTAGGCGCGGGACAAACGTTCGAGCGATTCGAGACGCGCCTCGGCGTCGGTCAGAGCGCGCCAGGCGGCGGCGCGGGCCTCCTCGGCCCGCGTGCGGCCGGCGCGCAGGTCGTCGAGTTCGGCGCGGGCGGCCTGGAGAGCGGCAGCGGCGCTCTGATAGGCCGCTTCAGTCTCCTCCAGCGCGACGCGGGCCTGCTCGACACGCTCGGCGGCGGCGGCGCGCTGGCCGGCGGCCCCGGTCACCACGGCGTCCAAGTCGGCGCTCTCACGGGCCAGGCGTTCCAGGCTGGCTGCCAGTTGCTCTACGCGGGCGCGCTGCTCAGTCATGGCGCGGGCGGCCTGGAGCGCGGCGTCCTGCGCCTGGCGCAGGGCGGCGAGGTGGGCGCGGTCGGCAGCAGCGCGGGCGGCCAGTTCGGCCTCGGCGGCGGCGAGGGCCTGCCGCCGGGTGTGGAGGTCCGTCCTGGCGCGAGCGGCTTCGGCGGCGGCAAGAGCCTGCTGCTCCTCAAGTTGCTGGCGGCGGAGGGCCAGGGCATTGCGCTGGCGTTCGAGATCCTCACCCCGGCGGGTCAGGGCGGCCACGCGCTCGGCGCCGACGGCCAGGTCGCGCTGGAGCGCCTCGGCCTGGCGGTGCAGATCGCTGCTCTGCTGGTGCAGGGCGCCCAGGTCATCGCGGCGGGCGCGCAGGGCGCCGCGGAGGACCTGGAGTTCGGCGGCCACGCCGGCCTGGGCAGCGCGGGCGCGGGCGAGTTCGGCATCGAGGCGATCCAGTTCGGCCCGCGCGCGGGCGCTGAGAGCGCATGCCGCCCGCCACTGGCGAGCGTAGAACTGCTGGTAAAGCTGGTGCAGTTCGGCGGACAACTCGCGGTGCTGGCGGGCCTGGGCGGCCTGGCGCTTGAGACTGCGCAGGCGCGGCTCCAGCTCGGCGAGGAGATCATCGAGGCGGTTGAGGTTGGACTCGGTCTCGCGCAGGCGGCGCAGGGCCTCGGCCTTGCGGGCCTCGAAGCCGCCGATCTCGGCGGCGTCCTCGAAGAGGCGGCGGCGCTCCTCGGGGCGCAGGGTCAGCGCAGCGTCCACCAGGCCCTGGTTGATCAGCGTATAGGAGCCGCCGAGCGGCTCGGTGGCCTCGAGCACATCGCGCAGGCGCACACGGGCGCGGTTGATGAAGTACTCGTTGTCGCCAGCGCGGGTGGCGCGGCGGGTGATGGTCACCTCGTCGAAATCCAGGGGCAGCAGGCGATCGCTATTATCAATCGTCAGCGAGACCTCGGCCAGCCCGGCGGGGGGGCGACGCCCGCCGCCAGCGTAGATCAGTTCCTCGGAGCGCTTGCAGCGCAGCGTGGCCAGGCTCTGCTCGCCGAGCACCCAGCGCACCGCATCGGCGAGATTGCTGTTGTGCACGATCACCTGTTCGGCCACGAAGTTGTGGGTCTCGGCGATGCTCAAGTCGTAGACCCAGGGCTCAGGCGGGGGGAGGGACTCGATGGCGACAATCTCATCCCAGAACACGTCGGAGGTGGCGAGCGCTCGCAGGCGCGCAAGTTGCCTGGTGACGGTCGAGGGTTGCGCGCAAGCGGCTTCTATTACATCCAACACTTCGAGCAAACCCGCGCGACTGGCTTCACAGCGTCCCTCGGCATAAGCAGCCATTTTTGGACAGCCTGCGCGATGGCGCTGCACCGAGATGCCAGCTTGCTTGAGGACGCTCCGTATTTGCGGTGTGACGCCCGGAATGATGTCGAGATTCGGGTTTGTGGTTGTGGAGAGGGAGCGAGGGACGATCAGAGCCCCTGCCCCTGACAAGGCAATCCGAACCCCGACCTCTAGTTCGTCGGCGTGGAGGGCATGTAACCGGCCGCGCCTGAGGGTGAAGAGCGGGTGATAGGGCGTTACGGTCACCTCCCGACCGGTACGGGTCCGAATGTACAGCATCTTGTCCGGGGCCTGACGCTTCACAAAGCCGGCGATGGAGCGAGGCTCGAGCCTGAACGTGGCGGGACTCAGCGAAAGCACCCGCAGTTGCTCTGGGTTCTGGCGGCTAACCCAGCCGTCGTCCAGCATCTCGACGGTCGTTGACATAGCGAGGGCGCGCTCGACGATATCGCGGATCGGGATCTCGCGCCCATCTGCAAGGAGGACAAGGCTGTGGCCAGCCAGACATTTCCCGCTCCCATTCGGCCCCACAATGGCCGTGACGCCGGGGCGGAACTCCAGCACGGTGCGGGTGGCGAAGGTCTTAAAACCCTGGATCTCGAGACGTTTGAGGTACATCGCGGCGGCTCATCGGGGGCGGTGCGGCATCGGAAGTATTGTACCGCAGCTTATGAAGATCACATACCTGTCCGGGTATGCCAGGCAGGGCTTGTGCAAAGGCCAAGGGGCAAGCCGTATGGACTTTGCGTAAGCTCGTGTGGCGCCAAACGTTTGCCACGGGCTGCGGGCTGTGATACAATCCTTCAAACTCCAAGCGTAACGCATTCGCAAATGGCATCGAGATCCGGCCACGGGCGCCGCGTCGCAGCCTGGTCGCTGCAGTGAAAGCGATGGGGGAAAACCGTTTTTCCCCACTTCTCTGTCCAACGGCAGGAGTGTTGCTTTCTCGCTCCCATCCCGTGTAAAACCGGTTCCTGGTGCATACAGCGCATGCGCAGCATCGCCATGTCTCATCCGAACGCCATAGACGGCAATCCAAAACCCAAAATCCAAAATCGAATAAGTCCCAGGCGCCCGTCCGCTGGTTCGCCGCAGCGTCTGGCCCCGAAACGGTCGGCGGTCCGGCGCTGCTCAGGATATTGAGGAGACCCATGAAGCGACAGATTCTCGCAGTGCTGGCCGGCGCGCTTGCCCTGTTCCTGGCGGCGTGCGGGGGCCAGCAGCCCCAGGCGGCGGCCACCCAGCCGCCCACGGCCGCCACGGAGGCCCCGGCGGCCGTAGCCCCGACCGCGGCGCCTCCCGCCACTGCCGCCCCCGCGCCCGGAGGCGGCGCCGCTGCGCAGCCCACCGCCGGGGGGCGCTTGCAGACGATCATCAGCCGCGGCAAGCTGATCTGCGGCGTGAACCAGGCGCTTCCCGGCTTCGGCAACGTGGACAGCGCCGGCAACTTCAGCGGCTTCGACGTAGACTTCTGCAAGGCCGTCGCCGCCGCGATCTTCGATGACCCGACCAGGGTCGAGTATCGCCCGCTGACCGCCCAGGAGCGCTTCACGGCGCTGCAGTCGGGCGAGGTGGACGTGCTGATCCGCAACACGACCTGGACGCTCACCCGCGACGGCTCGGTCGGCCTCGACTTCGGCCCGGTTACCTTCTACGATGGCCAGGGTAT
Organism: Chloroflexaceae bacterium; assembly: GCA_025057155.1. Lineage (NCBI taxonomy): Bacteria > Bacillati > Chloroflexota > Chloroflexia > Chloroflexales > Chloroflexaceae > Chloroflexaceae bacterium. Next base: position 81,980 of record JANWYD010000020.1, read on the forward strand.
GATGGTGCGCAAGGACAGCGGCATCGAAACGCTTGAGGATATGGCCGGGGCGCGTATCTGCGTACAGACTGGCACAACCACCGAGTTGAACCTGGCCGACAACTTTCGCCAGCGCAACCTGCAATTCGAGGCGGTGGTCTTCCAGGAGGCCGACCCGACCTTTGCAGCCTACGAGAGCGGCCAGTGCGACGGCTTCACCACCGACAAGTCGGGCCTGGTGAGCTACCAGACCAAGGCTGCCAACCCGGCCGACCACAAGATCCTCGAAGTGACCATGTCGAAGGAGCCGCTGGCGCCATCTGTGTTGCAAGGCGATCCGCAGTGGGCCGACGCGGTGCGCTGGGTGGTCTTCGCGACGATCCAGGGGGAAGAGTTCGGGATCACCTCGGCCAACATCGGTGACTTCGCTAATAGCCAGGACCCCAACATCCGCCGCTTCCTGGGCCTCGAGGGCGAACTCGGCCAGGGCATCGGCCTGCCCAACGACTTCGCCGCACGGGTGATCCGCCATGTGGGCAACTACGAGGAGATCTACAACCGCAACCTCGGCCCCGATACGCCCTTCAACCTGCCCCGCGGTCTGAACTCGCTGTACAGCGATGGCGGGTTGCTGTACTCGCCGCCGTTCCGGTAGGTCAGTGAACACTGAGGCGCTGAGGAGGAGTTTGCCGGGGGCGGCGAGAACTGGCACGAAGCCGGTCCTCGCCGCCTCCAGGTTGAATTGCACGCGAAGGGTACCGTATGGCCGCCACCACGCCGCCCGGTCAGCCGGCGAGCATCCCCTTTTACCGCGATACGCGGGTCATCGCCATTCTCGTGCAGGTGGCCTTCGCGCTCGTGGTGATTGCGACGTTCTGGTTCCTCTACAGCACCATGATGGATGGGCTGCGGCGGGCCAACCTGCTGCCGAGTTTCGCCTTCCTGCGGCAGCCCGCTGGCTTCCCCATCAGCGAGTCGCCGATCCCTTACGACCCCTCGCGCACCTACGGTTACGCCTTCCTGGTGGGCGTCCTCAACACCCTGCGCGTTGCGGGGATCGGGATCGTGCTGGCCACCCTCCTCGGCATCGTGCTGGGCATCTGCCGCCTCTCCGGCAACTGGCTGCTGCGCAATATCGCCACCGTCTACGTAGAGATCGTGCGCAACGTTCCGCTGTTGCTGCAACTGTTCTTCTGGTATACGATGAGCCAGGCCTTTCCGCGGGTGCAGGAGGCGATCAACATCGGCGGGGTGCTCTTCCTGCACAACCGCGGCGTAAGCATCGCCTGGCCGCGGGCCAGCGCCGACTTCGGGGCCTGGGCGCCGTGGCTCTGGGCGGGGCTGCTGGCCGGGGCGGGCTTCTACATCGTGCGGCAAGTGCAGTTCGCCCGGCGCGATCGGCCGGGCGTGGCTCTGCCCTGGGCGCTGCTGCTTGCCGCCGCGATCGCGCTGCTCGGTTTTGTGGTTACCCGTCTTGTGGCCGGCCAGTGGCCGGTGACGCTGGAGATCCCCGAGTTGCAGCGTTTCGGCTTCAGCGGCGGCATCACTCTGACCACCAACTTCGCCGCGTTGCTCTTCGGCCTGGTGATCTACACCGCCGCCTTCATCGGCGAGATCGTGCGCAGCGGCATCCAGGCGGTCAACAAGGGCCAGCGCGAGGCGGCTCGCGCCCTCGGTCTGAGCAGCGCGCAAACCCTGCGGCTGGTGATTTTCCCCCAGGCGCTGCGGATCATCATCCCGCCCCTGACCAGTCAGTACCTCAACCTGACCAAGAACAGCAGCCTGGCGGTCGCCATCGGCTTTCCCGACCTCTTCTCAGTGGCCGGCACGACGCTGAACCAGACCGGACAGGCGGTTCCGGTGATCTTGATGGTGATGGCATCGTACCTGAGCATCAGTCTGTTGACCTCTTTGCTGATGAACTGGTACAACAAGCGCACGCAGCTCGTGGAGAGGTGACGCTATGGCGACGGAAGCGTCACAACCCCGCACCCGCGCCCCACGCCCGAACATCGGCGCGCTCCAATGGCTGCGCCAGAACCTGTTCAGCAACTGGTGGAACTCGCTGATCAGCATCGTCCTGCTGTTCCTGGTCTTCCAGGCCCTCAGCGCACTGCTGCGCTGGACGGTCACCACCGAGGGCTGGATCGCCGTAACGAGCAACGTGCGCCTGCTGATGGTTGGGCGGTACCCGCCGGATCAGCTCTGGCGCCCCGAGCTGGTAGCGGCGCTGGTCGCCGTGCTGCTTGGACTCAGCGGAGGAGTCTGGCGCGGCATCCCCCTGGTTCTCGCGGGAGGGTTCAGCGTGGCGATGATCATCCTGGGGTTGCTCTCGCTGGCGCTGCCGCCCGACCAGGCGCCGCCGGTCTTCTCGACACGGCTGTTCCTCTTCGGCGTAGCGGCTCTGGCGGGCCTGGGGATCGCCGCTGGCCAGCGTCTGGGCGAGGTCCTGCGCTGGCCGCTGGTGGCCGGGTGGATCCTGCTTTATCCTGCGGCGATCCTGATCCTGCGCGGCGTGGGCGAGGCCGCCATTGGCACCAACCTGTGGGGCGGGCTGATGCTTACGCTGATCCTGGCGGTCAGCGGGATCGTGCTCTCTTTTCCCCTGGGGGTGCTGCTGGCCCTGGGGCGGCGCAGCAACCTGCCGGTGATCAAATGGTTCTGCGTGGCCTACATCGAACTGATCCGCGGCGTGCCGCTGGTGACGGTGCTCTTCATGGCCTCGCTGATGCTGCCGCTGTTCCTGCCGGCGAACGTGCGCGTTGACGCCGTGGTGCGCGCCATCGTCGCCGTGACGCTCTTCAGCGCGGCCTATCTGGCGGAAAATGTGCGCGGCGGATTGCAATCCATTCCCAGAGGGCAGATTGAGGCGGCGCGCGCCCTTGGCCTGAATGTGGTGCAGACTACCCTGCTGATCACCCTGCCCCAGGCCCTGCGGGCGGTCATCCCCGTGCTGGTAGGCCAGTTCATCGCCCTGTTCAAGGACACCTCGCTAGTGGTGATTATCGGCCTGATGGACCTGCTGGGGGCCGCGCAGGCCGTCTACACCCAGCCGCAGTGGCTCGGCATTCCCGGCGGGGTGTGGCGCGAAACGTTCTTTGTGGTGGCGGGGATCTACTGGATCTTCAGCTTCACCATGTCGCGCACGGCGCGCCGGATTGAAACCGATCTGCATGTGGGCAAGTTGTAAGCCCTGTGCAGCGCAATCTTCCAGGTTGCGCTGCCAACCATAAAAACCTGAAAGGATCTTCAAAATCATGAACAAAGCTTATGCTTCAAACGATGACATCATCATATGTGAAAACGTCAACAAATGGTACGGCGATTACCATGCGCTGCGCGACGTCAATCTGCGGGTCAAGCGCGGCGAGGTGGTGGTGATCTGCGGGCCGTCGGGGAGCGGCAAGAGCACCTTCATCCGCACCATCAACCGCCTGGAGGAGCACCAGGAGGGACGGATCATTGTGGATGGCATCGAGATGACCAACGACATCCGCAACATTGACGCCATCCGCCGCGAGACAGGTATGGTCTTCCAGCAGTTCAATCTTTTCCCCCACCTGACGGTGCTGCAAAACATCACCCTGGCGCCGATCTGGGTGCGGAAGCAGACCCGCGCCGAGAGCGAGAAGCGGGCCCTGGAACTGCTCGAACGGGTGGGCATCCGCGAGCAGGCCCACAAATATCCCGGCCAGCTTTCGGGCGGGCAGCAGCAGCGCGTGGCCATCGCTCGCGCCCTGGCCATGAACCCGCGCATTATGCTCTTCGATGAGCCAACCTCGGCCCTCGACCCGGAAATGATCAAGGAGGTGCTTGATGTCATGCGAGAGCTGGCGACCTCGGGCATCACCATGCTCTGCGTGACCCACGAGATGGGCTTCGCTCGCGAGGTGGCCGACCGGGTGGTGTTTATGGACCGCGGGCAGATCCTTGAGGAGAATACGCCGGAGTTGTTCTTTGAGAACCCGCGGCATGAGCGGACGAAGCTCTTTTTGTCGCAGATTCTCTAGAGCACTGACCGGAATGCTTGATCCACTGAGGACCCTGAGCGGTGTAGCTCGCTGCGCCTGCGCCGCCATCGTTAGGTCAACCGTTTCGAGAAACGCTACAGGCTGCGCCGCTGCTCGAAGGTGTGGGGAAACCAGGTTTCCCCACGCCCCTGCCTGATGAGGGGCCGGGAGGGTGAAGCCCTCCTGGAACATCCATGAGGTTCAGGGAAAGCGTGACCCGCCCACGACCCTCCAGAGGCTAACGTTACTCCCCCACGATGCGCAACGCTCGGCCGAAGGCGGTGAGGCTGCGGGCGCCGTCTGCGGTGATCACCACGTCGTCCTCGATGCGCGCGCCGGCAACGCCGGGCAGGTAGATGCCCGGCTCGACCGTGAAGGTGGTGCCGGGGCGCAGGGGTTCGTTGTCGCCGGCGACGATATTCGGCGGCTCGTGGGTCTCCAGCCCAAAGCCGTGGCCGGTGCGGTGGATGAAGTACTCCCCGTAGCCGCCCTGCTCGATCACCGCGCGCGCCGCCGCATCAATCGCTGCGCCGCTGGCCCCCGGACGGGCCGCTGCGCGCCCTGCCTCATTGGCCCGCAACACGAGATCGTAGATCCGGCGCGCCAGTTCTCCCGGCTCGCCAATCGCGATCGTGCGCGTAATGTCGGAGACATACCCCTGGTAGCGCGCGCCGCAGTCGAGGATCACCAGGTCGCCGGGTTGCAGCGGGCGATCACTGTTGCTGTGGTGCGGATTGGCCGCGTTGGGTCCCGAGGCGACGATGTTCTCGAAGCTCTCACCCTCGGCGCCCGCGGCGAGAATGGCCTCGGAGCACAGCCGCGATACCTGGCGTTCGGTCATGCCCACGCGGATCTGGGCGATGGTGCGTTCCAGGGCGCTCTCGACGATGCGCACCGCCTGTTCGATGGCCGCCAGTTCCGCGGCGTCCTTCACCATGCGCAGATCGGCCAGGATCGGGGTGGCATCGCGGGTGCGCAGATCGGGAATAGCCGCCTCAAGGGCGCGCAGTTCCATCACACGCATAGCAGTGTGCTCGACGGCCAGGGTACACCCGCGGGCATGGGGGCCAAAGGCAGCGGCGACGGCAGTGGCCAGGGCCGTGGCGGGACCCTCGGTGTCGTGCCAGGAGAAGTAGCGCATTGGGATGCGCGCAGCGGCCTCGGCGCGCCCGTGCTCCAGCGCGGGAACGACCAGGCATGGCGGCGCCCCATCGGCGGGCACGAGCGCCAGGGTCAGACGTTTGCCGGGATGGAAGCTCAGCCCGCTGAGGTAGGCCAGGTTGGCGTCGGGCATGAGCGCCAGCCCGTCGAGCCGCTGGTCGCGCAGGGACTCGATGAGGCGCTGAAGGCGTTGGGGATGCATGGTGGCTCCTTGATGCTGAATGCGCTAAACTGGCCTTCCCTCTTCCCGCCAGAACAATTCTGGGGGGCGTTCCTCACCATCCCCCAGGACCCCTCCCTCTCCACCTGCGGTGGAGAGGGAGAGGGCGCCGAGCGCCGCGAGGCGAGGGAGGGTGAGGACCCTCACCCATCTTCCACCAAGGCTCCGCGGGCGGCCAGTTCCTGGGGCAGCAGGGCGTGATACAGGAAGCTGTGGACCGGGGTGGGCACGCCAGCGGCCTGACCGAGGCGCACCACGGCGCCGTTCTGCGCCTCCAACTCGGAAGGTCGGCCCTCCATGATGTCGCGCTGCATCGAGGCGGTGCTCTCGTAGGGCAGGGTGTCGAGGAAGCGCAGCGTCGCCTCAACCTGGGCCGGGGCGACGGCCACACCGCGAGCATTCGCTACTGCCACCACTTCGCGCAGCGCCGCCTCGGCCAGCGCCCGCGTGCCCGGCAGCCGCAGCCAGACCCCCAGCGGCGCGCGGGTGACGGCGCCGAGACCGCTCCAGGTGCACACAAGCATGAACTTCTCCCAGATCGCCACGTGAATGTCGGGCGGGACGACGGCGCCAAAGCCCGCCTCGCTGAAGGCGGTCTGCAGGGCCTCGACGCGGGCGCTGCGCCGGTTGTCAAGCTCGCCGAAGATAATCGTCGGCTCGGCCCCCACGTGGCGAATGACCCCTGGCGCAGCGATATAGGCGATGATGCGACACAACCCGCCGAGCACATGATCCTGCCCGAGGGCCGCTGCGAGGATGTCGTGGGCCTCGACGCCGTTGAGCAAAGGCAGCACTGCCGTCTCCGGGCCGATCAGCGGCGCCAGCGCAGGGGCCGCCTCGATAAGCTGCCAGGTCTTCACTGCCACCAGCAGCAGATCCACGGGGCCGACGGCTGCGGGATCGCTGGCGGCGCCGGCGGGCCGCACGCTGAAGGCGCCCTTCGGGCTCTCGACGCGCAGGCCGGAGGCTCGCACGCCCTCCAGATGCGCGCCCCGGCCAATCAGGTGCACCTCGTGACCGGCCCGCGCCAGGTGCGCGCCAAAATAACCGCCTACCCCTCCCGGGCCAAAGACCGCGATGCGCATCCAGATCTCCTTATAGCAGTGCCTGTTGAATACGGCCCGTGCGCATCATCCAACAATCCAAAATCCAAAATCGTATTACATCTCCACCCGCAGGCGCAGGTTTCCCAGGCGCAACTCATCGCCGTGTTTGAGCGGCGCGGGCTGGCGCGGACTCAGGCGGGCGGCATTGAGAAAGGTCCCATTGGTGCTATCGAGATCCTCGACCATGATCTGGCCGCCCTGCACAAAGAGGCGCGCGTGGCGGCGGCCCACGCCGAGATTGAGGCCATTGTAATCGGTCAGATCAACGTCGGGGAAGAAATTGCTCACCGCGTCGGCGCGCCCGACCAGAGCCTGCGGCGCAGCCGGGAGCGGCACCACGACGCCGGAGGGCTGCACCAGCAGCCGCGCCGGGGCCAGGGTTGTCCGCAGCGGCGGGGCGGGCGCCACTGGCGGGGTCGCTGGCGCTACCGGCCGCGGCGGCGGGTAAGCGGGCTGGGGCGGCACGCCGCCGTAGGCCGGCGCAGGAGCGACCGGACGCGTCGCGCCGAGCAGGGGCGCGCCGCAGGTGTCGCAGAAGGCCTCTCCCGGAATGACCGTCACTCCACACTGCGGGCAGGTAGATGGCCCGGCAGCGGGCGTAGCGGCCGGGCGTGCCGGAGCGGGCGCCGGCGGCGCAGCCGGACCCTGCGCGGGTACGGGGATCAACACTGCGCCGCACTGGTCACAGTAGCGCGCGGAAGGGGGATTTTCAATACCACATTGCGGACAGAACGGCATAGGTTTCCCACTCCCAGATATGGTTTGAATGTCCTGACGATAAGACCGCGCGCGGAAACGGTCTGTTGCAGGGTACTATAGCACACGCCACGCCACCTGCAACCAGGGGTAGGAGGAAACCAGGCTTCCCCCTACCGGTAGGGCAGGGCCGGGAGGGTAAAGCCCTCCCAGGCAAGCTTGTATTGCTCCATCCCCCTGCTATAATGCCATGCACGCCAATCAGGATACGAGGGAGCAGCGTCCATGGACCTCACCGCCGGCTACGAGATGTTTCTGAACGAGGAGCACGCCATGCTGCGGCAAACGGTGCGCCGGTTTGCCGAGCAGGAGGTTGCGCCGTTCATTCGCGTCTGGGATCGATCAGGGGCCGAACAGCACGAGGGCCCCGAAGCACGTCCGCACATTCGCCCGGTGCTGAAGCGGATGGGCGAACTCGGCTTCCTGGGCATCTGCCTGCCCCGACGCTACGGCGGCGCGGGCATGGACTACCTGGCCCTCGCGGTGGTGTGCGAGGAACTCGAACGGGTAGACAGCTTCCTGCGCGTGGTGATGTCGGTGCATACCGGCCTCAACTCGCTAAGCCTCTTCCAGTGGGGCACCGAGGAGCAAAAGCAGCGGTATCTGGTTCCCCAGGCCCGCGGCGAGCAACTCGCCGGCTACTGTCTCACCGAGCCCGATTCGGGCACCGATGCCGCCGCGATGCGCGCCACCGCTCGCCGCGACGGCGATAGCTACATCCTCAACGGCGAAAAGACCTGGATCAGCCTGGCCGACATTGCCGACAACTTCCTGGTGATGGCCAAGACCGATCCGGAGCGGGGCGCGCGGGGCATTTCGGCCTTCATCGTCGAGCGGCGCTGGCCGGGGGTCTCAAGCCAGCCCATCCACGGGAAGCTCGGGGTGCGGGCCGGTAACACCGGCAGCGTCATTTTTCAGGATGTACGGGTGCCGGCGGCCAACCGCCTTGGCGAGGAAGGCGAGGGCTTCAAAATCGCCATGGCCGCCCTCGACAACGGGCGCTACACCGTAGCCGCCGGGGCCACCGGGCTGATCCAGGCCAGCCTGGAGGCCAGCCTGCGCTACGCCCGTGAACGCCACACCTTCGGCAGACCCATCGCCGAACACCAACTGGTCAAGCGCATGCTCAGCCACATGGTGCGCAAGCTCGACACCTCGCGATTACTGGTCTACCGGGCGGGCTGGATGAAAAACCGCGGCCTGCGCAACACCCGCGAAACCACCCTGGCCAAGTGGCATGCTACGGTATCGAGCTTCGAATGCGCCGATGATGCGCTTCAGATCCACGGCGCCTACGGCTATTCCGACGAGTATCCGGTTGAACGCTACCTGCGGAATGCGCGCGGGGCGGTGATCTACGAAGGCACCCGCGAATTGCAGGAACTCTTGCAGGCCGATTTCGCCCTCGGTTACCGCACCAACCCTCCGCTGCGCTGCGAACTTCCGGCATATGACCCTGAGGCATGGGGTTGACAGCCGGGCCGAAAATGCGGATTATACGCGCATGTAGAGGCGTCCCGGACCTTACCGGTTTTGCAAACCCGCGGGGCTGATGCGACATCTTTGGGGCAAACTCCACCCTCCGAGTTTTTCGTTGGTTCTGGCGGATGCGCCGCCAGAACCAACAAAAAAAGGATCCTGTCGGGCGGCGTAGCCGACCCACGGCCCGCCGCCAGAGGCGGACGCAGCCCGGCGCAAACCTGTAAGGTCCGGGACAAGGGACAGAGAACGTGGTACAATCGGTGGCGTTACAGGTGCCGGTAGGGTGTCGCGCGGGCGGCGCCCCGATGAAGGAGCTTGGGCATGCACATCGTCGTGTGTATGAAGCAGGTCCCTCGGGACAACTCGGTCAAGATCAACCCTGACCTGAGCATCAACGCCGACGGGATCGAGAAGATCATCAACCTGTTCGACGAGTACGCGATCGAAGAAGGGATTATCTGGAACGAGAAGCACGGCGGGAAGCTGACCGTTCTCTCCATGGGCACCGACGAGTGGGTTGAGCAGATGCGCCGCGCCCTGGCGATGGGGGCCACCGACTCGCTGCTGCTGAAGGATCCGGCATTTGCTACGCTCGACACCATCGCCGCGGCGAAAGTGGTTGCGGCGGCGATCCGCAAGCTCGGCGACGTGGATCTGATCCTCACCGGCCGGAACAGCACCGACGATGAGAGCGGCGCCTTCGCCCCCGCCCTGGCGCGGGTCCTGGGCTGGCCCCAGCTCACTTATGTGGGAAAGGTGATTGATGTCAATCCCGGCAACAAGACGATCACCGCCGAGCGGCACCTGGAGACGGTGGTGGAGACGGTGACCGCGCCGTTGCCTGCCGTAGTGAGCGTGATCAAGGACATCAACAACCCGCGCTATCCTTCACTGCTGAAGATCAAGAAGGTCGCCAAGGTGGAGCCGCCGGTGTGGACGGCCGCCGATCTGGGCGTCACCGGGATTACCTCGGCGGTGACAATCACGCAGCGCGTGCCGCCGCCGCCGCGTCCAAGCGGGGAGATGATTGACGGCCCCGACGCGGCCGCCAAGGTGAAGAAACTGGTCGATAAGTTGCTGGAGAACCAGATTATCTAGCGCAGGCGTTGCCCCCGCGCCGGTGGCGCTCCCGCTGGCGCTGGCAATGTGTGTCGCAGGAGGAACATATGCCGGGCGTGCTGGTTTATGTAGAGCAGGTGGACGGCGAGATCGCCGCCGTCACGCGGGAGTTGCTGGGCAAGGGCAAGGAACTGGCGGCCGCCCTTGGCGGCCCACTGAGCGCGGTGGTGGTGGGCAGCGGCGTGGGCGCGCTGGCCGAGAAGGCGGCGGTCTACGGAGCCGACACGGTCTATACCGTTGATGATCCGCGCCTCTCCCCCTACACGACCGACGGGCACGTGGCGGCAGCGAAGGTCGCCGTGGCCGCGACGCAGCCCGCCCTGATCCTCGCCGGGGCCAGCTTCCAGATGCGCGACTTCGGCGCGGCCCTGGCTGCCGATCTGGACGCCGGGCTGGTGGTGGACGCCATCGACCTTAAAGCCGAGGGCGGCGCGGTGACTGCGGTGCGCCCCTCCCACGGCGGGAACGTGATCAACACCTATGCCTTCGCCGCTGGCCGCCCGGTGGTGGCCCTGGTCCGCAAGCAGAGCTTCCCCGAGGCCCAGCCCGGCGCCGCTGGCAGCGTGCAGGCCCTGGCCCTCGGTGGGGCGGAGATCCGCACCACTGTCACCAGCGTGGCGCCAAAGACCGGCGCGGTCAACCTCACCGACGCCGCCATCATTGTGACCGGCGGGCGCGGTCTTGGCGATAAGGACAACTACTACCGGCTCATCCCGCCGCTGGCCGAGGCCCTCGGCGGAGCCTATGGCGCCTCGCGCGCCATCGTTGACGCTGGCTGGGTGCCCTACGAGCACCAGGTCGGCCAGACCGGCAAGACGGTCTCGCCCAAGCTCTACGTGGCCTGCGGCGTCTCCGGGGCCATCCAGCACCTGGCGGGCATGCGCACCAGCCGCAATATCGTGGCGATCAACAAGGACCCTGATGCGCCAATCTTCCGCGTTGCCACCTTTGGCCTGGTTGGCGATGTGAACGAGGTGCTGCCCCTGCTCACCCAGGAGCTGAAGGCCCGCCTGAGCCGGTAAGATTGGACGGTGGGGAAACCCGGTTTCCCCCGCACCCCTGCACCCTCGAGGGAGACGGTCTGGGAGGTCAAAGCGCCCCCAGACCGTCTTTTGCCACTCAAACCGAAGGTTCCTCCAGACCTCCCCTACAAGGAGCAGTCTCATTCGGCAATCCGCAATTGTCCCGGTCCAATTCTCAGGTTTCGCTCTCCGCCTCGAGTTCATCCGCGAGGGTCTCCAGCCAGGTCATGAACTGCCGGCAATCGGCTTCAAACTGGCGTCAGACCTCAGGATACCGCCTGATAAGCTGTTCGATCCGCTCGCGATCCAGCTCGCACCCGTAGATGTTCCGCACCACGTAGCGGAACGCCAGATACTCCCGCAGAGCCTCGACTGTTTCTGAGGCAAGCAGCGCCGGGCGATCCTGCCACGCCAGGCCCATCCGTTCCAGCAGCCGCCGATGCCAGTCAAATCCGCTCGGAGGCATGCCGTTCAACTCTGCTACAGTGGTTTGAAAAATGCGCTCGCATCCAGTATAGAAATTGTGGAGCTTGAGGGCCAGGTTCTCGTAGAACAGGCGGGCATGTTCGGGATAAGTCGCAATCTGCGCGTGGACAAAGGCGATATCCTCGGCAAGCCGCTGCAAGTAGTGCAATTCGACGCTAATGTCGGCGGCAACGCCGCGAAGCACCGCGGATGTTCTCTGCCGCATTCTTTGATGTTCTCCTCCGAGAATCTCCACTCAGGCAGGCGCATAGAGAAACCCGGTTTCCCCACCCTCATCCAAACAGAGATGCATGGCGCTTTCGCAGATCCTCAGGTGAGAAACAAAGGTTTCCAGGGGGGCTTCGCTCCCCAGACCCATCCGCAGGAGGATCCGGACAGGCTCGATGTGGATCAAGCATGCCGGTCAGCGCTCTACATATCTTCCCCTGTCTGCAACATACGCTCGCGGAAGTGCGGCGTCAGCGCCTCCAGGGGTTTGAGATCGACGGGAAAGGCGCTGAGCTTGCTTGCTTCGGCGATGGCGCGATAGTAATCTTCCGGGGCCAGACCGGCGACCGCCAGATCGATATCCGAATCGGCGGTGAAGCGGTTCCGCGCCAGCGAGCCAAACAGCACCACGCGACTCGCGCCGAACCGCTGCCGAAGCATCGCGGCAATCGCCTCGGCATCGGCTCGGGCCTGTCGTGCCAGGCGGCGGTCGCGCGCCAGAGCGGCCGTCTCACGTCTCCGCCAGTAGGAAGGATCTTCATGCTCTTTCCCGGTCGTCATGCGTTGATTATACTACGGCGTTTCTCGTGTACGTGTTCCCATAAGACCCTGCACGTACTCACTGTAGAGGGCGCAGAGCTGCAAAGCGGCGAAGAACATCGCCAGAGCCTTGCGCCTCCGCGCCGTTGCGTCAACCGTTCTGCGAAATCCTGGTTGAGTCTCGAAAGGAGCTACGACCTATGTCTCGCCGTCTGATCGCCACCCTCGGCGCGCTGGCCCTGCTGTGCAGCGGCGCCGCGCTGATGATCGCCCAGTCCGGCGCTTTCCGGCAGTTTTTGCCGTTCATCGTCTCCAGCACGCCTGTGCCAACGGCGCCGTCCCCTACCGCAGGCCCCACCGCGACGCCCGGGGCATCGCCCAGCCCACGGCCGACCGCGACGCCCGGAGCATCGCCCAGCCCGGGCCCTACCGCAACACCGGTATCGGGCGCGCCGTTGCCGGTACCGCCCCCCGATGCCGCCAGCGCCCGCCTGCAAACGCCCCCCGGCTTCGCCGTGCGCCTCTTCGCCGCGGGGTTGCAGGGGCCGCGCCTGATGGCCGTTGGTCCTGATGGACAGCTCTATGTCGCCGAGCGGGGCGCCGGGCGCGTCATTCGCCTGCCCGACCGCAACAACGATGGGCTGGCCGATGGGGTGGAAGTGGTGGCGGCCGGGCTGAGCGGTGTGCATAGCCTGGCCTGGCGCGGCGCCGATCTGTACGCCGCTATGAACGACCGGGTAACACGCCTGCGCGACGGCAATGGCGACGGCGACGCCGCCGATCCCGGCGAGCAGACCGTGGTGGTGAGCGGCCTGCCTGGCGACGGCGGCCACACCTCGCGCACCGTGCACATCGGCCCCGACGACCGGCTCTATGTTGCGGTCGGGTCGAAGTGCAACATCCCTGTCGGCGGATGCAGCGAGGGTGATCCGCGGCGGGCGGCGGTGCTGCGCTACAACCTCGACGGCAGCATTCCCGGCGATAATCCCTTCGCGAACGACCCCGACGAACGGCGGCGGGCGGTGTGGGCCGAAGGTCTGCGAAACAGCGTGGATTTCGTCTTTACCTCCGACGGACGCATGTGGGCCACGCACAACGGGAGCGACGGTCTGGGCGACGACCTGCCGCCTGAGGAGATCGTGATTGACGTGCAGCGCGGCCGGCACCACGGCTGGCCCTACTGCTACACGGCCGAACTGGGGGCCGTGCCCGACGGAGCGCGTGAGGTGCGCGACACGCGGGTGCCCCTCGACAGCCAGGTACCGAGTTGCGACGTTGTCGTTCCGGCCCGCTTCACCGACCTGGCGCACTACGCGCCGCTGGGGGCGGCCCTGTACCAGGCTGTCCATTTTCCGGCGGCCTACCGCGGCCACCTCTTCGTCGCCTACCACGGCTCCTGGGACTCGTCGACGCCACGTGATTGCCGGGTCCAGCGGATCATTGTCGAGAACGGACGCCCGGTGCGGGGCGAGGCGTTCCTCACTGGTTTCCGCGACAGCCCGAACCAGCAGTGCGGCGGGGCCTGGGGGCGCCCGGCAGGCGTCACCGTCGGCGCCGCGGGGGATCTGTACGTGTCCGACGATCGCAACGGGAACATCTACCGGATCGTGTATGTGGGCGGATGAGACGGGAACGGTCCGCACGCTTGACATACATCGGATTTCGATGTATCGTTAATCGCGGCGTGGGCTTTCGTAGCGCATCCAGCCGGCTTCGTCACAGTAAGAGCCGAGGAAGATAGTTTTTGGGAGAGCAAAATACGCTCAGTGGTCTGTGAAGTGAGTTTCCTGCACTGCCGCCCCCCTCTCAGCCTCCCCCCGTGGGGAGGAGGCGTCAGGCGCTCTCCCCTGGCGGGTTTAAGGGCGGACAGAACACCCGAGCGAACACCGCCGCTACCGCATTGGGACGGCTCCGAGCACGGCTCTGGCCTCCCCTCTCCCGCGTGCGGGAGAGGGGCAGGGGGTGAGGGTGAAACGGCGCATCCCAACGCCATGAATCACGCTCATGCGTTCTGTCCGCCTCTAAACCCTGGCGGGAGAGGGTATGAGGGTTTAGCAAAAAACCCGGTTCACAGACTACTCAGGTTCGACCACGCGCCGGATGCGCTGTTTCCCCGGTGGTGTCACATGAACCTCAAAGGCAGTCTGCCGCTGCTGGTGCTGCACGTGCTGGCGCATGGCCCCAATCACGGGTACGCGATTGCCGCGACCATCCGCCGTCTTTCCGAGGGCGTCCTCGAGTTTCGCGAGGGCACGCTCTATCCCGCCCTTCACACACTCGAAGCACAGGGACTGATCGAGACCTTCGAGGAGGTCATCGCGGAGGGGCGCCCGCGGCGGATCTACCGGCTGACCGAAGCCGGCGCTCGCGCTCTGGAGCGCGAGCGCGCCGCCTGGCGCCAGTATAGCCGCGCCATTAACGCCGTACTCGACACCTTTCCGCGAGGTAGCCAGTGAACGACGAGGTTGAGCGCTGGCTCGAGGCCGCGCTACGAGACGCGCCTGCCAGTCGCCGCGAGCGTCTGCGGGCCGAGATTACCGACCACCTGGAGGAGGCCACGACCGCGTATCAGGCTCGCGGCCTCGACGAGGGCGCCGCTCGCGCTGCTGCTCTGGCCGACCTGGGCGACCCGCGCCTGACGGCTGCCGCCCTCCGTCGCTCCGCCCCCCGGCTCGCTCCGCCCCTCACAGCCGGCCCACGGCCCGCCTGGGCTGCGGTGCTCGCGCTGGCCCTGGTGTTGCTCGCCGCGCTGGCGCTCCACCGGCCGCTGGCGCTCGGCGCCGGCAGCGACGTGGGCCAGCTTACGGCGGTCGCTCTTATCGTGCAGATCGCCGCCCTGACAGTGGCATTGAGTCTCCCCCTCCTGTTCGACGACCTCGATCTGTCGCCGGGCGTCATGGTGATGCTCGGCGCCCATCTGGCGCTCAACCCGGTGGGATTGCTGCACAATGTCGGGCCCCTGGCGTCGCCCGACCTGCTGCCGCTCGCGGCGCAGCGGGCGGCGCTGGTCGGCGCCGCGGTGGGCATGCTGCATGGCCTGATCGTGGTGGGTCTGCGCCTGCCCGCCGCAGCGGTGACCCTCGTTTGCGGCGGGTGTATCGCCCTCTGGCTGCTGGGGCGTCCGGCAATCAACGACATGGCCCTGAGCTCCGAGGCCCGCAGGGTAATGCTTGCGCCAAGCCTCATGCTGCTCGCCGGCGCCTGGTTGGCGCTATGCCTCTTCGCGCTGGCGGCGGCCCGGGTCTGGCCGTCGTTCGCGCCGCCACCGCGCGCCGCCCCCACCCATCGCGATCGCTTCGCCGATGTATGGCACGGGGCCTGTCTCGGCCTCCCGCTCATCGTAACCCTGGGGTTTGTGCGCCTGAGTTGGGGCAGCGCGCCGAGCCTGCTTGTCCTCGCCCTGATCACCGCGGGCACAGTGGCAGCCGTGCTCTGGACCTACAGCCCCGCCGAGGGGGAGATTCAACGCCGACGGGTCAGGCGGCTGCTGTGGGCGATCCCTATATTCCCCGCGCTGCTGGCGCTGATCCTGCTCTGGCCGGACCAGTACCGGTCCGCGCCGGGTCTCGGCATGTGGCTCCTGATCCTGCTGCTTCCGGCGACACTGGTCGCGCTGGCAGCAGCCGTAATCCTGCGCGGTCTCTGGGCGGGCCGGGGTCGGGCGTGGCTCTGGCCGGCGCGTCCGCCGCGCCGGGCGGCAGGGTGGCGGATCGCCGCTATGGCTCTGGGCGCGGGACTGGCGGCCGCGCTGGGCGCGTGCGCAGGCTTGCAGGGACTGCGCGACAACACCTTCGTCCACGCCACGGCCTTCTACACCCTGCTGCCCCTGGCGGGCCTGGTGATCGGCGGGCAACATCTGTTGCCTACCGGTCTGCGTCCCATTGGCGCGCTGCTCGGCGGCCTGGCGGCGGCGGTCGTGACTCCGATGAGCAGCGACAACCTGGACACGGGACCGGTGGCGCTCCTGCTCGCGGCGCTGTTTGCCGCCCTCTGGCGGCTCGCCCTGCCCCCGCCGCGCCCTGTCGCCGCCAGCGAAACCGGCGCGCCGGAAGGCGGGACGCTCCCGGCCGGAGCCGATAAACTGCACCGCCGGCTCGAAATGGTGCGTTGAAGAGAGATCTACAAATGCCAGCGACGTGCCGCTACTGCCCAGCTCCCGCATCGCCGCCGGCACGCCCCTCGCGCCAGGCGGCGATGCGCGCCGCGGCCCAGGCCGCGTCGGCGGGGGGCAGCGGCGGGGGCGGCGGGGGACGCTGGTAGTCAACGCGCAGCGCGTAGGCGCCGAGTTCGTAGACGCGGGCCAGGGCCGCCCCCAGGTCGATCGCCGCATCAGGGTCGGGGGCCTGCAGGGGCACGGGCACACGGGGCAGCGGATCGCCCAGGTTGATCGGCCAGATCTCCACCTGTGGGCGCAGGGCCGCCCGGCTGAGGAAGATGAAATAGGGCGCTGGCGGCAATTCGGTGTCGATCGGCCAGCGCACGCCGCGCCGCAGCAGATCGATCTCGAGCAGATGCACCGGTGAGCGCAGCAGGTCGCGCCGTTTGCGCTGGTAAGCCTCGAAACTCTCGGTGCCGGCGCGCTTGTTGGCCGGCGAGAGGAGCTCGATCACCGTCACCAGCGTCTCATCGCCAACGCGACGCACCTCAATGCGCTGGGTCTTCGCCGGAACCTCCGGCTCGGCCAGGGTGGTCACCCCGATAAGCGGCGCCACGATGGGTGACGACGTCTCCCGTGACGGCGCGACCGGCTCACGCAACTGCACCGCCACGTCCGGCTTGACCGCGCTCACTTCGCCGATGGCGATATCCTCGTAGGTGACATAGGGGGCAAGCACGGCCACGTAACGCGGGATCAGTTGGGGCTGGAGTTGGGCGCGCAGCTCGGTGGCCAGATTGGCGTGGACATCTTCCCAGAGTTCGGGCGCCTCGAGATACGGGTCCATCCCCGGAAATGGTGAGGGCATAACCCACCTGCCTGCTCATGCTGTGGGATGATTGTAGCACGAAGTGGAGCATATTATTTTGGATTGTGGATTGCTGTCTCTATTGCTCCCGCCGACGCTCATCGAGCCGGCGAGCGACATCAGTGTCGGATGGCGCTGGTTGAGCCGTGGCAAGCAATCCGCGCGCCCGGCTCAACGTCGGTGGGCGCGTTGTCAACTCAGGACCAGCGGGCGCCAGGGTCTTGAGCACGTCGTCCCTACCCACCTGCCGCCAGCCAGGCAGCCACGCGCGCGGCCAGGTCCGGCGGCAGGTCGTGGCCGATGCCGGGGAGCATCTCGACCGTCACCGGCACGCCTCGGGCGGCCAGCCAGGCCGCCTGCGGTCCGGCGCGCTCCGCAACGAGTTGATCGCGTTCGCCGACCAGCCACAGCACCCGCGGGGCCGCGGCCCGCAGCGCCGACGCATCGAGCGTGGCCAGCGTCTCATCGCGCAGCGCCCCGGCGACGCCGACCATGTAGGAAGCGGGGATGGCTCCGGTGAGGGCCAGGGTCAGCGCCGCCCGCGCGCCATTAGAGAAGCCGCCCAGCAGGAGCCGGGCGGGGTCCGCGGCGCCCTCGGCCACCAGTTCGCCCAGGTGGAGAGCGACATCGGCCCGGGCACGGGCATCGTCGGACCAGTGGCCGCCGGCCATGCCGGCGAGTTGCAAGGACTGCGGCGCCGCCACCAGCCAGCCCTGCGCCGCCAGGGGCTCCCAGGCCGGCAGCGTCTCCTCAGCCGTTCCATCGTAGCCGTGCAGGACCAGCGCCAGCGGCGCGGGGCGAGTCGCCGGAGCGGCGACGAGGCGGCGGGGCTGGCAATGCACCTCGGCCGCCGCGCGGCGGCGCGCGCACTCGTCCAGCACCGCCTCCAGGGCCGGATCGCCCTGAAGGGCCTGAAGATCGGGGTCGAAGCGCAGGCGCTGCTCCGCCCACCACAGCCCCTGCCGCAGCCCCTCCTCTAGCGCCCCCAGGGCCTCCTCGCGACGCCCGAGCAGCGTCAGAAAACAGGCGCGCCAGAAGATCACCGTGGCGGCTTCAGCCGGCTCGGCGGGACGGATCGGAGCCAGCAGGGCCAGCGCCTCGGACCAGGCGCCCTGCTTGTAGAGGGCGAAGACCTGCGCACGCAGGTCGGTGATGGGTAAGGGTGCCGGTTGGCCCGGTGTCTGGCGTTCATCTGGCATGGCGTGATTTCCCCCTTTGGACCAGTGATCCGTAAAATTCGACAGGCTCTCGCAGGCCGCCCGCGCAATGTTTTCGGATTGTTAACCGCAGAGGAGCAGAGGACACGGAGAGCCGCAGAGTCTATTCACACATCTATCCATTCTAACCGACCTGGCCACGCGTGCCGGGCGTCCACGCGCCGACGAGACGCCCGCCGGCAGGGAAGGTTGATGGTGTTCACATCGTGCCCGGCCCGGGGGCGACGGCGGCCCGCCCGCGCCCGGCCCGGAACGCGGCTGCGGCCTGGATCGCCGCGCAGACCGGCCTCTTTCGCGTGTATTCGCCCTCCTACAGCCTGCCGCTCGATGACGGCCTGCAGCACGTGGACGGCGTCAACCCGCTGCACCTCGCCGCT
>JANWYD010000021.1:0-19908 GCA_025057155.1 Chloroflexaceae bacterium
TGGCTGAGGTCGGCGGCGCCGTCGGGGCCCATGGGAGTGCCGACGGTGATGAAGACCAGTTCGGCCCCGTCGAGGGCTGCGGCGTAGTCATCGGTAAAACTCAGCCGCCCGGCGCGCATGTTCCGCTCTTGCAATTCTTCAAGACCCGGCTCGTAGATCGGCGCTTTGCCGCTGCGGAGGATCGCGAGCTTTTCCTGATTAATCTCGACGCAGGTGACGGTATTGCCCAGATCAGCGAAGCACACGCCAGTGGTAAGCCCCACATAACCGGTGCCAACGACGCAGATAGTTTTCAATGTCGTGCTCCTTCATAGTGTTCGGCGCCCCGGCGAGGCCGGGTTTCCAAAAACGGTCCCATCTGCTTAAACGCACCACGGCAAGCGAAAGATACCAGGGCGATCTGATCCCCATCGGCAAAACCACCCCACCCTTCAGACCGCCATCGGAGGCAGGCCTCACCATTCTATCTCAACCCCGATACCAAGCTCGCGCGCCCGCGCGAGGGCCAGGGCGGCCACTGCCACGTCCTGCACGGCGTTCCCTACCGATTTGAAGAAGGTGATGGCTTCAGGAGCAGGACGCCCCGGCGCCGTGCCAGCGGCCACCTCCCCCAGTTCGCCGATCACGTGATCCTCGGTGATCCAGCCCGCGTCACGGGCCTGGATGAGATCGCCGGCCTCGGCCCAGGCGGCGCGCCGGTGATCGACCACCACATGGGCGCGGGCCACGGTCGCGGGCGGGATTTCGGCCATTGAGGGTCTATAAGAGCCCACACTATTGATGTGCGTACCCGGACGCACATCGCCGTCGGCAAAGAGCGGCGTGGGCGAGGCGGTGGCCGTGCAGATGACATCGGCCTCCATCAGCGCCTGGGTGGGGTCAGCCGCGACCCGCACGTCCTGGCCCAGACCGGCGGCCCGCAGCCGCTCCACCAGCTCATAGGCCCGCGCGGGAGTGCGATTCACGATCCAGATGCGCTCAATCGCGCGCACGGCGCACACGGCGAGCGCCTGCGGCAGCGCCTGGGCCCCCGCCCCGAACAGCGCCAGCACCTTCGCATCGGCGCGGGCCATGTGGCGCGTCGCCACCCCCGAAGCCGCCCCGGTGCGCAGGGCGGTGAGATAGGTCCCATCGAGCACAGCCAGTGGTCGCCCCGTCTCCGGGTCAAACAGGGTGACGAGCGCATAAATGGCTGGCTCGCCCTGATCGCGATTGCCGGGGAACACCGAGACCACCTTGACGCCGAGGGCGGGCGTCGGCGCCCCGTCAAGGCGCGCGGGCATCACAAAGCTGACCCCCGGGGGCGCGGGGGTTTCGACGTGGAGGCGCAACGGAACATCGGCCTGACCGGCCGAGAGGCGCACGAAGGCGCTTTCGACGGCGTCAATCGCCGCCGGCATCGGCACGGCCTGGTGCACATCATCAGCCGAAAGAATGCGCATCGCTGACATCTCCAGGTTCGGCGGCAGCGCAGGCTGGCGAGCTGCGCGCAGCGTGTCGAAAACAAATGAGGTGTGAGCCTTGCCGACTCACACCTCCCACCTTAGTTGCCTGGCCCCGGGCTATCCTTCCGGCGTGTCATTGCCGCTGACGGGCGCTACCTGGCACTCTCGGCGGACGCCTGGGCGACCGTCTCTGCGCCCGACACCGCCGTGGACTCGCTCTCGCCGGGCCGGCTCTCACTCTCGCTTACGCGGCGGAGCGAGAGGCCCATCCGTTGCCGCTGGCGATCCAGACTGATCACCTTGGCGGTCACGATCTGTCCGGGCTGCAAGACATCGCGCGGCTGGACCTGCGGGTCCGCGTCCAGTTCGCTGGCGTGGATCAGGCCCTCAACAGCTTCCTCCACCTGTACGAAGGCGCCGAAGGGGGTAACATTCGTCACCGGGCCGGACACCAGTTGCCCCAGAGCATAGCGCTGGTCAATCGTCTCCCACGGGTTGGTCTGCAACTGGCGGATAGAGAGGCCGATGCGCTCACGCTCGCGGTCAATTTCGACGACGACCACCTTGACTTCCTGGCCGGGTTGCAGCACTTCGCGCGGATGGTTGACCCGCTGCCAGCTCAGTTCGGAGATGTGGGCCAGGCCATCGGCGCCACCGAGGTCAATAAAGGCGCCGAAGTTGGTGAGTTGATTGACGCGTCCAGTCAGCACATCACCGGGCTGCAACTCGGTAAGCAGGCGGTGCTTCTGCGCCTTGCGCCACTCCTGGGTCGCGCTGCGCTCGGAGAGCACCAGACGGTTGCGCTCGCGATCCACCTCGATGACCTTGAGGGGAATCTCCTGGTTGACCATCTTCTGCAACGCCTGCTGCCGCTCCTCGGCCGCCGTGCGCCCGTGGAGCTGGGCCACCTGCGAGGCGGGGACGAAACCGCGGATGCGGTTAAACTGGACGAGCAGACCGCCCTTGTTGAACCCAATCACCTTGCAGCGCGTAATGCCGCCGTCCTTAAATAACTGCTCGGCGTACTCCCAGTCCTTCGCCACCTGCACCATCGTCAGCGAAAGAATGAGATCGCCGTCGCGGTTTTCGGGCTCCTGGACATAGACCTGGATCCTATCGCCAACTTTCAGACCGCTGA
Organism: Chloroflexaceae bacterium; assembly: GCA_025057155.1. Lineage (NCBI taxonomy): Bacteria > Bacillati > Chloroflexota > Chloroflexia > Chloroflexales > Chloroflexaceae > Chloroflexaceae bacterium. The sequence goes on from JANWYD010000021.1 coordinate 2,584, forward strand.
GGAACTCCTCACCCATCTGCCGGAGATCCTGGGCGGGAATCACGCCTTCGCGTTTCGTGCCAATCGAGACCAGAATGCCGCTATCTTCGATTTGCATTACCAGCCCCTCGCGCAGCTCGCCGCGCTGTGGACGGGCGTAATCATACTCATCGAGCAGCCTGGTCCAGTCGAGTTCCTCATTGCTTTCCAGGGTCTCTTGATCCGGTTGCACCGACATGCTTCAAAGCCTCCTGCCAGAACAGTAATCTTGCCGCAACACCGCGACGAGGACCATAAAAAAGCGCCACCTGCGCTGCAAGCTGGCGCGTAATGGCTATACGCTTTATCTGCACGGATGCGCTTCGCGCGTATGGGCGCGAAAACACCTATCGGCGCCTGCTGCAGGCTCCGCGAAATGGCTGGCTCTCCGATGCCATAGAGTGGATTATTGGCTGGAGGGTCGAACCGTAGCGGATGTCGCGACTATATTTTACAATGTGCGGTATTATAGTGGAGATGGGAATAAAAGTCAAATCTTCGGCGAGCTGGCTATTTTCACGGTAGCGAACTGGAAAGGAACCGCCAACCATGGAGCGGCAGGAACCTGTTGGGGTTCTGTTTGTTTGTATGGGAAATATCTGCCGTTCGCCAATGGCCGAGGCCATCTTTCGGCGCCAGGTGGCCGACGCCGGGCTCGATGGGCGTTTTCTCATCGATTCGGCCGGGACGGGGAGCTGGCACGTGGGCGAACCGCCCCATCTCGGCACCCTCACCGTCCTGGCCCGCCGGGGCATCGACCCGGGTGACCGGCGCGCGCGGCAGATTACGCGCCACGATTTCGACCGCTTCGATTATATCGTCGCTATGGACCATGAGAACCTGGCCGCGCTCGAACGCTTCCGTCGCGATGGCCGCGCCCAGGTCAGCCTGTTGCTCTCGCACGCCCCCGGCCTGAACGTGCGTGAGGTGCCCGATCCCTACTACACCGGCGGTTTTGACCGGGTCTTCGACCTGGTCGAGGCCGGTTGCCGCGGTTTGCTTGCCCATATCCGCGAACGGGAAGGCATGCTATGACAACGCTCCCTCCCATGCTGCTGGAGGCGATCGCGGCGGCTGCCGGCGGCCCGGTAACACGCGTAGAACCCCTGGGCGGCAGCTTCGGCGCGCAGTTGCTACGGGTCACGGCGGGAGGGCAACGCTTCGCCCTCAAGTGGGCCGCCAGCGGAGCGGCGGCGGCCATGGTCGCCGCCGAGGCTCACGGACTGCGCGCTCTGGCCGCTGCCGGGGCCGTGCGCGTGCCCGGGGTCATCCTGGCGCTGGAGGCGGACGAAATGCAGCCCGCCGCGGTGCTCAGCGAGTGGCTCGACGGAGCCAACGCCCGCCCCGACCAGGCCGCTCTGGGCGAGGCCCTGGCCGCGCTGCACCGCCATTCGGCCCCCGCCTACGGCCTGGAACGCGACAATTTTATCGGCGGGACACCCCAACTCAACGGCTGGATGGAAGACTGGGTGACCTTCTTCCGCGAACGGCGCCTGCGACCGCAGATCGAACAAGCTGCGCGCGCCGGGCTGCTGCCGCCCGAACGGCGCCACGCCCTCGACCGGCTGATGGGGCGCCTGGATGCGCTGCTCGGCGGGGTGCGGCGCGTCCCGTCCCTGATCCATGGCGACCTCTGGGGAGGCAACGTCGTGGCGGCGCCCGGCGGCGTGGCCGCGCTGATCGACCCGGCGATCTCCTACAGCGATCGTGAAGCCGAACTGGCCTTCACCGAGCTGTTTGGCGGCTTCTCCGCCCGTTTCTACAGCGCCTACAGCGCCGCGTGGCCTCTCGAGCCAGGCTACGCCGACCGCCGCGATCTCTATAATCTGTATCATCTCCTGAACCACCTGAACCTCTTCGGCGCGGGCTATGGCCCTCAGGTGGACGCTATTGCCAGACGCTATGGCGGGTAAGGGGCTTTGCCCTCCTGATGTTGGGGCCGACATCTTGCGCCCCAAGGATGCGGGCCTCACCCTATGACCGACCAACTTACACCGATTCTGCGCGATCTTGCCGACCTGTGCGCGGCGCGGGGCGCGCAGGCCTGGCTGACCGGGGGCGCGGCCCGTGATCTGGCGCTAGGCCGCGCGCCCTCCGACCTGGATGTCACCGTCACCAGCTCGGGGCTGGAACTGGCCCGCGCCTTCGCCGACGCCCACGGCGGGGCCTTCGTGGCCCTCGACGCGGAACGCGACACGGGCCGGGCCGTGCTCCCCGGCGCCCCGCCGCTGACGGTAGACATCGCCGGTCTGCGCGCTCCCGGCATCGAGGCCGATCTGCGGCTGCGCGACTTCACCATCAACGCCCTGGCCCTGCCTCTCGACACGGCCCTGAGCCTGCCGTCTCCGCCCGCGGCGCTGATCGATCCGACCGGCGGCCTCGCCGACCTCCAGGCTGGCATTGTGCGCCCTTGCGGCCCCGCCAGCCTGCTTGACGATCCCCTGCGCGTGTTGCGCGCCGCCCGGCTCTGCGCCACCCTGGACCTGCGCCCGGCCCCCGACCTGGCCGAACTGGCCCGCGCCGCCGCTCCGGGTCTCGAGCAGGTCGCGGCCGAGCGCGTCCGTGATGAACTGCTCAAACTGCTCGACGCGCCCGCCGCCGCGCCCTGGCTGCGCTTTCTCGATGCCTGCGACGCCCTGACCCGGCTGATCCCCGAACTGGAGCCTGGCCGCGCCTGCGACCAGCCCAACGTCCACTTCCTGCCGGTGCTGGCGCATATGCTGGAGACCGTGGCAGCTCTGGACTGGCTGCTTGGCGGCCCGGAGACGGCCGAGGCGTTGCCTGTTGCGGTTCGGACCCATCCGGAGCTGAGCCGAACCCTGCCCTTCGCCGCGCCCTTGATGGAATTAATGGCAGAGCCGCGCGCCGGAGGGCATCGCCGGCAGGCCCTGTTGAAACTGGCGGCTCTGATCCACGATAACGCCAAGCCGCAGACGAAGGTCGTCCACCCCGATGGCAAGGTCAGCTTCTACGGCCATCAGGAGCTTGGCGCCGACGCGGCGGCGCGGATCGGGCGCCGCCTGCGCCTCAGCCGTAATGACATCCGCTACGTGGAACTTGTGGTGCGCGAGCACATGCGGCCAGGCCATCTGCGCGCCGCGGAGACGCTCACCCCGCGCGCCGTGTATCGTTTCTTCCGCGACCTTGGCGACGCCGGTCCCGATGTGCTGCTCCACGAACTGGCCGACCACCTGGCTACCAGGGGGCCGCTGGTGGATCCGGAGGGCTGGGTGGCGCATCTGGCATGGACCGGGACGCTGCTGGCGCACTACTATGCGCCGCCGAACCCCCGGCCGGCCCCACTGATTGACGGCCACGAACTCATGGCAGCCCTGGGGATCGGACCGGGGCCGCAGGTCGGCGCATTACTGCGCGACATCGCTGAAGCGCACGCGGCGGGGGAAATTGCCACCCGCGAGGAGGCCATTGAACTGGCAAAGCAACGGATGACGGCCGCCAATTGATAGCATTTCGTATTCCGGATTGCCGTTAACGGCGCCTCGATCAGACCGGGATATGATGCGCATCCATCCTGTTCAACAGGAATCGATGTCAGGTGAAGTGAAAGCTCCAGGCAAAAATCGGCAATCCAAAATCCACAATCTAAAATCAAAAATCACTTTGGCGTTCCCGTTTCCCCTCGACCTTGACGCTCAGGCGCAACTCCTCGGTGCGCTGGCGGTCGTCACGGATCTGCGGACGCTCTTCGTTGAGCAACGGCAGGAGCACGAGGGTCAATACCATCATCACGGTCAGCAGAACAGTAGGGAAGTGATTGATCCACTCAACCATCGGCTACTCCTTGGTTACCCGACACTGCGAACGCGGCAGCCAGACATAGGGCAAAACCTTCTCAGCGGTTCGTGCGATTAGAAATACTGATCAGGCTCCAGGCGCCTGTCGCCTTCAGCCCCGCTCGCAGCGGCGCGACAGAGACAACTTACGCAGGGCATCCTACGTAAGACGGCTGAGGCAGGCAATGAGAGCGGTCTGAACTGTAGCTGAAGGCGGTGAACCGACACAGAGGCTTCGCCCAAGAAGACCGAAGCACAGGCGACGCCTCCGTCGCCAGCGCTGGCGCGCGATACAGATCAGCGCCGGAACGATGAAGCTACTTCAGCACGTCGCGCACGATCTGTTCGAGCCGGTCAAGCGGAAAGGGTTTGGGGAGGTAGTAATCTACACGCTGTTCGCGGGCGCGCTTCTCAAGCTCCGGAGAGGCATAGGCAGTGATCATCACCACGCGCGTATCGGGCGATGTCTCCTTGATCGCCGCGGCGAGTTGCAGGCCGTTCATCCCCGGCATATTGTAATCAGTAATCACCAGGGGAACCGGCCGCAGAGCAATCTGGGCCAGGGCGTCGGCGCCTCCGTTGACCGTGACGATATCGTAGCCGCCGGTCAGATCGCGCATCAAGCGATGGAGAATTACCAGAATGTCCGGCTCGTCTTCGACGAGAACGATAGCCGGATTGCGACCTGAGACATCGGGCATGGACGCCACTCCTCAATTCCCTTGAGATACGTCTGCGACTTAATCGCATACAACGGGGATGAAAACGGGTTTTCCTGGGAGAGAGTCTTCTCGCAGGTCCTCCAATCAGTCTGAGAGCAGACAACCTTGTTCTCTGCTGCCCGTATGAGGCGGACGTGCGCCGACGAACTAGCATCACGACATTTAGTGGGACCTATTGTAACACACCAGGTGTACCAGAGCAAGCAGGGCACCAGGGTCGCACCAGCCCGGCGCAAGCCCTGCCAGGGCCAGGCGGCGCTGTACGGGCATTACGCAACTAATGGTACAGTAGACCGACGCTCCGCACGAGGGCGGGCGCCTGGTAGGAGCCGTTATGACCCAGCTTGTCGGCATCTTTCTCAACGTTCTTGTGCCGGTGTTCTCTCTAGTTCTGCTCGGTTATTTCACCGCTCCGCGTTTGCAACTGGAAACGCGCACCCTTTCGCGTTACGCCTACTTTGTTCTCACCCCGGCTCTCGTATTTACCACCCTGAGCCAGACGCGCATCGAAGTGGCCCTGGCCGGGCGGATGATCGGCTTCATCACCCTGGTCTATGCCGGAACGATCATCGTGGCGTTTCTCACGGCGCGCCTGTTGCGACGCCCGGCAACGATGACCGCGGCCTATGTAATGATTGCCGCCTTCGGCAACGTAGGCAACTTCGGATTGCCGATCGTCCAGTTCGCCGAGGGGCCTGAGGCGCTCGGTCTGGCCACGCTGTACTTCCTGGCCAATCTGGTGCTGGCCTTTATCGTCTGCGTCACGGCGGCCAACTTCAGCCGGGGCGTCAATCTGGGCATGCTGGGACGAGTCTTTCGCACTCCCGCCCTGATCGCCCTGGCCCCGGCTCTGGCGGTCAACGGGCTTAACATCAGCCTGCCAGCGGTAGTTACCCGGCCCCTGGATCTGCTCTCGGCGGCGCTGATCCCGACCATGCTGATCGTCCTGGGCGCCCAGCTCTCCGAGGCGGGGATCCCCCGGCTCAACCAGGATATGCTGATCTCCAGCGCCATCAGGCTGGTCGGCGGCCCGCTGATCGCCTTCAGCACCGTCGGCTGGTTCGCCCTGCCGCTCCTGGAACGCAACGTTGGCATCCTTCAGGCCAGCATGCCTACAGCCGTCCTGGTGTCCATCATCGCCATGGAGAATCGCCTGTTGCCGGAGTTTGTCACTGCGACCGTGCTCTTTTCAAATGTGATCAGCATTACCACGCTGGCAGTAGTTCTGCTGCTGTTGTAGCGTCCCGCGTGAAGACCCGGGCGCCATCCTTCGCGGGGGATCATGCGAGGCTCTGCGGCAGGGCAATGCTATGTCGCCGGGTCAAGTCTCAGACTCCAGGCTTATCGCTGGTTCTGGCGCCCGGCTGCCAGAACCAGCATAAAACTGACGTATTGGACGCATGAGCCTGAAAGGTTTAGACCGCCGCGCGATTTCCCCTTCGGCGGGTCTCGCACCAAATTTCTGTCGAACACCATGTCGGCGCCTCATCCCCAGGTCACGCCAGGACGCCATATACGGCAATCCAAAATCCAAAATCCGAAATGGCATTAGCCTCTCCGAGCCTCCCCTGAGGCGCAGAGAATGGGGAAAGCTGGTCGCCCCGCAGCTCAGCAGCGTTGAGATGCACAGTCCTTGCACCGGAATTGGTTGCTTGACATCGCAAAGTAATGTATAATAGGCCGCGCGGTTTTCCCCGTTTCAAGTACAGATGCTCAGGAGCAACCATGAAACGACGCGAGTTTCTCCGTGGCGCGGCTGCTGGTGTCCTTGGCGGTCTTGGGATGACCCTGGCGGCCTGCGCTGGCCCGCCCGCGGCGCCGCCAGCGGGTGGCGGCGCAACCACGCCAGCAGGCGGCGGGGCGACAGCCGAGCCGACGGCGCCACAGGCGCAGGCCCCCGGGCAGGGCTCCTCGCTCCCGGCGGTAGAGTGGCGCATGGGTACGAGCTGGCCGATCTCGCTCGATACGATCTACGGCGGGGCGACGGTGCTGGCCGAGCGTGTGGGCGAGTTGTCGGGCGGGATGTTCAAGATCACCACCTTCCCCGCTGGCGAGTTGTTCCCCGGTCTGGAGGTGTTGCAGAACGTTCAGCAGGGCACGGTCGAGTCAGGCCATACGGCGCTGTACTACTACGTCGGCCTCAACCCGGCCTGGGCCTTTGGCACCTCGCTGCCCTTCGGCCTGACGGCCCAGCAGCAGAACGCCTGGATGTACCATGGCGGCGGCAACGAGGCCCTCAATAAGCTGGCCAGCAATTTTGGCGTCACCGTGTTCCCTGCCGGCAACACCGGCACGCAGATGGGCGGCTGGTGGCGCAAGGAACTCAACACCGTGGCCGATCTGAAGGGCCTGAAGATGCGCATCCCTGGCCTCGGCGGTCGCGTGATGGAGCGCCTGGGCATTGTCACCCAGACCCTGCCCGGCGGCGAGATCTTCCAGGCCCTCTCCACTGGCGCAGTGGACTCCGCCGAGTGGGTTGGCCCCTACGATGACCTGAAGCTGGGTCTGCCCGACGCCGCCAACTTCTACTACACCCCTGGCTGGTGGGAGCCAGGCCCCGCCCTGCACGCGGTGGTGAATAACGACGCCTGGGGCAAGCTGCCGGTCGAGTACCAGCGCTACTTCGCCGTGGCGGCCTGGGAGTCGAACATGAATATGCTCGCCAAGTACGACGCCCTGAACCAGGACGCGCTGAACAAGATCCTCTCCGGGGGCAAGATCCAGCTCAAAGTCTATCCTAAGGATATTATGGAAGCGGCGCAGAAGGCGGCCTTTGAACTCTACAACGAGAATGCCGCCAGTTCGCCTGAGTTTAAGGAGATCTTCGAGCCCTGGAAGCAGTTCCGCGAGAAGATCTACAAGTGGCACCAGACCAACGAGTTCCCCTTCGCGAACTTCGCCTACAATAACCCGGTCTAAGACCGCGTTTACGCCTGCGCTACGGTTGGGGATGCGGGGAGGCTACGCCTCCCCGCATTCGCTTTTCTACCCATGACAGGTCCGCACCCCGCCGAGTCCAGGACGAGCCTGCCGCCGGCAAACACAGGGAACGCAGAGAGTTGCGCCCTCGGCACTCCCCTGAACCCTGGTCCAAAAGGACAGGAGGGCGGGTTGCTAACCCGCCCTCCTGCGCCGGGCGAACGAAGTTTCGTCCCTGCGCGTTTGTCACTGTCCAAAGGATACAGATGGCAAATAGGTCACCAGGTTCGGAAAGAGGATAATGAGAACGACAATCGCCAGTTGCACCGCAATGAACGGCACCACCCCGCGGTAGATGTCCTGCGTGGTCACTTCGGGCGGAGCAACGCCCTTCAGGTAGAACAGGGCGAAGCCGAAGGGCGGGGTCAGGAACGAGGTCTGCAGATTCGCGCCGAGGATAACGCCGAACCACATCAGGTCAATCCCCAGATCGCGCGCGACGGGAACGAACAGGGGGATGACGATGAAGCAGATCTCGAAGAAGTCAATAAAGAAGCCCAGAAAGAAGACGATCAGCATGCTGGCGACCATGAAGCCCCAGAAGCCGCCGGGCAAGCCGGTCATAAGGTCGTAGACGAACTTATCGCCGCTCAAGGCGCGGAAGACCAGGGCGAAGGCCGTTGAGCCGATCAGAATAAAGATCACCAGGGTGGTGGTGCGCAGCGTAGCATCGGACACCTCACGGAAGGTTTTGAGGTTCAGGCGCCGGTTAAAGGCGGCAAGAATGGTCGCGCCAAGGGCGCCCACGGCGCCGGCCTCGGTGGCGGTGGCGATGCCGAAGAAGATCGACCCCAGCACGGCGATGATCAACAGCAACGGGGGAACCATCACCTTGAGTACGCGCATCGCGAGGGCGCGACCCTTGAGCGTGCGCGCCGAGAGCGGCAGCGCGGGGGCCATGTCGGGCTTGATCTGGGCCACCGTCCAGCAATAGAAGGCCAGCGCCGCGGCCAGCAGCAGGCCGGGGATGAGCGAGCCGATAAACAATCGCCCCACCGATACGCCGATCTGATCGCCCAGCACCACCAGCACCACCGAGGGGGGGATGATCTGCCCCAGGGTGCCGGAGGCGCAGATCACCCCGGTGGCCAGTTGCTTGTTGTAGTTGTAGCGCAACATGATCGGCAGCGAGATCAGACCCATCGCCACCACCGTTGCGGCCACCACGCCGGTCGTCGCCGCCAGCAGCGTGCCGACCACCACGACCGCAATCGCTAACCCGCCGCGCATCGGACCGAAGAGCACGCCCATCGTGTCGAGCAAGTCTTCAGCCAGGCCCGATTTTTCGAGCATTGCGCCGAGGAAAATGAAGTACGGTATCGCCAGGAGCGTAAAATTGGAGGCTATACCAAAGATACGCGACGGCAATGCGCGGATCAGGATAGGATCAAAGATCCCCAGGCTGACGCCGATGATGCCAAAGATAATGGCGACTGCACCCAACGAGAAGGCCACCGGATAGCCAATCGAGAGAATTGCCAGGGCCCCAAGAAACATCAACGGACCGAGCCACTCGCTCATGCAACCTCCAACGACGATGTTCAGGTCTTCTCTTGAGCGTTTCCTGACAAACCGGGAAATCGAGTCTCTGTGCCTCGGATCACCGGGGTAACGCAGGGCGCCCAACCTTGATGATCATTAAGAAATACATCCGGTATAGCCCGCAAAGGCGGGCTTCGCATCGGCAGCCTGCGGCTTCAGCCGCCGGTCTACCGGGCGAATACCGGTTTATATTCTTTAATCTTCACGAAGGTTGCGCGCCGGGGAAACGCGGTTTCCCGACGCCCCCGGTCTACTCCAACTCCAGCGCATCCCGCTGTTGTTCCTCGGCGACCAGAGAAGGGTCAGCGTAACCTGTAACGACCGCGAAATTCTTGATCGCCTCGGAGATGCCCTGGATGATCAGCAAGGTCGGGCTGATAATCAAGAAGGCTTTCAGCGGGTAACGGGGCAAGCCGCTCGGATCGGGCGACATTTCGCGGATTTTGAAGGCGGTCTGTACAACTGGCCAGGAAAAATAGATCAGCAAGACGCAGAATGGCATGAGGAAGAAAAGCGTACCGAAGAGATCAACCAGCGCCTTGCGTCGGGGAGAAAAATTCGCGTACAACAGGTCCACGCGCACGTGCCCGCCATGTTTGAGCACATAAGCGCTGCTAAGAAAAAAAATGATGGAGAAAATGTACCACTGCAATTCAATAAACACATTGGAGCCAAGCGATTGCCCGATGGCGCGCCCGACGTAGCGATTCGCCACGTTCCAGACGCCAACGCCGACCACAATCGGCACCAGCCAGACGGTAACGCTGCCAACCGCTTCGGTGAAGGCGTCAATCATCTTTGAAAGACGGAGCAAGCCCTGCACGCGACAACCTCCATTGGTAGCGGGTGAGCCTGAGTTCGCCCTCCGGGCGCACGATTGCCTCTCAGGCTCGTACCGGGAGCCTGGCCGTGCGCGCCTCCTGGCGTGGCGAACGGCATCTCTGGACGAAAACTGTTGTTAGGCGAACATTGGGAAACGCGAAATGCGTGTGGGGCATCATACCGCTTTTGGCGGGATCTGTCAAAAACGCCAGGAGGATGGGTTTCCCCCATCCCCCTGCCGGATTAGAAGCGACGGTTGCGTGCAACCCTCCGGGCTAAGCGCGGAAACGCCGGGCTACTCGTGGGTCGGCCCCCAGTTCTCAGGAGTGCGCCACAGGCTGGAAAGGATCAGCTCGCGAATGTAGAGCAGTTCCTTGGGCAGCCGGTCGTAGAGCTTGATAAACAGCTCTTCGTGCAGCAGGATCTCATGGCGCCAGGCTTCAATGTCAATGTGCATGAGCTTCTCGAACTGCTCACGGGTGAAATCCAGCCCGCGCCAGTCGAGATGGTCGTAGGTGGGGAGCCAGCCGATCGGGCTCTCGACGCTGAAGGCCTCGCCATGAGCGCGTTGCACGATCCACTTGAGCACGCGCATATTCTCGCCGAAACCGGGCCAGATGAACTTGCCGTTCTCGTCCTTGCGGAACCAGTTGACGCTGAAGATGCGCGGCGGGTTGAAGATCTCGCGCCCGAACTGCAACCAGTGGTTGATGTAATCGGCCATGTGGTAGCCGGCGAAGGGCAGCATGGCAAAGGGATCGCGCCGGACCACGCCCTGCTGGCCGAAGGCGGCCGCCGTCGTCTCCGAGCCCATCGTGGCGGCCAGGTAGACGCCGTAGTTCCAGTTGAAGGCCTGATAGACCAGGGGCACGGTAGTGCTGCGCCGCCCGCCGAAGATGAAGGCTTCAATATGCACGCCCTGGGGGTCATCCCACGCCGGGTCGAGCACCGGGTTGTTGATCGCCGGGGCGGTGAAGCGCGCGTTGGGATGCGCGGCGGGCGTGGTGCTCTCCGGCGTCCAGTCGTTGCCGCGCCAGTCAATGAGGTGAGCCGGCTTCTCCTTGGTCATACCCTCCCACCAGACGTCGCCATCGTCAGTGAGGGCTACGTTGGTGAAGATGGTATTCTGTTTGACGCTCTCCATTGCGCTGGGGTTGGTTTCGTAGGAGGTGCCGGGGGCCACGCCAAAGTAGCCCGATTCGGGGTTGATGGCGTAGAGCTTGCCGTCCCTGCCCGGCTTGATCCAGGCAATGTCATCGCCGACGGTGGTAATCTCCCAGCCGTCCTCCTGGAACGGCTTCGGAGGCACGAGCATAGCGAAGTTGGTCTTGCCGCAGGCCGAGGGGAAGGCGGCCGCCACGTAGGTCTTGCGCCCGGTCGGGTCCTTGACGCCCAGGATCAGCATATGCTCGGCGAGCCAGCCATCCTGGCGGGCCATCACCGAGGCGATGCGCAGGGCGAAGCACTTCTTGCCCAGCAGAGCGTTGCCGCCATAGCCTGAGCCATACGACCAGATCGAGCGCTCCTCGGGGAAGTGTACGATGTATTTCTTGCTGACGTCGGGATTACAGGGCCAGGGCACGTCCTTCTGGCCCGGCTCCAGGGGCGCGCCGACCGTGTGGGCGCAGGGCACAAAATCGCCGTCCTCGCCGAGGATATCGTAGACCGCCTTGCCCATGCGGGTCATGATCCGCATGTTCACCACCACGTAGGGCGAATCGGTAAGCTGGACGCCGAGTTGGGAGATCGGCGACCCCAGCGGCCCCATGCTAAAGGGGATCACGTACATCGTCCGGCCACGCATCGCTCCATTGAAAAGCCCGTTGAGGATCTCCTTCATCTCCTTCGGGTTCATCCAGTTGTTGGTCGGGCCGGCGTCAGCCTTTGAGAGCGAGCAGATAAAGGTGCGATCCTCGACCCGAGCGACGTCGCTGGGGTCGGAACGGGCGAGAAAACAGTTGGGCCGCTTCTCAGGGTTGAGGCGGATGAAGGTGCCGCTCTGGACCATCTGCTCGCAGAGCCGGTCATACTCTTCCTGTGAGCCGTCGCAGAAATACACTGCGTCGGGCTGGCACAGCGCCGCCATCTCCCTGACCCATTCCTTGAGCCGTGCGTGTTTGATGTACTCCGGGAACGTGATGTCCAGCTGTTTGACCGCCACAGTCTCTGGAGTGCTCATGCCTCCCTCCCTGCGCTGATACTGCTGCCGCTTCGCTACGTGGCATACTCGGGCTAACGTTCCGTGAATGCGACAATCATACCACGACATGGACCCGATTTGCGGGGAAAAAAGTCACGGATTATACTGAATGTCGCAACCGCAACCGTTGGTGAAGGAACGATGTCTGAGGAACGCACCCTGCTATGCCCAGGATCGATCTCAACTGTGACTGCGGCGAAAGTTTCGGCGTCTGGTCCCTTGGTGACGATGAGGCCGTGCTGCCGCACGTAACCTCGGCCAACGTGGCCTGCGGCGCGCACGCGGGCGACCCTGAGGTGATGCGGCGCACAGTGCGGTTGTGCCGCGCTCTGGGGGTGGCCGTGGGGGCGCACCCTGGCTTCCCGGATCTGCCCGGCTTCGGGCGCCGTCCACTGCCGCTCACTCCCTCCGAGATTGAAACCAGCGTGCTGTTCCAGATCGGCGCGCTCTACGCCATTGCCCGCGCCGAGGGCGTTGCGCTGCGCCACGTCAAACCCCACGGCGCGCTGTACAACGTGGGTGCGAAGACCCCCGCCATCGCTGAGGCTATCGCCCGTGCAGTGGCGGCCTTTAGCCGGGAGCTGATCCTGGTGGGGCTGGCCGGCTCGGCGCTGGTGGAGGCCGGCCTGGCTGCCGGGCTGAGCGTTGCTCGTGAGGCTTTCGCTGACCGGGGCTACGCCGCCGATGGCGCCCTGCTCCCCCGCGACGCGCCGGGGGCGCTCATCCTCGACCCGAAGCTGAACCTGGCCCAGGCGCTCAGCATCGTCACCACAGGGCAGGTGACCGGTCCCGACGGGCAGGCCATCCCCGTGGTCGCCGATACGCTCTGCATCCATGGCGATACGCCCGGAGCCGCCGAACGGGCCGCATTGCTGCGCGAGGGCCTCGTCGCGGCAGGGGTCGAGGTGCGGGGGATGTAGGGGTGTGGAGGTGTGGAGGTGTGGAGGTGTGGAGATGTGGAGGTGTGGAGGTGAAAGAACAGATCTCTGGCTCTACAACTCTACAGCTCCACACCTCCACAGATCGTTGATGATGAATGCAATACCTAAGCCTTCCTGAACCTATGACTCACCAACCATGACCCTCCCCTGGACCTTCACGCACCTGGGCGAGGCGGCGCTGCTCGCCGAGGCAACCAGCGGCGATCACGAGGCGGCCAACCGGGCGGCTCTCGCTGCTGCCGCCGCCCTCGAAGCTGCGCCGCCGCCTGGCTTCATCGCCGCGACGCCGGCTATTGCCTCGCTGCTGGTGTGCTTCGATCCTCTGCTGACCGACCACGCCGCAATGATAGCCGGCGTCCGGGCAGTGCTGGAGGACCCGCCCCCGTTGCAGGAACGGGGGCGCCTGGTGACCATTCCAGTGACCTATGGCGGCAAGGCCGGCCCCGACCTGAACGACGTAGCGGCGCTCCTGGGCATGACGCCTGTGGAAGTGATCGCGGCGCATACCGCCGGCCCGTTCCGGGTGATGATGATCGGCTTCGCGCCGGGCTTTCCCTACATCGGGCCATTGCCCGCGCGCCTGCGCGCCCCCCGGCGCGCCACGCCCCGCGCCGCCGTGCCTCCTGGCTCAGTGGCGCTCGCTGCGGGGCTGACCGGCATCTACCCGGCGCGGCTCCCCGGCGGCTGGCACGTGATCGGCCGCACCACGCTGCGACTCTTCGACGCCAATGCCGAGCCACCGGCGCTGCTGGCGCCGGGTGACCGGGTACAGTTCGTGGCCGATGCTTGACGTGCTCGCCAGCGGCCCATTGCTGACGGTCCAGGATCTGGGGCGGGCCGCCGCGCGACGTTACGGCGTGCCCGCCGGCGGCGCGCTGGACCGTTTCGCTCTCGTCGCGGCCAACCGGCTGGTGGGCAACCCGCCGGGCGCGGCGGCGCTCGAAATCACCGCCGGAGGCGCGGAACTGCTCCTGTCCGCCCCGGCGCTGATCGCCGTTACCGGCGCCGACCTCGGCGCGTGGCGCGGTGACCGGCCCCTACCCCTGTGGATGGCCATCCAGGCGGAGCGTGGCGAGCGTATCCGCTTCGCCGGGCGCTCTGGGGAGTGGGGCGCACGGGCCTACCTGGCCGTGGCGGGGGGCATCGCCGTACCCGCAGTGCTCGGCAGCCGCGCCACCGACCTCGCCAGCGGGTTCGGCGGGCTGGCGGGCCGCGCCCTCCGCCCGGGGGATCGCCTGCCAATCGGCCCACTGCCGCCCCTGGCGGAGTTGGGGCTGGGGCGCTACTGGCCGCCTGCGCTGCGCCCGCCCTACGGCTCCACGCCGACACTGCGGCTGCTTCCCGGGCCGCACGTCAGCGGCTTCGGCCCCGAAGCCCTGGAGTTGCTCACCACACAGAACTGGCGGGTTGGCGCGACCTCCAACCGCATGGGCTACCGGCTGGAGGGGCCGCCTCTGGCGGCCCTGCGCCCCTTCGACCTGCCCTCCCTTGGCGTCGTTCCCGGCGTCATCCAGGTGCCGCCGGATGGGACGCCGATTTTGCTTATGGCCGACGCCCAGACCACGGGGGGCTACCCGGTCATCGGCACGGTGATCGGCCCGGACCTGCCGCTGGCGGCGCAACTGCTCCCCGGCGACACGCTGCGCCTGGCTCTGACCACGCTGGAGGAAGCCCTGGTCGCCCACCGCGCCATGGCGGCGACGCTGGCCCGGTCGCTTGACGCCGACGAGGGCGATCTGCTGGCGGCCCTGGCGGGAGGAGGGTGGTAGGGCAGCAGCGGCTGAGCCGCTGCTGCGGCCCTGCCTGGGATAACGATGTCCCCAGCCCGGTCAGGTGCGCACGCCGATCATCACGTTGCTCACCACCAGCACCAGCAATACGCCGAGCGAAGCCAGCGGCGCCCAGCGCCCCAGGCCCCGCAGGGGGTTGCGCGCGCCAACGGCCATGTGCGCCAGCGCGGCGGCCAGAATGCCGATGAGCGGATGCAGAATGAAGGGGAAGCTCAAATAGCGCGCCTGGGCAGCGCCCGAGGTGTTGAACAGCAAGAATATCCAGAAGATGATGCCTAGCCCGGCTTGAAGATCCACCAGCACGGGAAACGCACGAGTTACAGCAGTGCGAGGCGTGTTGGGCTTGTAGGTCACGACGAGGTAGATCGCCGTGGCCACGATTACCAGCGGCAGGATCATCTCGCCAAGGACGCGGTGGATCTGGAAGACGACACCGAATACCGTGCTCATAGCATGCTCTCTTTCCGGGGCGAAGGAAGGCGGGGAAACCCGCCCCTGCCCTTCTGGGAACGCGCGGTAGCGCACTTCTACGAGTTGTGCGCACCACCAGGCGCCGCCAACTATACCCGAAGGCGGAACGGCGCGCAAGGGCGGGTGGGCGATCGGCCCGGCATCGGCATAGCAGGGACGGACCGCGGGGCCGTCTCTGCGCCGACGCCCTACGCCATACACGCCTCGGGGATGACCAGGCTCCAGCGGTTGACCAGCCACTGGCCCTCGCGATAGTGCAGGTCCGCGCGGAAGCAGAGCTGCCCGCGCTCATAGACGGCGCGGGCATAGCCTACCTGGTGGCGCGCGTTCTGGGGGAAGGGTTTGAGGATCTCGTAGCCCTGGCGCGGGCCGAATCGCTCCGCGCCGCCGCCGACCACGGCCGCGGTTAGCTCTGCGTAGAACTGCGCCCGATGCTGGCGCTCCTCGGCTCCTGCCTCGGCAACGAGCGGCGCGGCGGCGGCGACATCGCCGCTGAACATGGCGTTGGCCCACGTGGTGTGGACCGCGGCGATCTCAGCGCCGGCTTCCCGGCCCGGCGGCGCGCCAGGCAGGCTCTTTTCCAGGAAGCGCGCGCAGGCGTTTCCGGCAGACGCCCACTCGACGACCCGCCACGTCCCCTCGATAGCCTCCATGCGGGTAGCGTAGCACAGGCTGCCGCGGGCGAAGTACACCTCGCTCAGCCCGGTGCGCTGGCGCTCATGCTCGCCGGTGACGCTGCCGAGCAGCTCGAACCGTTCCAGATACGGCCCCAGCAGGCCGCCGGCGGCGGTGAGGCGGATCAGGGCATCGGTGCGCGACAGATAGGAGCGGACACGCTGCTGGCGGCGGGCCGGGTCGGGCTCGGCGAGCAGTTCGAGGGCGGCCGGCTCGTCGCCGGAGAGCATCGCGCTGACCCAGTGGTGATGGACCATAGCGGAGTCGGGATCAGGCGGGGCGATGGTAATGGACACCGGCCCGCGCCCCATCGCGGCGCCGATGGTGACGGGCGCGACGCAGACGAGGAGCAGCAACGTGAGACCAATGAGGGTGAACCAGATCCGGGAGCGGCGTGACGGGTGGGTGAGGGCGGTTGCCATGGGAAAACCTCCAGTGCGCTGATGGGACGACCCATAAGGTGTACCGTTGCGCGGGGCTGGAGGTTGCGGAGATGGGGTATGTTACGAGATTCGGGGCATTTGAGGTTGACCGATGCGGCACAGGTTCACGTAGCCGGTCCGTGGAGGTGTGGAGGTGTGGAGGTGTGGAGGTGAAGGTCGGTGGTATGCACAGGTGAGCACAGCGGGATCGTGTTCACATCTACCGAACATGCTCACACCGCAGAGGGCGCGGAGGGGCGCAAAGGGCTTCATAAAGCTCATCCTCTACGCTCCTCTGCGTGCTCCGCGGTCAATCTGAACACGTTCCGCAGCGGAAGGCGGCATCACCCGCGTCCGTGGACGCCCCCATCGGTGGCGCGGAGCTGCGCGGCCAGCTCCTGGAGGCGCGCGGCGAGGGCGAGGTAGGGGGAACCCTCGGCCTCGCCCTCGGCGGCCCAGCGGGCCTGCGCCTCGAGCTGATCGGCGAGGGCGGCGCGGTCGGCGCCAGCGCCGGCGAGGGCAGCAGTGGCGGCCGCCTCGGCCTCGGCGGTAAGGCGCGCGATCTGCTGCTCGCGGGTCTCGGGTGGAGGCGCCTCCGCGGCCTGGCGATGGCGATCAGCGTACTCATCGAGGCCCATCGCCGCGAAGAGCTCGGCGGCGCGGGCATGGTAGGGGCGGGCCTCAGCGTAGCGACCGGCGCGGCGCAGCGCCCAGCCGTAGTTGCCGATCTGCACGGGAACGCTGTAGCGATCGCCGATAGCCTCATAGATGGCGATGGCCTGGACGAGGAGCCGATCGGCTGCCGCCTGGTCGCCGCCGATCAGCGCGATCCGTCCCTGGGCAGCATAGACGTTGGCCTCGCCCAGACGGTCGCCGACCTGGCGGTAGAGGGCCTGGGCCGCCGCGTAGGACCCCAGGGCCGCGTCCATCTCCTTGCGGAACTGCTGCA
>JANWYD010000021.1:20007-95920 GCA_025057155.1 Chloroflexaceae bacterium
AGCCGACCTGGCGGTAGAGGGCCTGGGCCGCCGCGTAGGACCCCAGGGCCGCGTCCATCTCCTTGCGGAACTGCTGCACATCGCCGATGCCTTGCAGGACGTGGGCCTCGCCCAGACGGTCGCCGACCTGGCGGTAGAGCGTCAGGGCTCGTTCGAGGAAACGGATGGCCTCTTGATGAGCGTAGGTCCAGCTAAGGTGCTCACCAACGCGAAAGCAGAGCGCTGCTGTCTGCGCGGCGTTGTGGTCAACAGCCCGCTGTGCCACATAGCGCAGGTGCGCATCGAGCGGGCGAAGGTTGAGATACCGCGCGGTATTCCCCTGGATCATTTTTTGCACCAGCCCGAGAACCACCCGCTCTACCGAATTCTCGCGCCTGCGTGACATCACTCACATGCGCCGCATAGGCTGCGACCAGCCGGTGCAGGCGCAGCACATTCTCACTCTCCTCATCGAGTAACCCCAACTCGATCAGTCGCTGTAGCCCATCCTCGGCGTGCAGCGCAGCATCGAGTTCGTCCTGGGGAAGCTCCAGCGTCGCCAGCAGCAGCTCGCGCGGGATGGGCTCGCCCGGCGCCAGGCAGGCCGCGCGGGCCAGCAGCGCCCGGGCGGTGGCGGCGACCGGATCAGTCGGCTGGAGCTGGTTATAGCTCAGGGCGAAGGTGCGGGCCACGTCCAGTTCATGCCTGGTTGGCGAGCGTTCCGCGCCACGCCCTTGCAATGAGGGATGACTGATCAGCGCTGTCCGTAACTGATCCAGGTAGGCATCCACCGGGATCTGCCGGTAGCGGCGGAGGAAGCTGCCGGCGAGATGCAGCGCCAGCGGCAGGTCGCCCAGGACAGCAGCCACCTTCGATGCCGCTTCCTGCTCCATCTCGGCGCGATAGCTCTGGAGCAAGCGCACGCTGGCATCGCGCGCAAGGGTGTCGAGGTCGTGCCGCACCGTCCCGGAGGTCGCGCCCCACACCGCGCGCCGGCTGGTCACCAGCACGCGGCAGCCGCCGGTGGGCGGGCGCCACTGCTGGAACAGCTCCTCGTCCTCACAGTTGTCGAAGATCAGCAGACGGGGCAGGGGCGACTGCCAGGCGGCGCAGACCAGGGCGATCTGCTCGTCGGGCCGCAGTTGCCCAAAGTCGGGCCGCCAGTCAACCAGGCCCCGCGAGCCGCAGCGGGCGATGGCAGTACCTACCGCAGCGGGCTCGGCAAAGCTGATCCAGAAGACCCCGCCGGTGAAGTAGGGGCCGTAGCGGTGGGCAACCTCGATGGCAAGCTGGGTCTTGCCCACCCCGCCGATGCCGGTGGTGACCGCCACGGCGCCCGGCTGATCGCGCAGGGCGCGGGCGAGGGCGCGCAGCTCGGCGTCGCGCCCGACGAAGAGGGGGTTGGGGGTGAGCTGGTGCAGGTAGGAGCACGGGGCGAGCCGGCCGGGGGCGGGGATCGGCTCTTTATCATCTACAGGCATGCGGGCGAGGAGCGCCTCGGCAGCGGCGAGCGCGCCGGGGTCGGCGGGGGGCGCGGAAAACGCATAGGTCGTCTGCTGGCCGATGATGTCGCGCACGCTGCCGCTGCTGACGTTGAGCGCCTGGACAACGCCGGCGTCGCCCCGGACAGCAATGGGATGGTGTGACGATTGCTGGTCACTGGTCATTGTCAGCCCCTGCTCTTGTCACTGCTCGTACAGATAAACGTGCGGAAGAACGGTTTCCGTTACGGGACCTCTCCCGCATCGCCAGGCTCATCGGCCACGGACTGGCCCCACCTGCGCAACTGCGCCTTGAGGCGCGCAATCTCGTCGCGGGCCGCCGCAGCCTGCCGCGCGGCCTCGGTGTCGCCTCGGGCAGCGCGGCGGGCGTAGGCAGCGAGGTTCTGCCGCTGGAGGCCGAGGAGCTCCCGCGCCTCATCGACATCGTCCTGGCCGGGCACTGCGCCGCTGGTGGATGGCGCACCGTAGTACGTCACCTGCTTGCCGACGATACTGCCCACCGACCCGCCAGAGACGTCGATCTTCTGGAAGGCGCCGACGCTGCCGCCGATGAAGATCCCGCCGGGCGCTGGCGCCGGCTTACGCGCAGCCTCCTCGGCGCGCTGGACCGCGGCGAGCACCTCGCGGAGTTGGGCGGCGAGGGCGGCATTGCCCCGGGTATTCGCATCGAGGAGCGCCTGGGCCTGGGCGCGGACGGCGGCAACAGTGGCGGCGTGGAGCGCGGCGTTCTCGGCGCGGCCGTCCTGCGCGTCGGCGAGGAACCGCTGAAGCAGGCGCAGCTGCTGATCGCCCCGATCCGCGAGGGCCTCGATGGCGACGCTCAGCGCATCGGTCTGAAGCAACACCATCTCGACATCGGCGGCGATGGCCCGGCTCTGGGCGATCTGGGCCGTGAGGTCGGCGGCGAACTGCTCGAGCAACGCCTGCTCGGCGGCGGGCGCGTTGTCATCAAGGCGGGCAACGTTGCGCTGCGCCCAGTCGGTGAGCCACCCGGCGAGCGCGTTGCTCCCGAGGCCGGCGAGCCACGCGGCGACAGCCGCCGGCGCCATGCCGCCGGTGAGCAGCGGCAGCGTACTGGCGACCGCAAGCAGGGCGATGACCGAAGCGCCGCCGACGCCGGCGGCGACGGCGGCGGCGTTGCGCCGGATGCCGGCGCGGGCCCGGGTGGTGATCGCGGTCTGGTCGGGCGTGCTCATTGCTCACTCCTCATCATCCGGGTAGTCCTCGACCACGACGCCCATGCCTCGCAGGGCGCCCTTGAGCCGCCGGATCGCGTCGCGGGCCTCGCGGAGGCCATAGGTGACCTCGGGCCGCGCGTGGGCCGAGCCGGTGATGGCGAGCTGGCCCAGGTAGTGGCCCACGGTCGCGCGGTGCTGCTCCAGGCGCCGGCGCAGGCCGGCCGCCTGGTCGTCACCGGGCGCCGGCGGCGCGGCGGCGCTCCCCTGGCTGCCTGCCGGCTGCGGGACGCCGTAGTTTTCCTGGCTACCGATGATGGTACCGACGCTGCCGCCGGTGACCGTGACCACCTGCACCGTGCCGACGCCGCCCCCGATGTGGATGCCCGCCAGCGGAGGCTGCGGGGCCGACGCCTCCTCGCGCCAGAGGCGTCCATCGCGCATGCGCAGCCAGAGCACGGGCAACCACCAGGGATGCCCCGCGCCGAGGGCGGCGCGGGCGGCGGCCAGGGCGCGGTCGATCTCCCCATCGCGCCGCAGTTCGGCGAAGAGCGGCGGCAGCAGCGCGGCCACGGTGGCCTGGGGGATCTGCGCGCGCATCGCCAGCACGGCCCCCACGCCCGCCCGCGCCAGGTGGGGGCCAACGGCGCGCAGGGCCTCGTAGCTCGTGCCCCCGCCCTGGCAGGCCGCCAGGACCACGAACAGGGGCATGCGCGCGAGCTGCGCGAGCGCCTCTACGAATGCGGCGCCGCTGACGGGGCGGTACGGCCCGTCGCCGGCCTGGTCGAGCCACAGGTACGGCTCGCCCTCCACCAGCGCCCCGTGGCAGATCAGCACGAGCAGGGGTGCGCCATCGCGCAGGGCCGCGGTGAGATTGGCCAGGGTGGCCGCCGGGCGGCCCTCACGCCCATCGAGCAGCGTCGCGGGGATGTCGGCGAGGCCGGCCAGGGCCGCGGCGGTGAGCCCGGCGCGATCCACCGGCGAGGCGCCGGGGGGCGCGGCGGCGCCGGCGGCAACCACGGCGCGCAGGTCGGGCCGGGGCGGGGGCGTGAGGTCGGCGAGGCTGGCGCTCGGCAGGAGGCGCGCGAGGCGAACGGCCTCGCCGCGGGCCAGGGGCAGGCCGCTGAGCGGGTCGCGCAGCGTCTCCCAGAGCAAGGCGTGCAGGGCATCGTCACCGGGGTCGAGGGCGAGGCCCAGGCGCAGGGGGCGCTGCCGGGCCTCCCCGGCGCCGCGGGCGCGCGCCCAGGCCTCGCGCAGGGCCGGCGGGAACACCATCGCGGTGAGGGCGGCGCCATAGACATCGGGGGTGGGTTCGAGGGCGCGCAGCGCCTCGGCATTGAGCGCGATGGGCGCCTCGGCAGCGAGGCGGGCATCGGCCCCGGGGAGCCGGGCGGTCAGGGTGGCGGCGTAGGCGTCCCCTGAGCGGGTGATGGCGAGTTCGAGCGCGATGGCGGCCATGGGTGATTTTGGATTTTGGATTTTGGATTGCGGATTGCGGATTTTAGATTGCGGATTGGGTGCGAGTGTGGATCGTTGCTGACGGCGCCCTATGTCAGGGCAATTGTAGCAGGCTCGGGTGACTTATGTCAAAAGCCAGGGGGATTTGGGATTGGGAGCGGTTCGAGCGATGGATCGACGGGCGGGGGCGGCGTGCTCGTGCGATTTCAGAGCGCTGAAGCGTCACCGTCCGCGGATTACCACTTCGTCGATACTGCCGATGAAGAACTCGTTGCGGTAGGACGTGCTCCCGATCTCCAGCCAGGCCTCGCTCGCCTGGAGCGTCCCGCGGTGCTCGTGGGACGTTTCGTGGTCATCAACGAAAAGCTGGAGCCGCTCGCCGTCGAAGCGGGCCACGAGGTGATGCCAGCGGCCAGCTTCGAGCTGGTAGGGCGACTCGACGGCGACGCCCGCTCCAGGGCCGCCGACCCAGAAGACGGGGTAGCCATTGCGCAGATAGAGGCGAAAGGCCGACGGGGCGTTGGGCCGGAACCGGGCGACAATGTTCCGGGTGCGGTTATCGATCAGCGCCGGGCGGACCCGCACCGAGATCTCCAGTTCGCGCCTGAACTGCAGCCGGGACGCATCGGGCACGCAGACGAGCAAGGCGCCATCGAAGTAGAGCCCGGCGCCGGTGTAGCCATCATCGCCAGCGTTGAAGCTGCCGATGAGCCAGCCATGCAGGCCATGGGGCGAGGCGTCGAGGACGCGCAGGCCCTCGATGCGCTCGAAGTCGAACGCGAGGCGCACGTCGGGGGGATAGGGAGCATCGGCGGCGGGCGGCGCGGGGGCGGCCCGCTCGGCGCCCGGGGGGAGGCAGCCGAGACCAGGATTGCCAGCGACGCCGAGGGGCGGGGCGGTCGGCGCCGATGGGGCCGCAGGCTCGCTGCGGGTCGCCCGGGCGCCGAGGGCCTGGCCGGCGATGAACGCGACGAGGAGCAGCGCGAGCACGGCCAGGCCCAGGGCCGCCGGGTCGCGGTGGACATTGATGACCTTGCCGAAGACATCGCGGACACGGCCGCCGCTGACGCTCACGGATTGCTGCGTGTCAACGTCGCCCTCGGTGTGAATATCGTGCTGTGGGGCGCGGTGCGGGTCGTTGTGCATCGGTGGCCCTGGGGGTGATGGGGGCCGGGCGCGGGCGTTGGGTGACGGCCGCCGTAGAGACGGCCTGCTGGGCCGTCTCTACGGCGGTTTCCTGTGGTTCGCGCGGCGTCGCGGGCGCCGGGGCGGCGTTATGTACCGGCATGAACGCGCGCGGTGGACAAATCGGCGCAGGGAAAGGGGTGAGGAAACCGTGTTCAATTCAACCCGACGACACGTCGCCAACCCCGCCAATCCAAAATCCAAAATCTAAAATCCACAATCAAATCGCCTCGTTCCGCTTCAGGCGCTCATACAGCGCATTGGTCTCCGGCAGGGGAGCCATGCCCAGCTCGTCCTGGAGGGCGTGGACGCAGCGGGTGTAGCTCCGCAGGGCCTGGGAGCGGCTGCCGGCGCGGGCGTGGGCGCGCATCAGGCACTGGTAGGCCTCTTCGTAGCAGCGGTCGCGGCGCAGGACCTGCTCGCAGATCTGGATGGCCTCCGCCTGGTCGCCCTCGGCGCTGAGGCGTTCGGCATAGCGCACGGCCACGTCCAGGTAACGCGCCAGCAGGCGCTCGCGTTCCTCGATCGTCCAGGGGTCGTAGAGCGACTCGGCCAGGTAATCGCCACGGTACAGTTGCACAGCGATCTGGGCATTGCGCCGGGCGAACTCGGGGTCGTCGCTGGCGGCGGCGGCGGCGGCGCGCAACTCGAACTCGTCCACGTCAATCCACACGCCGTAGGAGGGGGCGAAGCTGTAGGCGAGACCCTGCCGCCGAATGAAGAAGGGCGCGACCCGCGGCGGGCGGTTCGGCTCCAGGGCCGCGTTGAGGGCGTTGAGGGTCACCTTGAACTGCCGTTCGGCAGCGTCGAGGTCGGCGTCGGGCCACAGGGCGGCGCAGATCTGCTCGCGCTGCACCCAGTGGCCCCGCTGGGTGAGCAGAAGCTGGAAGAGCTGGCGCGCCTTTTCGCGCTGCCACTCGCGGGCCTGAATCTCCTGGGACCCGCGCCAGACGCGGAAGGTGCCGAACATCTGCACGCGCAGGGTGTAGCCGGGGTGGTAATCCTCCACCGTGTCGTCGGCGGCGATAGTGGGAAAGCCCTGGCGCAGCAGAGCGCGGGCCAGGTCGCCGTGCCCGGGCAGGCTGCGCGCGCGCAGCAGCAGGGGCACGATCGAGGCCATATCACGCGGCCCGAATAGGCTCGGCCCCACCAGCACCCCGGTGTAGCCGTGGGTTTCCGCGGCATCGAGCAGGGCGGCAATCGCAGCGTCGGCGGCGGCCCCGTCGTTGGCGCGCACGGCGCGGATGGCCCGCCAGAGGGTGACCATCGCCTGCCCATAGGTGTCGCCGCCGCGGGCGAAACGCTGGCGGGCCTGCTCGAGCCAGTTCAGGGCGCGGCTGTCGCCAGCGGCCACGCCCGCCCCTCCCAGGGCCAGCAGGATCAGCGCGGCGGTCCATTCATCACCCGCGGCGGCGGCGATCTGCAACCCCTCCTGCGCGTCAGCCTCAGCGCGGGCCAGGTCGCCAGCGTGGCCGAACAGCAGGGTCAGGCCGAGGTACGCCTCGGCGCGGGTGCGGGCCACCCCGATGGCCTGAATGAGCCGCATGCCTTCGACATAATGTTGCAGCGCGGGTCCAGGGTCATTAGTGGTGACCAGTTGGTAGGCATGGCCGACGCGCAGGGCGGCGATGGCCTCGGTCAGGCGCGAACCGGACTGCTGGGCCTCGGCGAGGCCGCGGCGAGCCATTGCCAGGGCGCGGGTGCCGCTGCCCAGCATGGCGTAGATCAGCGCCAGCAGCAGCAACGGCTCGCGATGAGCATTCACGCGCTCGACGCCCTGCCGGCCCTCCTGAGCCTCGGCCCAGAGCTGGGCCTCGAGTTGCTGGCGCGCCTCATTGAGCCGCCCGGCGCGCAGCAGCAGGCGCGGCGGCACCGGCCCGGAGCGCGCCGCCGGATCATCCGAACGGGGAGCGCTAGTCGCCGGGTGTCCGGCGGCCTCGCGTCGAGCGCCAGCCTCCTCAACAGTTTGCGCGGCCCGCTCGAGGATCAACGCCACGTCGGCGCGGCCGCGATTGGCCCAGTTTTCAGCCTGCAGGCGCAGCAGATTGGCCCGTTCGGCAAAGCGCTCGCGGGGCAACAGCTTGAGCGCCCGCTTGAGCAGGTCGGTGGCGTGAGCGGGCTGCACTGTATCCAGGTAGACCTCGGCCAGACCGCGCAGGGCGCGCACCTGGCCGTCCAGATCGCCACTGGCAGCATAGGCCCGCTCGGCGGCGCTCTCGGCCTTAATCGCGTCATCGTAGCGGCCCATCTGGCGCAAGGCGGCAGCCTGCAACTCCAGGAGGCGCGGCTGTTCGCGTACCGCGGCAGGCAGGCGCAAGATCCAGGACAGCATCCGCTCGGGGCGCCCGGCGCCGAGCATCGAGGGCGCCAGTTGCACCACCGCGGCTACCGCCTCCTCATCGGCCCCCGCGCAGAGCAGGTGGTGGAGCACGCCGTCGGGGTCGTTCTGGCCCCGGTAGTAATCGGCGGCGCGGCGGTGCAGTTGCACCCAGGCGGGCAGATCGCGCGCGGCCCGGCGTTCGAAGAAGGCCCGAAAGATCGGCAGCAGGCGCGGGGCCTGCCCATCAATGGGGAGCAGCAGGCGCCGGCGGGCCAGCTCGGCGAGGTAGGGTTCGGGCGCCTCGCCATCGAGCAGGGCGGCGCACAGCGAGCGGTCAAGCCAGCGCAGACCGGCGACGTGTAGCAGGAAGCGTTGCAGCGACGCAGGCAACTCGGCGAACAGTTCCTGCTCCAGGTAGCCATCGAGGGCTGAAGGGCCGTGCAGCCCCAGGGCCATGCGCCAGTCGGCGGCGCCAATGACGGCCTGCACGCCCAGGGGCCAGCCGCGCGAGACCTCAATCAGCGCGTCGAGGTCGCGAGGAGCGGCCTGGCCGGCGATAGCGAAGAGGGCGCGGGCTTCTTCAAGATCAAAGGCCAGATCGTCGGGGCCAAGGGCCAGCAATTCTCCCCGCAGGCGCGCGGTCTCGACGGCGCCGAGGGCCGGCTCGACCCGCGTGGCGAGGGTCAGGTGCAGGCGCATGGGCTGCACGCTGATCAGATGGTCAACCAGTTGGCGCAGTTCGGGTCGCTCATCGGCCAGATGATAATCATCAATTACCAGGAGCGTTTCATCGTCCAGCGCCGCAGCCAATTCATTGACCAGCGTTTCGACCGCGGCGCGGGGATCGCCGCCGCGGGCCAGGGCGGCCTCGATGCGGGCCTCGTCGAGAGCGGCGACGGGACGAAAGGCCGCGGCCAGATGGCGCAGGAAGAGGGCCGGATCATCGCCCCGGCGGGCGCGACACCACGCGGCGGGCCAGCCCCCCACCGCCGCCAGAGCGGCCAGGGCGGTCGTCTTACCTCCGCCCGCGGGCGCGACTACCACGCAGAGCGGATAGTCCAGAGCCGCCGCCAGGCGCGTTTCAACCCGCTGGCGGCGCAACAGGCGCGTCTGCTGGGCGGGGGGCGCGAGGCGAGTCAACAACAGGCCGCTTGGAGGTTCCCTGGCATCGAACTTGTCTGTAACCGCGGGTGGTACCATCGTTTTGAGCTACACTCACACAAACACCACGACGTCAGGCGCACGCAACAACGCGATGCGTCATGCTAGTATACACTATGAGGGCGCAAGATGGCGAATGAAGAGAATGGACACCCGCGACGGCCCCGATCCGTTACGGACCCGATGATGCGCTCGATGCGGGTCTGGAACGAATTGCTGGCCGCCAGTACCGACATGGCCTTCGACCTGGTGTTGAAAAATTGGGACTACAGCCGCAGCCTGCGCGGCTCGGCGGAACAGGCCATCGCCGATACCCTCCGCCTGCAGCGGCAGCTCAGCAAGGAGATGCTACAGGCCTGGGAGGGCTATTCGAGCGAGATTATAGACATTCTGGATCGCGGCGGCACAGTGGATGAGGAAAAGGAGCAATGAGATCAGACGACGTGAGCCTGATGCTCACGCCGCAGTCCGATTGCGTTTGTCCGTCCGGGCGCCAGCGTTACGCTCCGGGGGAGGCCCTTTTCCCCATCCCCCTGTTTGTTGTTTTCCCCTGACCACTACATATACGCGCCGCCGTTGACGTTGATCTGGGCGCCGGTGATGTAATCGCCATCGGCGGCGAGGAACACCACCGCCTTGGCGATCTCCTCGGGCTTGCCAAAGCGGCCCATGGGGATGCGCGACTTGATCTGCTCCTGCACGTTTTCGGGCACCTTGGCGAGCATGTCGGTCATGGTAAAGCCCGGGGCGACCACATTGACAGTGATGTTATATTTGGCCAGTTCGAGAGCCGCGGTCTTCGAGAAGGCGATAATGCCGCCCTTGCTGGCGCCGTAGTTGGCCTGGCCGAAGGCGGCGGTTTGCCCGTTCATCGAACTGATATTAATGATGCGCCCGTACTTCTGCTCGATCATTGGCTGCATGGCCGCAGTGGTGCAGAAGAACACGGCGTTGAGGTTGGTCTGGATCACCTCCAGCCAGTCTTCATCGGTCATCTTGCGGATCGAGCGGTCGCGGGTGATGCCGGCGTTGTTGACCATAATATCCAGACGGCCCCAGCGATCCAGGACCTTCTTGACCAACTCACGGGACTCGACCGGATCGCTTACATTAGCCTTGATCGCGAACGCCCGGTCCTCTCCGCTTTCGCCGTTGATCATCGCGGCGACTTCCTCGGCCGCTGCCGCGCTGCTCAGGTAGTTCACGGCGACTTTGGCGCCCTCAGCGCCGAGCGCCAGGGCGATGGCGCGGCCAATTCCCTTTCCTGCGCCGGTCACGATGGCGATTTGCCCGTCAAGCTTGCCCATTGCGGTCACTCCTCAACACTATGCTCGACACGGGTTACTGCCCGTCCAGACCCGAAGGCTATGCGCCGGCCCGCTGCCGGCGCTCGCGGCTGATCACCGGCGACGGCGAGCGCCGATCGCCGGTGGCCGGCATGGGGAACAATGCGAAGGCGGAAGCGTGGTACGAGGGATTGTGACAACCTGGCTGTATTGAAAGAGCCGGTGCGGGGAGGGCCAGGCCCTCCCACGCTCCCCTCCTATCGCACGCACCAGGAAGATGCCGCCAGACGACTAGATCCGCTCAAAGAGCGCGGCGATGCCCTGGCCGCCGCCGATGCACATTGTCACCAGCGCGTAGCGCGCGCCGGTGCGCTGCAATTCGTGGACGGCCTTGACCGTGAGGATGCAGCCGGTCGCCCCGATCGGGTGGCCGAGCGAGATGCCGCTGCCATTGGGATTGGTCTTTTCAGGATTCAGGTCGAGGTCGCGCATCACGGCCAGGGCCTGCGCGGCGAAGGCTTCGTTCACCTCGAGAATATCAATCTCGTCCAGACGCACGCCGGTGCGCTCCAGCAGGCGGCGCACCGCCGGCACAGGGCCGATGCCCATGTACTTCGGCTCGACGCCCACATGGGAGTAGCCGACCAGGCGCGCCAGCGGCTTATAGCCGCGCCGCTCGGCCACGCTGCGCTCCATCAGCACCACCGCCGCGGCGGCGTCGTTGATGCTGGAGGCATTGCCGGCCGTCACCGTGCCGTCCTTGATGAACACCGGCTTCAGCTTGGCCAGTTTCTCCAGCGTGGTATCGCGGCGAACGCCTTCGTCGGTATCAAACAGTTGCGTGCCGCCCTTTACCTTGATTTCGACCGGCACAATCTGGCTCTTGAAGTAGCCCGCGTCAATGGCCGCTGCTGCGCGACGGTGGCTCTCGACGGCCAGGGCGTCCTGATCTTCACGCGAAATGCCCCACTTGGCAGCGACATTCTCGGCGGTCACGCCCATATGGCAGTCATCGAAGGGGTCGTTGAGCGCGCCGACCATCATGTCCACCATCTTGGTATCGTTCATGCGCGCACCCCAGCGCATGGCCATGCTGCTGTAGGGGGAACGGCTCATCACCTCGGCGCCGCCGCCAATGGCTGCGTCAATGTCGCCCAGGAGGATGGACTGGGCCGCCGAGACAACAGCCTGCAACCCGCTGCCGCAGAGCCGGTTGAGGGTCAGCGCTGGCGTTTCCACCGGCAGGCCGCCCTTCACCGCGGCGACGCGGGCGACGTACATATCGTGGGGGTCGGTGTGAATGATATTGCCGAAAACGACGTGTTCGATTTCACGAGGCTCAACTCCAGCGCGAGCCACTGCCTCGCGAACCACCAGCGCGCCCAGTTCCGTGGGCGGATGATCCTTCAGCGCACCTCCATACGTACCGATTGCCGTGCGAACACCGCTGAGGATGACGACCTCCCGCTGGCTGCTCATTTCGACCTCCTTGTCGTCCCGGGGCCCAGCGCTCCGGGCACGTCTAGGCTTTCAGTTCAGGCCGCTGGATATGCGCCATTATAGCAGCAAAATTGGTTGCGCGTAGACCTTTCTCGGAGATTCCGGGCCGCAAATTGCAAAAATTGCCCCTGCCGGGTTGCCGACGGTCGGCTTCTCCCGCTCCGGCTGCCTTGCATTGTTGTGACGCGATGCAGAAATTACAGCGCATTTGACCCGGAAAGTAACTCTGATGTAACTTTCGGTGCTATAGTTCACCTAACTTCCCGACCTTGTTTGTCACCGACCTTCCAGCGTGACCAGGAGGCAAGTAATGGCCCAGCGCACCGATGCGGTAGGCAGCGTGGCGTTTTTGAAAGACGGCCGGCAGGTGCATATCCGGCCGTTGCATGAGGAGGACCGCGACGCGCTGGCGGCGTTCGGGATGAGCCTCTCGAAAAACGACCTGTTATACCTGGAGGACGATTTTACTAACCCCGAGATTATTGCCTGCCTCATTAACGCGGCCCGCTCCGAGAACTGGCGGCAGTTAGTCGCCGTCGCCGATGATGGCCAGATTGTGGCCTACGCCGCGGCGGTGCGGATGCCGGGCTGGTCGCACCATGTGGCCGATATTCGCCTGATTGTCTCTCCCTCCTGGCGGCGCAACGGTCTCGGGATGCATCTGGCCCAGGCCATCGTCGAGAGCGCTCGCGAAATGGGCGCTGCCAAAGTTTCAGTGGATATGCTCGCCGCGCAAACCGCCGGCCAGGCGATCTTCAGCCGTCTGGGCTTCGCCGTCGAAGGGCAGCTTGTGCGCCACGCCATTGATCGCGACGGCAAGCTGCAAGATATTGTGATTATGTCGGCCTTCGTGCGCGTCTAACCCGGCCCGCGACCAGCAGCCGTGCGCCGGCTCCCAGCAAGCCCGCCCCCAGGCCGGTCACCAGTCCGCCCAGCAGCCACGCTCTCCCGCCGGCAAGTTCAGAACGCGGCAGGTACCAGGCCCAGTGATCCATCAGGTGCTGGTTGGGTGGATCATAGTACCATGCCCAGCGCGGGCGGGGCCGTAGCGGCAATGGGCCCACGGCGGTGTCGGCCAGGGCTACCGGCGCGCCATCTGCGACCACCCCTCCCAGGCTGACCACCTGCGGCCCCAGCAGGTCGTCGCGTTCACTGAAGCCCACGGCCAGAGGGTTCCACGGACGGGCCTCGATCTCCAGGCGCGCCGCCCCCGGCGCCAGCAGCAGGGCATAGGCCCGTTGTTGACCCTCGGGCGCCCCGCCCAGAGACCGCCCGTTCAGAAATAGCCGCAGGGCGCTTGGAGGAGCGGCCGGAGGGCGCCGGTCGTCGAGAGTCATGGTTAACCGCGCTCCCCGTGGCGTCGCGCAAGCGATTACGCCGGTTGGCCCCGTGCGCCGGGGCAGCGGCGCGCCCGCCGGGTCTTCGGTGGCGTAGAGGCCGTCGCGGAGCCAGCACACCGGCGGCGCCGCGCCGTACCGCGACCAGCGCTCGCCCAGCAGGCGCCAGTGGGCGATCAGCGGCGAGCCGTTCAGGGTGTACACCCGCTCGTGCAGCGGGGCGAGCACCACGTAGGTGTTGAAGTTGAAGAGCACGCCTCCCAGGTTGCCGGCCAGTCCCGCCAGTCCCAGCAGCGCCGCCGCCAGGCGCCAGCGCGCCGCTGGCGCTGTTCCCGGCCCCGCCGCCAGCGCCAGGAGCGGGGCCACTACCGGCAACAAGAATCGCGGCCCCCACACTCCGCCGCCGTGCCACTCTCCCCAGCGAGCGTAGAGCAGCAGGTGCGAAAGAAACAGCCCGCCCGCCAGTATGACGGGCGCCCGCGTCCCGCGTCGCCAGAGGATCAGCCCGCCCGGCAGCGCCAGCAGCAGCGCCGGAGCGTACAGGAACACGCTCTTGCCAGGGCTGAGCAGCAATCCGTACAGGCCCTCCGGCAACGGTGTGGTAAACAGATTGCCCTCGCTGGCATAGCCCGAGGCGATGGGCGTGCCAAAACGGGCCATGTTGTACCACGCCAGCAGCCCCAGGCCGGGAAGCAAACCGCCCAACCAGGCGGCGACGGGCCGCACGATGGACGGCCTCCGCGTCCCTGTTCCGGGCGCCGTGCCGGCCCACCCTTGCCAGGCCACCCAGAGGGCGTAGAGACCGATCACCGGCAGGGCCACGCCCGCGGCGATGCGCGTGGGCAGGAGCAGCCCCCCGGCCAGTCCAGAGAGCAATAAAGCGCGCTGCCGGGCGGGCGCGCCCGCGGGCAGACGTCGCGCCGCGTCCGCCCGTTCCGCGGCCAGCAGAACGAGCAGCGCCGCCAGAGGTTCAGAGAAGAACGTGCGGGCATATGGCCAGGCCGGCGTTGTCAGCCCGTAGAGCAGGGCCAGCACTGTCGCCCGCGCCCCCGTCGCCCCCAGTTGCGTGGCCCACCAGGCCAGCAGCGCCGCTGTCGCCGCGGTGAGCGGCGCGTTGAGCGCCGTGACGGCGAAGCGGGTCGCATAGTCGGCGGGCGGCCCGGCGGGCGCGACCAGGCGGCCCAGGAGGTGCAGGGGCACGGCCAGAAGCGAGGGAAGTACGCCGTAGGGGGAGTAGCGCCCGCCGTCGCGCCCCGGGCGCAACGCCGCCACCGGCGCGCCATCCTCCACCACCACTGCCACGTCGCGCCGCTCGATCAGCCCGCGGGTCACCGCGAGCATGGTTTCTTCGTCCGGCGAGTAGGTATGGCCGCTCATCGTAAGCAGATAGAAGCCGCAGAGCAGCAGAAAGATCGCGCCGGGGAGTCGCATGGGCGGTGGTCCGTTGGTGCCTGTCCGTGGCCCGTAGTCTAGCACAGGATCGCAAGGACGCCAGTTGGTGTACAATACTGCCCTGAAGTGTGCAGCGCGCGGTTTCAGGCGACCCGCTCGGGCATGAACGCAACATCAACATTGTGCATCTTCGCCGCTCCCAATCCAAAATCCAAAATCCAAAATCCAAAATCTATGACGCCATCACCAGATCCTTCCCATGACGTTGCCGCCATTCTCGAGGCCCTGCGGGCCGAGGTGCGCGCGCAATGGGCGCAGCGCGCCAATGAGGAGGCTGATCCGGCGCTGAGCGCTATCGAGCGCGAGTTGCGGCACGCCGCCGAACAACTGGAGATCACTCGCGTGGTGAGCGCCCACTGGCCGCTGGAGGGCCGCACGCTGTACGAGCGGGCCTGGATCCTCGTGCATAAGGTGGTACGGCGCGGGCTGCGCTGGTATATTAACCCGATTGTCGAGCAGCAAAACGCCTTCAATGACAGCGCGGCGCGGGCGCTGCGCCTGCTGATCGAGTCGCACGCCGAACTGCGCGCCCGCATCGCCAACCTGGAGCGGCAGCAGGCGCCCCTCATCTCGGCTGGCGGCGCCACGCCCGCCAGCGGCTCCGAGGCATCGGCGCCAGCTCCGCCCTCCCCCGCCAATCTGAGCGGCCTGATCGAACAACTGGAACGGCGCCGCACTATCAGCGCCCACTGGCATCTGCGCGGCGCCGGTCTGCCTGGTCAGGCCCGCACGCTCGCTCAGCGGGCCATCCGCCAGTACCTGCGCTGGCTGATCAATCCCATCGTCGAGCAGCAGAACGCCTGCAACGAGGCCCTGGCCGGGGCCATGCCGCACCTGGCAGCCGCCGAGGCGACCCTGCGAGCACGCCTGGAGGCCGTAGAACGGGTGCGCGGGGCCGCGGGCGGGCGCAACGCCGTTCAACCGCAGGGTCCTATGTGATGTATGCCCCAAACCCTACGCATCCTCATCTGCGCCGCCCAGGTGCCATTTGTCCGCGGCGGAGCCGAATACCTGGTGGAAGGGCTGCGCGAGGCCCTGGCGACCCGCGGTCACGCGGTTGACATAGTGGCCCTGCCCTACCAGTGGCATCCCGTCGAGCGCATCCCTGAGAGCGCGCTGGCCTGGCGCATGCTCGACATCAGCCACGCCAACGGCCAGCCGGTGGACCTGGTGATTGCCACCAAGTTCCCCTCGTACCTGGTGCGCCACCCGAACAAGGTCGTCTGGCTGGTGCACCAGCACCGTCAGGCCTACGACTGGTACGGCACCCCTCTGAGCGATTTCGCCAACACCCCCGAACACCGGCAGGTGCGCGACGCGATTATCCGTATGGACCGCGCCGGCCTTGGCGAGTGCCGGGCGCGCTACAGCATCTCGCGCAACGTCAGCGCGCGGCTGCGGCGCTTTAACGGCCTGGAGAGCACGCCGCTCTACCCGCCGAGTCGCTACGCCCACCTGTTGCGGGCCGGTCCCTATGGCGACTACATCCTCGCTGTCGCGCGCCTCGACCGCGCCAAGCGCCTGGACCTGCTGCTGGAAGCCGCGGCGCGCATGCGCCTTGCGGCGCCCCTGATCCTCGCCGGAACCGGACCCGACCGCGAGCGCCTGGAGCGGCTGGCCTCCGATCTGGATCTTGGCGCGCGGGTGAAGTTCCTGGGGTTTGTCGGCGACGCCGAACTGGTGGAGTTGTACGCCGGGGCGCGGGCGGTGTTCTACGCGCCGGTTGACGAAGACTACGGCTTCGCCACCGTCGAAGCCTTCGGTGCAGCGCGCCCTGTGGTGACCACCAGTGATGCCGGAGGGGTGCTTGAGTTCGTCGAGGACGGAGTCAACGGCCTGGTTCGCCCGCCCGACCCCGTGGCGCTGGCGGAGGCCCTGGATCGGCTGGCCGCCGATGCGGCCCTGGCCGAGCGTCTGGGCCGCGCCGGGCGCCCGAAGGTGGCCGGCATCACCTGGGAGCGGGTGGTGGCGGCCCTGGTGGGGGCATAACAGGGCCCCTTATACCAATTCCTGCTGAAGAGAGCGCCAGCGCACTATCACCAGGTCTCATTGAGACGCCATATACGGCAATCCAAAATCCGCAATCCAAAATCCGCAATCCAAAATCCGCAATCCAAAATCCGCAATCCAAAACCCGAAATGGCATCACCTTCCCCCCTCCGCCCGGTAGGCGCGCAACTCCTCCAGGCGTTGTTCGCCCAGCTTGCCCAGGTAGGCCAGCCACTCTTTCGCGTAGGGCCGCAGGGTCTCGACCACCGTGCGCGCCACGGCGTAGTTGCGGAACCACTTGCGATCCGACGGCACGATGTACCAGGGCGCGTCGCTGGTGCTGCACCGCTCCAGGGCCTCAGTGTAGGCGGCCATGTATTCGTCCCAATACTCGCGTTCGCGCCAGTCGCCCGCCGACAGCTTCCAGGCCCTGGCTACGTCCTTTTCACGCGCCAGGAGGCGCTCTTCTTGCTCCTCTTTGCTGATGTGGAGGAAGAACTTTAAGATGATCGTATTGTTGCTGGCCAGCAGATGCTCAAAGTCGTTAATCATGCGGTAGCGCGCCCGCCAGACCGGCTCGGGCGCCAGACTGCGAACGCGCACCACCAGCACATCTTCGTAGTGCGAGCGATTGAAGATGCCGATCAGTCCCCGGCGCGGGGTAAAACGGTGCACGCGCCAGAGGAAGTCGTGCGCCAGTTCCTCCTCGGTAGGCGCCTTGAAGCTGTACACGTAGCTGCCCAGGGGCGACACCTTGCTGAAGACCTTGCGCACCGTGCCGTCTTTGCCGCTGGTGTCCATGCCCTGCATGATCACCAGCAGGCTATGGGCGCCGGCGCCGTAGAGCAGTTCTTGCAGATCGTCTATCTCGGTTGTAAGCGCGTCCAGCTCCGTCTCAGCGGCTGCCCGCTCGAAGCCGCCGTTCGAACGTGTATCAATCGCCGCCAGGTTTACCTTGCTGCCTGGTTCTACGCGGTATACAAGGGGCGCCATCAGTTCTTCCTTCCTGTACTATTCAGTGGTCTCTAAAGCAAGTTTCCAGGCCTTTCCGCCCCCTCCCGGCCTCCCCCCGCTGGCGAGAGGGTTGGGGAAGGAGGTGGGGGTTCAGCGAAAGACTTTGTTTACGGACTATTCAGAGTGATCACCGCGTCCATATTGAACATGGGGAAACCAGGTTTCCCCATCCCCCCTGCTCGTGAGGAAAACACGGCAGCGCCAGCCTCCGGTCTGGGCAAGCACGGCTTTCACCGCGCCTCCACCGGACAGGCAGGGGCGTGGCCCTCCGAAGAACGCTCCCTATACCTAATACTGAGGACGCAGCGAGCGGCCTTGATGTCACATTGCGCGGATTGTCTTTTAAGCGTACCATGACCGTATCTTAACCTGTAATTCATCTTCAGGCGCCATAATGGGATGTTCCAAACAGAGAACGTGCCGATCATGGCCGGGGAGCGATACGTGGCGCGTCTTGATATTGTGTTGCTTGTGCTTGATACCCAGCGTGCCGATCGGCTATCGTGCTACGGGTATCCCCAGGAGATCTCACCCGCGCTCGACGCGCTTGCGGCGCGCGCAACGCTCTTTACCCGCGCCTTCAGCGCCGCCCAGTGGACTATGCCCTCGCATGCCTCGCTCTTCACCGGTCTCTACCCCCACGAGCACGGGCTGGTCCAGAGCCGCGGGGTGCTGCCGGAGACGCTGCCAACGCTCGCCGAGCGGCTCGCCGCCGGCGGTTACGCCACCGCGGCCTTCTGCAACAATCCCCTGGTCGGCGTGGTAAACAACGGCCTGCGCCGCGGTTTCCAGAGCTTCCTTAACTACGCCGGTCTGCTGACCTCGCGCCCCAGCCAGGCCGGGCCGCGCCGCGGCCTGATTGCCCGCTACCGGCAGTTCTTCAAGCGTTCCCTGGCTGCCCTCCTTGGCCGCATCCAGGACGCCTTTGCCCGTTCGGACGTGCTGCTGGCCCTCTCGTTTACTCCGCTGATGGTGCCGCTGTGGCAGACGGCGCTGAGCTTCAAGGGCAACACCGGGCGCAGCCTGGCCGACGCGGCGCGCCTGCTCATCGAGCGGCGCGGATTGGCTCCTGATCAGCCGGCGTTTGTCTTCATCAACCTGATGGGCACGCACGCGCCGTACCATCCCCGGCCCGAACATCTGGCCCGCTTCGGGCCGCACATTCAGCACGATCCGGCCGCGCGCCGCTACCTGCGGCGCTTCAACACCGACATCTACGGCTGGCTCGCCCCCCTGGCCGCACCCCTCGGCCCCGGCGACAAGGCCACGCTCGATGGGGTCTACAATGCCGAGGTGGCCGGGCAGGACGAGCAGGTAGGACGCTTCCTCGAAGGACTGCGCGCCGCCGGGCGCCTGGAACGCACCCTGCTGATCGTCTGCGCCGACCACGGCGATCACCTGGGAGAAAAACAACTCGTCGGTCACTCCTTTGGGGCCTACAACGAAGTTGCGCGTGTGCCGCTGATCATCTACCATCCCACTGGCGATCTGCCCCTCGGCGCGGTGCGTGAAGAGCCGGTCTCTCTGCGCCGCGTGTTCCATACCGTCCTCGACGCCGCCGGCCTGGCCAGTCCCGAGGAACGGCGCTTCAGTCTCGCCGCCGCCAGCGACCCCGACGGGGGAGTGGTGCTGGTAGAGGCCCAACCGCCCTCGAATGTGGTTGACATGGTGCGCCGCCACCATCCCGACCTGCTACGGCGTAATGGCTACGATCAACCCTGCCAGGCCGTGATCAGCGGCGATGAGAAGTTGATCCGCTTCGGCGACCGCCACCGCGCCCTCTACAACCACCGGCACGACCTTGAGGAACAAACCGATCTCTACGCCATTCTCCCCGAACGGGCCGAAATGCTCGAAGAGACGCTGGACGCCCTCGTCCGCCGCGAACGGCGCCCGGCATCGGTGGCCGAACGCCCGCCCGCGGACGATCCCCTCGTGCGCAGGCGCCTGCGCGACCTGGGGTACCTTGAGTAAGGCAATGTTGCGGATCCGGGCATCTCAGCCTGAGCGTTGCTCCGTCGTCCTGGCTGACCGGGCTGTGGAGGTGTGGAGGTGTGGAGGTGTGGAGGTGTGGAGATGTGGAGATGTATTATCTCGCTTCTACACCTCCACAGGAGAAACTGTTTGCAAGACGCATGAGTTCTTAATATCGAAGCACCCCCGATGTACCCGCCTGTTGATCCAATTCTGATCCAGATTGGCCCCCTGGCCATACGCTGGTACGGCGTACTGATGATCGCCGGCGTCTTTGCCGCGACCGCCGTGGCCGCGCGCTATGTGGCCTGGAAAGGCGAAAACCCCGATAATGTGTGGGACATGCTCCTCTGGGTGCTGATCCCTGGTCTGATCGGGGCGCGTCTGTACTACGTGTTCATCCAGTCCCCCCGCGGGCCGGACGGCCTTGAACGCTACCTGGCCGATCCCTGGTCGATTGTGCGAGTCTGGGAAGGGGGGCTGCACATCTTCGGCGGCTTTCTCTTCGGCGCTGCGGCGCTGCTGATCTACGCGCGGGTGCGCGGGTTGAATCTGCCGATCTACCTCGACGGCGCCGGCCTCGGTTTGCCTCTGGGGCAGGCTATCGCCCGCAACGCCAATTTCATCAACCAGGAGTTGTATGGCCCTCCCACTACTCTGCCCTGGGGTCTGCGCATCGATCCGCAACACCGCATTCCGCCCTACAACGACCTGAACGCCTACCCGGAGAGCGTGCGCTTCCATCCCCTCTTTCTCTACGAGGTGCTCTGGAACCTGGTTGGCTTCGCCCTGTTGCTGTGGATCGCCCGGCGCTTCGCTGATCGCCTCAAGCCCGGCGATCTGGCGCTGCTGTATTTGATCTGGTATCCTCTGGGGCGCTTCTTTATCGAGTTTCTGCGCACCGACTCCTGGTTCTTCCCCGGCACACCTTTCAATGTGGTCCACGTGCTCTCCGCGCTGGCGATACTGCTGGCTGGCGGATTCCTGGTCTACCGCCATCGCGCCGCTCTCTCCGAAGAGACGCCCGGGCGCGCCAGCGCCTCGTAGTGCAGCGCCCTGTGGAGGCATGGAGGTGTGGAGATGTGGAGATGTAAAAACGAGATCCCCGGCAACACCTCCACACCTCTACACCTCCACATCTCTACATCTCCACACCTCTACACCCCGTGAGTTCACCTATGCCCACGCCCCGTCTGCTGATAATCGGCCTGGACTGCGCCGAACCCGCGCTGGTGGAACGCTGGCGCGGCGACCTGCCCCATCTCAACGCCCTGATAGAGCGCGGCGTGTCCGGGAGTCTGGAGAGTTGCGTGCCAGCGATCACCGTTCCGGCCTGGAGCTGCATGCTCAGCGGGCGCGACCCGGGCGAACTGGGGATCTACGGCTTCCGCAACCGCGCCGATCGCGGCTACGGTTCCATGGTCGTGGCTGACGGGCGCGCCGTGCGCGCGCCACGCCTCTGGGATTACCTGGGTAATGCCGGCTGGCGCGTCGCCGTCATCGGCGTTCCCGGCACCTACCCGCCTCCCGCGGTGAACGGCGTCGCCGTCAGTTGCTTTCTCGCCCCTTCTCTCGCCAGCGCCTACACCCATCCGCCCGAACTGGCACAGCGCGTCGCTGAATGGCTGGAGCGGCCTTATCTGCTCGATGTGCCCGATTTTCGATCAGAAGATAAACCTCGAATCCTCGCCGATATCTACACCCTCTGCGACCAGCGCTTCACCCTCGCGCAGCGACTGCTGGCCGAAGACCGGCCCGATCTGCTGATGCTGGTGGATATGGGTACTGATCGCATCCATCACGCCTTCTGGAAGCACATGGACCCCGCCCACCCCGACTTTGTGCCCGATTCGCCCTTTCGGAACGCCATCTTTGACTACTACCGGCATGTGGACCGACGCACCGGCGAACTTCTTGCCGCCTGCGACGCCGGGACCGCCGTGCTGGTGGTCTCCGACCACGGCGCGCGCCCGTTGATGGGCGGCTTTCGCCTCAACCAGTGGCTGCTCGAACAGGGCTACCTGGCCCTGCGCGAGCCGTCCCCCGCGCCCGTTGGCTTCGACCCCGCCGCGGTAGACTGGGCGCGCACCCGCGCCTGGGGCGCCGGAGGCTACTACGGGCGGATCTTCCTCAATGTGCGCGGACGCGAACCGCAGGGGATCATCGCCCCTGCCGACTACGAAGCCGAACGGTCCGCCCTGGCCGCTGCGCTCACCGCTCTGGCCGGACCCGACGGCGCGCCGCTCGGCAACCGGGTCTTCACTCCGCAGCAACTGTACCGGAAGGTGCGCGGGGTCGCGCCCGATCTGCTGCTCTACGTCGGCGATCTGGCCTGGCGGACCATCGGCACGGTTGGAGGCGCGGGGTTGTTCACCCGCGAGAATGACACCGGTCCCGATGACGCCAACCACGCGCAGCATGGCCTGTTCATCTTCTACGACCCCGCCCGCCCCGGCGCTGGCCGGCGGCTTGACGGAGTGACCATCTATGATGTCCTGCCGACGCTGCTGGCGCGCTACGGGATCGCCGCTCCGGGTGACCTGCGCGGGCGCGTCGTGGCCTGGTGAAGGATGGTGTGGAGGTGTGGAGGTGTGGAGGTGTAAGATTGGAGCTGTTTTCCAACTTCACACCTCCACACCTCTACATCTCCACAGACAAACCCAAGGAGCTCCTATGCCCCTCATTCCCCCCTACGGCGGAACGCTGAAGAACCTGGTCGTGACCGGCGCGGAGCGGCTGCGTCTGCTGGAGCGGGCCCGGCGCCTGCCAGCAGTACAACTCTCGGCCCGCACCCTCTGCGACCTGGAGTTGCTCGCCACCGGCGCCTTTTCGCCCCTGGATCGCTTCATGGGGTCTGCTGATTATCGGCGTGTGCTAGCCGAGATGCGCCTCGCCGACGGGACGCTGTTCCCCATCCCCGTCGTCCTGCGCGTCCCGGCGACGCCGCCGATCCGTCCCGGCGACGAAATTACTCTCGCCGACCAGCGTAACAACCCGGTAGCCTTGATGCGCGTGGATGAGATCTATGGCTGGGACCGGGACGAAGAGGCCCTGGCCGTGCTGGGCACCACCGATCCGCGTCATCCCCTGGTGGCCGAAATGCGCGGCTGGGGCGAGCGCTGCCTGGCCGGGCCGATCACCGTGCTAGATCTGCCCCGCACCCTGGATTTCGCCCATCTGCGCCTCACCCCCGCCCAGACCCGCGAGCGGCTTGAGAGCCTGGGCTACAGCCAGGTCGTAGCCTTTCAGACCCGCAACCCCCTGCACCGCGTGCACGAAGAACTGACCAAGCGCGCCGCGGATGCCGTGGGCGGCGCGCTGCTGATCCACCCCGCCGTGGGTATGACCCGTCCTGGCGACGTGGACCACTACAGCCGCGTGCGCGGTTACCAGGCGGTGGTTGAACGCTACTACGACCCGCGGCGCACGCTGCTCAGTCTCATTCCTCTGGCGATGCGCATGGCCGGCCCGCGCGAGGCCCTCTGGCACGCCATCATCCGGCGCAACTACGGCGCCTCCCACTTCATTGTCGGGCGCGACCACGCCGGGCCGGGCGTTGACAGCCAGGGCCGCCCGTTCTACGGCCCTCTGGAGGCGCAGGAACTGGTGGCCCGCTATGCCGACGAGATCGGGGTGCAGATGGTGCCCTTCGAGGAACTGGTCTACCTGCCCGACGAGGACCGCTACGTTGAAATCAGCGCCGTTCCGCCCGGCGCGCGGGTGCTGAGCATTTCAGGGAGCCAGGTGCGCGAAGAGTACCTGGCCCGGGGTCGTCCCTTGCCGGCCTGGTTCACGCGGCCCGAAACGGCAGCCATCCTCGCCGAGGTCTACCCGCCGCGCCACCGGCAGGGCTTCTGCGTCTGGTTCACCGGCCTGAGCGGAGCCGGCAAGTCTACCATCGCCGAGGCCCTGCTGCCGCTGCTCCTCGAACGGGGCCGGCAGATCACCCTCCTCGATGGCGACGTGGTGCGGATGCATCTCTCAAAGGGTCTGGGTTTCTCGCGCGAGGACCGGGACGCGAACATCCTGCGGATCGGCTTTGTCGCCGCGGAAGTAGTGCGTCACGGCGGCGTGGCGGTCTGCGCCGCCGTCAGCCCCTACCGCGCCGCGCGCAACGAAGTGCGCCACATGGTCGGCTCTGATCGCTTCATCGAGGTATTTGTAGACACCTCCCTGGCCGTTTGCGAGCAGCGCGACACCAAGGGCCTCTACGCCAGAGCGCGGCGCGGCGAGTTGCGCGGCTTCACCGGCATTGATGATCCCTATGAGCCGCCGATAGACCCGGAACTGCGGCTGACTACCGAGGACACCTCGCCGGAAGACTGCGCCCGCCGGATTATCGCCCTGCTCGAACAGCGCGGGTTCTTACGTTCGACGCAGGCGCTGGATATGGACGACACGTAACCGGAGAAACCAGAGCTTCTCCGGCC
The DNA here is from genome assembly GCA_025057155.1 of Chloroflexaceae bacterium. Lineage (NCBI taxonomy): Bacteria > Bacillati > Chloroflexota > Chloroflexia > Chloroflexales > Chloroflexaceae > Chloroflexaceae bacterium. The sequence continues at coordinate 43,770 of JANWYD010000021.1, forward strand.
TGTGTCCGCCACCGGAAAGGCGCAGGAGGGCGCTGCCCTTCTCAAGGGTAGGGTTTTCCGGCACATCCTTGCGTCGCATTCGCCATCTGGGGGCGGCGGTGAGCCGGATGTCAACCCTATTCTGCTCGAAAGGTTTGCGCCTCGCCCGTTGGCGTGGTACAATCGCCTGGAGAGGGCAGGTCGCATAGTCTGGTCTAGTGCGCGGCACTGGAAATGCCGTACAGCGGTAACGCTGTCGAGGGTTCGAATCCCTCCCTGCCCGCCAACCAGTAGAGACAACCCGCCGGGTTGTCTCCCGCCGGGTCGCCCTTCGGCGGGTTGTCTCTTGCCGGGTTGTCTCCCAGGAATGCAACCTGGTCTCGTCCTCTGGTCTACTGCCCTACAAACGCGCGCAGGCGCGCATGTTCTTCACGCAGCCGCGCGACCGCGGCATCAAGGCGGCTGACAGCGGCAGACTCACCTGTGTGCAACTCTTGCAGCGCTGTCTCCAACTCAAGGATGCTATCGGCAAGATGCCCGGCGGTTGTCATCAGGCACGTCTGAAGGTTGGCCGCCTGAATCGCCAGCGCCACGTGGCAGGCCACCAGTTCAAGCAGGTTCAGGTGGGCGGGGTTGAAGACCCGGCTGCGCGTCGTAGTCACGGTGAGCGCGCCGAGCACCCGGTCGCCCCAGAGAAGCGGCGCAGCCATAGCGCACCGGGTAGGCGTGTCGCCGCCCCCCAGTTTCAACCCCAGCCAGCGCCGGTCGGTGTCGGTTTCGTCAATAATCAGCGGCGCACGATTGCGCAGCACCAGCCCGGCGAGGCCGTGTTCGGCCACCTCGCGGGCGCGCTCAGGCGCAGCAGTCACGCCATTGCTCAGCACCAGCACGGGATGGCGCGCATCACACGGCGGCAGCAGCAGCACCGAGGCCCGCTCGCCACCCACCATCGCGGGAATGTGCATCGCGATCTGTCGCGCCAGCGCCTGCGGATCGCTCGCTCCACTTACCACCCCGCGTCCGAAGCCCAGCAAGCGCTCCAGGGTCTTCTCGTGGGCCTGCGTGGCGTTCGTGTGTTGCTCCACCTGCCCCTGGAGCATCGCATGCTCGAGTGCTACACCGATCAACTGGCCAATTGGGAGCAGCAAGGCCCGATCCTCGGCGTTGAAGGGTCGGGTGCGCGTGGCTACGATGCGCCCGATCACGCGCCGCCCGATCAGCACTGGCCCGCCGAGCACGCCCGGCTCGTGGTGCTCGATGACATCTGTGCCGGCCGGAATGGCGATAGTCACGTGTTCGGCGCGCAGCCAATCGCTGGCAAGGTCCTCCAACACAGGCAGCGGATTCGTATGCCGGCTCGCAGCCAGGAAAGCCCCGACGCTGCCGAGCAGGTCGCGCATTCGGTTGAGCAGTCCAGGGTCGCTCGTTGGTGGAAGAGGAGAGGGTTCTTCGATTGTTCTGGTTTGCTGGATTGCAGGGCCAGACGACATAGTTCAGCTCCGTGGGCGCCATCGCGAAGATTGCTCGACCGTTCCAGAGCAACTTGTGCAGGTGCAACGTTGTGGCAGGGTAAAGATGAGGTTTGGATGGTCACGACAGTTTGGCACGGCGGACGAGCAACTCAAACAGTTACTTCTCTTCAGCATACATGATCCGCCGGTGAATGCAAATACCCGATACTCCTATTCCTCAATAGGAAGAGTAATAGATGAATGAAATGTTATTATTTTCCAGCGTAGCATTTCGGATTTTTCATAGTACTATAATGACACTTTCCTCTTTCAATATTTTTCAGAGGCTCTAAAAAACCCTTTCCGATGTAGTGCGGCTGCGCCATGCTACATGGGGAAAGGGTGAGGTTGCGGGTTTCCGCGCCCTGCAGCACGCCTGCCGAGTGACGGAGAGCTGATCTCCCCGACACGCAACGGCCCCCGTTTCCCGCGGGAAACGGGGGCCGTGATCTGATCCAGCGTATCGTAATCTATGCTCCAAGAGGTTCGGCCGGGCGGGTGCTTTCGATCTCCAGCACATCGCCGCGATGGAAGACCAGTTGGCCGTTTTCCAGGTCAACTTCGATCGTATCGCCGGCCTTGAAAACGCCCCGCAGCAACTCGCGCGAGATGGGCGTTTCAAGCAGGCGCTGCACGGTGCGCCGCAGCGGCCGCGCTCCATAGACCGGGTTGTAACCTTCGGTCACCAGATACTCTTTGGCCGCCTTGGTGAGTTTCAGGGTGATCTTCTGTTCGCGCAGGCGCTCAACCAGGTCGCCCACCTGCAGATCGATGATCCGGGTGAGATCCTCCATAGACAGGGGATGGAAGAGGATGATCTCGTCCACCCGGTTGAGGAACTCGGGCCGGAAGGTCTGGCGCAGCGCCTCGTCCACTTTCTTGCGCGCGTCCTTCATATCAATCTGCCGCGGGCCTTTGCCGCCGGTAGAAAAGCCGATGCCGCCGCCCTGCAGATGTTCGGTGCCGGCGTTGCTGGTCATGATGATCACCGTGTTGCGGAAATCAACCGTGCGCCCCTGACCATCGGTGAGGCGACCATCGTCGAGCACCTGCAACAGGGCGTTGAATACGTCCGGATGAGCCTTTTCAATCTCGTCGAACAGCACCACCTGGTAAGGCCGCCGGCGGATGCTCTCGGTAAGCTGGCCGCCCTCATCGTACCCGACGTAGCCAGGCGGGGCGCCGATGAGCCGGGCCACAGTGTGGCGCTCCTGGAACTCGCTCATGTCCACGCGGGTCATAGCGTCTTCGCTATCGAAGAGGAACTCCGCGAGGGCCTTGGCCAGTTCCGTCTTGCCCACACCGGTGGGGCCGACGAAGATGAAGCTGCCAATCGGCCGGCGCGGATCGCGCAGGCCGCTACGCGCCCGGCGGATAGCGTCGGAGAGGGCCACAATGGCCTCGTGCTGGCCGATCACCCGGTCGTGGAGACGCTCCTCCATATGGATCAGCTTCTCACGTTCCGTCTCCAGCATGCGGCTGACGGGCACGCCGGTCCAGCTTGAGACGATCTGGGCGACGTCTTCATCGTCCACCACTTCGTCGAGATTGGCCGCCTTGAGCCACGCCGCGCGCTCGCTTTCAAATTCGGCCTGAAGCGCCAGGTAGCGCGAGCGCAACAGAGCGGCCCGCTCGTAGTCGCGGCGGGCGCCAGCCTCTTCCTCCTCCTGCTGCAACCGGCGCAACTCGCTCTCCTTGGCCTTCAGCGCCGGAGGCATCGAGTAGATATCAATGCGCAGCTTGGCGCTGGCCTCGTCAATCAGGTCAATCGCCTTGTCAGGCAGGAAGCGATCGTTGATATAACGGCTCGACAGGTGCGCAGCGGCGTGCAGCGCAGCATCGGAGATGGTAAGTTGATGATGCTCCTCGTAGCGCTTCCGCAGACCGCGCAGCATCTCAACCGTGGTCTCGACGTCCGGCTCTTCGACGAACACCGGGCTGAAGCGGCGTTCCAGGGCGGCGTCTTTCTCGATGTGCTTGCGATACTCGTCAATCGTGGTTGCGCCGACCACCTGGATCTCGCCGCGGCTCAGGGCCGGCTTGAGCATGTTGCTGGCATCAATGCTGCCCGCCGCCGCGCCTGCGCCGACGACGGTGTGCAACTCATCTATGAAGAGGATGACCTTGCCCTTGGCGTTGCGCACCTCGTCCATTACTGCCTTGAGGCGCTCCTCGAACTCGCCGCGGAACTTCGACCCGGCCACCATGCCTGCCAGGTCAAGCGCCAGCAGGCGCCGGTCACGCAATGTCGGCGGCACATCGCCGGTCACCAGCCGCTGGGCCAGGCCCTCGGCAATCGCCGTCTTGCCTACGCCCGTCTCGCCCACGAGCACCGGGTTGTTCTTGGTGCGCCGCGAGAGAATGCGGATGACACGGGTGATCTCGGCATCGCGACCAATGACCGGGTCAAGCTTGCCCTGCCGGGCCATCTCGGTCAGATCGGTGCTGTACTTTTCCAGGATCTCGTAGCGGCTCTCGGCGCCCGGATCGTCCGAGCGCTGGGCGCCACGGATCTCCATCAGGGCCTGGTAGATGCGCTCCTGATCAATGCTAAAGCTGTGCAGGATGCGGGCCGAGGCCCCCTCACGCTCACCGCTCAGGGCGATCAGCAGATGATCCACGCCGACATACTGGTCGCCGAGGCGATTGGCCTCCTCCTCGGCCCGCTTCACCAGCCGCTGGGTGCGCGGCGTCACATAGACCTGGTTGCCGAGGCCGTACTGGCCGTACACCTTCGGCGACTTTTCCAGCTCGCGCTCGACACGCTGAGCAACCAGTTCCGGGTCAACATTCAATCGCGCAAGGGCGCGCGCTGCCAGGCCATCACGCTGGCGCAGCATTGCCAGAAAGACATGTTCAACATCGAGCTGCGTGTGATGCTGCTCCTGCATGATCTCCTGCGCGGCCTGGAAGGCGTCCTGCGCCTTTTCTGTAAATCGCTCAAGTCTCATACGACGGTATCCCTCACTCGGATGTCGGTCCCGGCGTCTGCTGGCGTTCGGAGGAAGCGTCCTTGCTTCCGGGCCGCGAATGGATGCTCGTAACCGGGACGCTGCTTTAGTATAGCATACGCGCTCCGGGCCTGCTTTGCGCCAGTGTAAGAGTTGTATATATGAGATGTGGCAGCAACCCTCCGGCTTGCTGCCACAGGGGAAATCCGCCTCCCCCACGCCCCGGCGGATAGGGTTCACCTCCACCGAACATGGATTGGAGGGTTGAACCGGCACATGCTCTGCGGACTCCGCGGGACATCTGAACAAGCACCTCCTGGCTGGAATTGACTGCTTGCCCCACTCGTGTTACCATCCAATGAAATACATACCAAGCTCGGGGTGCCGGGAGAGCCCGGCTGAGATTGCGGCCCCCATGAATGCCGCTGACCCGTTGAACCTGACCTGGGTCATACCAGCGTAGGGAAGCGCCAGCAGCCCCCTGTGGCCGCCGTCCTCTACCCGGGTCGGCGGCTTTTTTGTTATCGCGTCGCTCGTAGATATGAAAGGATCCCTGTATGCGTCGCCTGATCCTCTTCGCGGCCATCGTCCTGCTCCTCGTGGCCTGCGGCCAGCCTGGCGCCAGCCGCCCCACCCCCCCGCCGATGATCACCCCCGCCGCCAGTGTTGTCCCCGCTGGCGCAACGCCCGCCGCCGAGACCCGCCGTATCGTGGTCATGACCCACGATAGCTTTTCCGTAAGCCAGGGGGTGCTGGATGCGTTCACCGCCCGGTCGGGCGTCAGCGTTGAGTTCCTCAAGGCCGGTGATGCCGGAACGGTGCTCAACCAGGCCATTCTCAGCAAAAATGCGCCCCTCGCCGATGTTCTGTTTGGCGTGGACAACACCTTTCTGAGCCGCGCCCTCGCCGCCGATATCCTGACACCCTACGCTTCACCTGCACTTACCGATCTGCCAGAGGATCTGAAGCTCGATCCGGAAAACCGGCTCTTGCCGGTAGATTTCGGTTATGTGGTGATCAACTACGACAAAGCGGCGCTCGATGCAGCCGGTCTGACTCCGCCGGCCGATCTGCGCGATCTGACCCTGCCGGCATGGAGAGGTAAACTGGTCGTGCAGCACCCGGCCACCTCCTCGCCCGGCCTGGCCTTCCTCCTCGCCACCATCGGCCATTTCGGCGAAGCCGGCGCGTATACCTGGAAGGACTTCTGGCGCGATCTGCGCGCCAATGAGGTGCTGGTCACCCAGGGCTGGAGCGAGGCCTACTACACCCATTTTAGCGGCAGCAGCGGCGCCGGCGCCTATCCCCTGGTGGTCAGCTACACCACCAGTCCCGCCGCCGAGGTGTTCTTCAGCGAGGGCCGGCTGTCCGAACCGCCGACGGGCAACCTGCTCGTCCCCGGCGGCAGCTTTCGTCAGATCGAGTTCGTCGGCATTCTCCGCGGCGCCCGCGATGAAGCCGCCGCCCGGCAGTTCGTTGACTTCATGCTCCAGCCGGAGTTTCAGGCCGACATTCCGCTCCAGATGTTCGTCTACCCCGCCAACCCCCGGGCGCCCCTGCCCGATGTGTTTCTCCGCTTCGCCGAACTTCCCTCCCAGCCGGCTGACCTGGCGCCTGACCTGATTGATCGCTATCGCGATCAGTGGATTGCCGAATGGACCGAGATCGTGCTCCGCTGAACCGCTTGACCCGCGGCCCGGCCTGCCCGACGGCGCACACCTCTCGGGCCGGGAATGCAGGTCATAACCCTGAGTTCGCACAACAACCGCTTCAACAGGCGTTTCCTTCGGAGGCCCTCGCCCTCCCCAACCCGACCATCCGGCAGGGGCCGGTCACACCGCCTTTCAGACTATGCACACCTCCACACCTCCACACCTCCATACCTCCATACTTCCACCAACAGCATCCATAGAGGTATAGAGATGTGCGCCGGATTGTCACGCCAATGTGAACCATTTCTTGCCCGGAGCGCCAGGACGGTCGTTCTGCTCCTGCCGGTGCTCTTTCTGACCCTGTTCTTTCTCTACCCGCTGTTCGCCATCGTCCGACTGAGTTTCGCCGACGGCCTGGCCGGGCTGCTCGAAACGCTGGGCGCGCCCTACTACTGGCGCGTGCTCGCCTTTACCGCTGGACAGGCGGCGCTCTCAACGGCCCTGACCCTGGCCCTGGGACTGCCAGGCGCTTACGTCTTCGCCCGCTACGCATTCCCGGGAAAAGCGTTGCTGCGGACCGTCGCCGGGATACCCTTTGTGATGCCCACGGTAGTGGTAGCTGCGGCCTTTGGCGCGCTGCTGGGGCCACAGGGCTTGATCAATCAGAGCCTCCAGACCATCTTCGGGCCGGCCACGCCGCCGATCCGGTTGGAAGGGCTGGCGGCGGTGCTGCTGGCCCACGTCTTTTACAACTACACCGTGGTGGTGCGTCTGGTGGGCGGGTTCTGGGCTAATCTCGATCCGCGGCTGGAGCAGGCCGCGATGGTGCTGGGGGCCTCGCGTCTCGACGCGCTGGCGCGCGTGACGCTGCCGCTGCTCGCGCCAGCGCTGGGCGCGGCGGCGCTGCTGATCTTTATCTTCACCTTTACCAGCTTCGGGGTGATGGTCATTCTCGGCGGGCCGCGTCTGACCACGCTGGAAGTGGAGATCTACCGCCAGACGGCCCATTTGTTGCGCCTGGATGTGGCTGCGACTCTGGCGCTGATTCAACTGGTCTGTATGCTGGGGCTGAGTTTCGCCTATACCCGCCTGACGGCCCGGGCCACGACGCCCCTGGAGTTGCAGCCGCGCAGCTTTACGGCACGTCCTCCCCGCGCGCCCGGCGAGAAGCTGCTGGTCGGCGCGACGATGCTATTCATCGCCCTGCTGCTGGGCGCTCCACTAGCCGCCCTGGCGCTGCGCTCGGTGCTCGCGCCGGGCCCGGACACACCGCGCTTCACCCTGGCCGCCTATCTCGCCCTGGGCCAGAATCTTACCGGGTCAGCCTTCTTCACGCCCCCAACAGCGGCGGTTGCCAACTCGCTGCGCATTGCGGCGACCACCACGCTCCTCGCGCTGAGCATTGGCGTTCCGGCGGCCTACCTGCTGGCGCGCCGCCCCGCGCCGCCAGGGTCGCCACCGGAGGCCCGGCGGCGCGCGACCACCGGCGCGGCTCTGCTCGATGCGCTGTTCGTGCTGCCTCTGGGAACGTCGGCGGTCACCCTGGGACTGGGCTACCTGGTAGCCCTGAGCGTGCCGGGGCTGGGCGGGCTGCGAACCTCGCCCTGGCTCATTCCCGTGCTTCACACGCTGGTGGCCCTGCCCTTCGTCATTCGCGCCCTGGCGCCGGTGCTGCGAGCGACTAACCCGCGCCAGCGGGAGGCAGCGGCACTCCTGGGGGCCTCGCCGGTGCAGGCATGGCTGCGGGTCGAACTGCCGCAGATTGCTCCGGCTCTGGTCACCGGCGCTGTCTTTGCCTTCACCGTTTCCCTGGGCGAGTTTGGCGCCACCCTGCTGCTCGCCCGCCCGGAAGCGCCAACCCTGCCGGTGATGATCTTTCGCTTCCTCGGTCAGCCGGGGGCGCTCAACTACGGGCAGGCCCTGGCCCTGGCCACCATCCTTATGCTGGTTACCGCGCTGGGATTCCTGCTGCTCGAACGCATCCGCCCGCCGGGAGGGGAGTTTTGAGGTGTGGAGGTGTAGAGGTGTGGAGGTGTGGAGGTGTGGAGGTGTGAGGGTGGGGAAAAGTGGAGGTGTCAAGAACCCCATCCACTCCCCACCGCTCCACCCCCGGGACCCTACACGACAGTCGTCTCCTGATACACCCCAAACACCTCGCGCAGCACGTCGCACATCTCGCCGATAGTGCAGTAGGCGCGCACGCACTCCAGAATGGCGGGCATGGTGTTCTCATCCCCCTGGGCCGCTGCCCGCAGTTCGGCCAGGCGTCGCCGGACCAGCTCGTTGTCGCGCTCGCGGCGCACCCGGTTCAGGCGCTCCAGGTGCTTGCGTTCGCCCTCCGGGTCCATCTCCAGGATGGGGATCTCCAGCGGCGCCGAAGTCTGGTAGGCGTTCACGGCGACGATCTCGCGCTCGTGCTTATCAATCTCCTGCTGGTAGCGATAGGCCGCGTCGGCGATCTCCTTCTGGAAGTAGCCATTGCGAATGGCAGCTATCACTCCGCCCTGGTCGTAGATCGCCTTGAAGTAGGCGTTCACCTCCCGCTCCATGCGATCCGTCAGCGCCTCGACGAAGTAACTGCCGCCGAGCGGATCAACCGTATTGGTCACGCCGCTCTCGGCGGCAATCACCTGCTGCGTGCGCAGGGCGATGGTGACGGCCTTCTCCGAAGGCAGGGCCAGGGCCTCGTCCATCGAGTTAGTGTGCAGGCTCTGCGTGCCGCCCAGCACCGCCGCGAGGGCCTGGATGGCCGTGCGCACGATGTTCACCTCGGGTTGCTGGGCCGTCAGCGAGCAGCCGGCGGTTTGCGTGTGGAAGCGCAGCCACCAGGAGCGTTCCTTCTTCGCCCCGTAAGTCTCGCGCATGAGCCGCGCCCAGATGCGCCGCGCCGCCCGATACTTGGCGATTTCCTCGAAGAAGTCGTTATGCGCGTTGAAGAAGAAGGAAATGCGCGGCGCGAAGTCATCAATGTCCAGGCCCCGCGCCAGACAGGCCTCCACATAGGCCCGCCCGTCGGCCAGGGTGAAGGCCAGTTCCTGCGCGGCCGTGCTGCCCGCCTCGCGGATATGGTAGCCGCTCACGCTGATCGGATTCCACTGCGGCACATAGCGACTGCCGAACTCAATCGTGTCCACCACCAGGCGCATGCTCGGCTCAGGCGGGAAGATGTATTCGTTCTGCGCGATATACTCCTTGAGAATATCGTTCTGGATCGTGCCGCGCAGTTGCGTCCAGGGAACGCCGCGCTTTTCGGCCACAACCAGATACATCGCCCAGATCATCGCCGCGGGCGAGTTGATCGTCATCGAGGTCGAAACCTGGTCCAGAGGAATGCCGTCGAGCAGCACCTCCATGTCCGCCAGCGACGAGACCGCCACGCCGCACTTGCCAAACTCCCCTTCCACCAGCGGGTGGTCGGTATCGCGGCCGTAGAGCGTGGGCATGTCGAAGGCTATGGACAGACCGGTCTGCCCCTGGCTCAGCAGGTACTTGAAGCGCTGATTCGTCTCCTCGGCCGTGCCGAAGCCGGCGAACATCCGCATCGTCCAGATCTTGCCGCGGTATCCGGTGGGATGAATGCCCCGCGTGAAGGGATACTCGCCGGGATAGCCAATGTCGCGCAGATAGTCATTGTCCGCCAGGTCCAGCGGGGTATAGAGGCGCTCCACGGGGGCGCTGCTGGTGGTCATGAAGCGGACGGGGCGCTCGGGCGCGCGTTCGAGGGTAGGCCAGAGACACTGCTGTTCCCAGCGCTCCTGTGCCGCCTGGACCTGCTCTTTTGATTCGAACATCGTTGTTCCTCCGGGCCTCGTATGTTGTCGGGACCACGACGTGATGAGGGTTATTGCCATTGTAACACGAAGGTTGGCATCCAGTTGGACGTGGGCGAGGGAGGGCGACCGGCCGGTCGCGTCCCAGCGGCGCGCCTCGCACGTGTTCAAATTTACCGCAGAGCACGCGGCGGAATGTAGGGCGGAGCTTTTGAAGCCGTTTGCAGCCCTCCGCACTCTCTGGAGCACTCACTGGAACGCTTGATCCGCTGAGGACCCTCAGCCGTGTGGCTCGCGGCGCTCGTACCGTCATCGTTGCGGATCAACCTTTTCGAGAAACGCTAGAGCGGTACGAATAGGTTCAGTAGAGCGCGCCTCTCAGCAGGTGCGAAATGCACAGCGCCTGATAGCAATCTGAGCTTGCGCCGCCTGGTGATCGCGCCGTCTACGGGCGAGGCCTGACGGCCTCCGCTGCGCTCACGCGCGACCAGTCGGCGCTGTTCCAGGTGATCGGCGCAGTTGGATCGGCCTTAACACCGGCGAGCGACGGGGCAACCAGGGTCACGTCAACGCGCTGGAACAGGGGGAGCACCGGCACTTCCTGAGTGAAGAGTTGCTGCTGGCGCAGGTAAGCAGCCGCGCGTTCTTCCTGCACCAGCGAGGTGGTCGCGATACGGATGGCCCGGTCGGCCTCGAAGAAGCACCAGCCGGAGAAGTTGTTGCCCGTCCAGCCATTGTTCTCACTGGGCACCCCCGCGCAACTCCAGCGCTCCCAGCCGCGGGGATCCGGGCCGGCGATCCATGCAAACAGCGCTATCTCAAAAGTGCGCCGGAAGAGTGGCCCGTCGGCGCTGTACAGACCGGCGGTGGGCACTTCTTGCAACGATGTGCCTATGCCAACCGCGGCCAGATCGGCGCTGATCCGCCGGGCGGCGGCCAGACGCAACGGCGAGTTTTGCGTTGTCACCAGGTTGAGCACGAAGGGTTGACCGCGCACCTCGCGCAGCCCATCGCCGTTGGCGTCAACCAGTCCGGCCTCGTCCAGCAGGCGGCGGGCGGCATCAGGGTCATAGGGGTAGCGCGTGAGTTGATCCGGCGGCGCGGCGGCCCACTGCCCCGGCACGATCCAGCTATCCAGCACCGCGCCATAGCCCCCCAGCAACTCCGCCACCATCGCCTCGCGGTTGATGGCATGAGCGATTGCCCGTCGCACCCGAATGTTCTGCAACACCGGCACGTCGAGGTTCAGTGTGAGATGCTCCCACACCGGACTGGACACAACGCTGACTTTGAGCGCTCCCTGCTCGGCGTCAGCGCGAATCAACCGCAACGTTTCGGGAAGCGGTTGCTCCAGCAGGGCCACATCCAGGCTGCCCCCCGCGACTGCGGTCCGCAGGAGATCGGGATTGTCGCGGAAAATGAAGGTGATGTTCTCGAACGGTCCCGCCCGGCCCTGGTAGTACGGATTGCGCGCGAGCCGCACACTGCCCTGGTCGCGCCGTTCCACCACGTAAGGCCCGTAGCTTAGCGGCGCGCGCGCGAAATCGCCCTCACGCAAGTCGTTCAGGTTGCGCCCCAGCAGCGCGTGGCGCGGCAGCGGCGTCCAGTACACCGCGGGATAGGCCGGATCGGTGTAGTCTGGCTTGAGCACCGCCCGTGTCGTATGCGCGTCCACCTTCTCATAGCGGTCGAGCAAGGCCAGTTTACTCGCCGCTTCCTGCCCCATGTACACCTGCCGGGCCAGTTCATAGGCATAGAGCGAGTCATCGGCGGTCACCGGCGTGCCATCCGACCAGGTCAGCTTCGGGTTCCAGCGGAAAGTGACGCTGATCTGCTGCACCTCGGTGATCACGGCGGTGGCCGTGGTGGTGATCATCCCCGCGCTGTCGAGGTAGACCTCGACCGTTGACACCGTCACATCGCCGTTCTCCAGGCTGGGCACTCGTTCGAGCACGCCGGTGGTGGTGTACGCGTAGCTATGGACCAGCAGCGGCGCCGGGAAGAGCAGTTCGGTGATCGGCGCTGTAAGGCGCTCGTCGGCGGGGTCATCGTGGTAGGGCAGCAGGTCGCCGGGATCGTCGAGCAGCCCGATGCGCACCCCACGTTCGGCGACCGGCGGCGCGACGGTGGCCGTTTCGGGCGACGGGACGCTGGTAAGCGCCGGGGCGACGGTCGCTTCCGCTGGCGGGGCAGCGGTCGCGCCAGGCGGCGCGGAGGCCACGGACGTGGGACGGGGCGCGCCGCCCTGAATCTCACAGGCGGCCAGCAACGCCGCCAGCAGGAGCAAGAGGAGTACGTGCGAGGGTTTCATAGGCGCGGCGATTGTACCCGATCGCCTCTGACTTGTCGAGTGGCGCAACCCTCCGGATTGCAGGCGGGACCGGAGGGGCGCAGCCCTCCCAGCAGCGTAACCGGTCAGGGGCTTACGGATTGCCGCTCCCCAGATCACTCGCCGCCGGCAACCCGCCCATCGCGGTGGCGGTCAGTGCGGCCCGCTCGACTGCCCGCGCCAGCGTATCGGCGGCGATGCTGCCAAGCACCACCAGATGGGGCGCCGGTCGGCGCCCGGTTGCCAGGACGAAGACCGTATCCCCATCAAAGGGGGTATGCACGGGGCGGATCGTGCGTGCCAGCCCGTCATGCGCCATCTGGGCCAGCCGGGTGGCCTCGGCTTTGGTCAGCCGCGCATCGGTGGCGACCACGGCAATCGTCGTATTGCGGTGCTCGCCGCGTCGGGCGCTCAGGGCCGCCTGAACCTGCCCATCGCGCAGCACCCGGGTCGCGTCAAGCATGCGCCCGTCCGGGCCGCGCACGCCCGCCAGAATGCCTCCGTGCTCGCGCCAGACATCGCCGAAGGCGTTCACCACTGCCAGCGCCCCCACCATAACGCCATCGGCCAGCATTTCGCTCCACGTGCCGACGCCGCATTTCATCGCCGCCTGCGGTCCCAGGACCTTGCCCACCGTGGCCCCCATTCCCGCTCCGACGCAGCCTTCGGCCACGTGCGTACCAGCGGCCTTGCAGGCCGCGTAACCCATGGCCGCGTCAGGGAAACGCTCATGGCTGCCAATCTGCAAATCAAAGATTACCGCCGCAGGAACGATGGGCACGCGGGTGATGCCCACATCGAAGCCCACGCCTTGCTCGCGCAACCACTGGACCACCCCGCTCGCCGCTGCCAACCCCATGGCGCTTCCGCCGCAGAGTGCTACGGCGTGGACTTCCTGCACGCTATTTTCCGGGGCCAGCAAGTCGGTCTCGCGTGTGCCGGGAGCACCCCCGCGCACATCCACTCCTCCGACCGCCCCTTCGAGGGCAAGCACCACGGTCACTCCCGTCAACGCCTCGGCATCGTGGGCATGGCCCACCATCACGCCAGGAACATCGGTAATTGCCGGCATGCTCCACCTCCACGAACCTCCCTAGTATGGTTCCGTCCACACTGGTCGGGCATCGGCGAATGCGACTGAATGAGCCGCGCTCTAGAAGGCCGAAGCACTGGCGGCGCCAGTGCTTCACCTCGACCTGGCAACGAAGCTCAGACGCGGTGCTACGAACGACTCACCTCTTCGGCGTGTTGCAAGGCAGGATAACTTGTCGCCGGAATTGTCGGCGCCTGGCGGGAACTATGGCTGCCGTCGGCGCCGCAGTAGGGGCAGATGCTCCAGGTCAGGTCAATCACGCGATGGCATACGTCACAATGACGGCGCAGAGCCGTCTGGCAGTGCGGGCAGAGGATAAAGTCAGGCTCAATAGGCCGCTGGCACTCCGGGCAAACATACTTCTCCTCGATGTCGCGCCGCAGGTACTCCTGCTCCAGTTCCCGCTCGTAACGTTCGGCGAGCGTCTGCGGCGGGCGCAGGATCAGGTGCAGGGGGATGCCCGCGAAGGGCAGCAGGAGCACCAGGCTCACGGCCAGCACCTGCACCGAGACATCCTCGCTGCGCTGGCGAATGTCACGGTAGGCCCAGAGCACCGATGCGGCCCAGATCAGCACCAGGTAGGCCCCGAGCAGGATGCCCACAAGCTGCAAAATCGGAACCAGGTTCGTCAACAGGTCCTGCAAGGCGTCCATCGAGGTGTCCGTCTACGCCAGCATTGGCGGGCTACAATCGCTTCGTCTCCGCCTTCAGCACAAACACCGTTGCGCCTCCCACCTGCACCTCGAGCGGCGCGGGGGGGTAAAACTCGCCCGACTCCGCGATCGGCGGCATCGGTGAGACAAAGCGAGCGCGCGTAGAGCAGTGTTCGCGCACCACACGGATGACGTCGTTTATCTGCTCATCCTCAACGCTGAGCATCAGAGTCACATTTCCTTCGCGCAGGAAGCCGCCCTGGCTGCTCAGACGCGTCACTCGGTAGCCGTGCTCCATCAGCGCGTCCACAAGCATGGTCGCATCCTGCGGCTGCACGATCGCGAGCACCAGTTTCATACCGTAGGACCTAACCGCGCGACCGGAGCCAGCAGCGGTTCAACTTCGACGTAGATCTGGGCCGCCAGCGCTTCAACAGGCTGGTTGGCGGAGAGACGCCGCCAGCGCGCCGGCTCTCGTCGCATCAACTCGAAGAACCCCGCCACCACGCGCTGGTGGTAGGCCAGATCGCGAGCATCGAGCCGGTTCCATTCCGCCTGCACGCCGGAAGCTCCCGGCGCGGCGGTGCGTTCCCGCTGGGCGCGCTTGCGCCGCAGCCCCTCTTCCACATCAATGTCCAGGTAAAATGTCAGATCAGGCATCAGTCCGCCGGTGGCTACGGCAGTGATCGCCTGCAACTCGTCGAGATCGCGTCCCAGACCGTACCCCTGATAGGCGAAAGTGGAGTCGGCGTAGCGATCGCAAAGCACAATTCCCCCTGTGCTCAGGTACGGCCGGATCAGTTCACTGACCAGTTGGGCCCGCGCTGCTGAGAACAGCAGCGTTTCCGTCGTCGGAGCCATCTCGGTATGGCGCAGATCGATCAGGATGCGACGGATCATCTCGCCGATGCGCGTCCCCCCCGGCTCGCGGGTCAGAATAACCGGATAGCCCTCAGCCTGTAACCGCTCGTAGAGCAACCGCGCCTGCGTGCTCTTCCCGCTGCCCTCCGGTCCCTCGAAGGTAATGAAGACGCCCATCGTTGTTGATGATCCACTCCTGAGCGGTGCGGTCCTTCGCAGTTCCCTCGCACGGTGACATAAAAGGCCGCGTGGCAATTGCTAACTGTCAGCCCGTATTATACAATCTTTGACGATAGACCAGATGCGCGGGCCTGCTGCGGGTCGCCACCCGCCTTCCGCCAGGACTCGCCGGATGTACTGTGTAGCGCCTGCCCAACTCCTCCAGAAGACCCCGAGAAGGCAACGCCCTCCCGCGAACTCCCTGAATAACCGGCTTTCTGATCAGGCTCGCACTACCTCAGCGGAAAATCTTCACCCGCCGGTTAGAGTCTTCGCCCCGGCTCTCCGAGCGGAGGTTATAACGGTCGGCCATTTGATGCTGCAACTTGCGAATGTAACTGCTCCGCGGCGTTAACTCAACCACCGTGCGCTCGCCGTTCATAAGCTGGTTGATCGCCTCCTCCACTTCCAGCATGGCCTCTTCGACCACGCTGCTATCCTCGGCGTGGCGCAGCGAGGGGAAACTCGCATCATGGTCCACTTCGCGCAGGTTAAAGACGTGGGCCAGTTGGCGCTCCATCTGCGAGATGGTGTTGTTGCGCAGCACATACACCGGTACGCCCTGCTCTTCGGCCTGCCGCAGCCGCTGCGCGCTCTGGCGATAGTAGTTCTTCAATGTCATCACCAGAGTGGCATCTTTCATATCTCGGACGATCACCGCCGGCACACCCAGGCGCTCGATGGCGGTCTCCAGACGATTCCGGCTGACCCCGAAGGGAAAGATGCGCTGCGTGGCCTGTCCGGCGGCAGCCGCGCCGCCCCCGTTGCCGCTGCTTGCCACACTGCGCTCGCGCACCCGCGGCCCGGAGACGCCCATCGCCTCCCCCAGGCCGCCCCGTGCGCCCCCCCGCGCGCCGGGACGCCCGCCTTCGCGCCCATAACTGCGCCGGCCCACCGCTGGCAGTTCACTTGCCTCCCGATGCACCGGCTGCCTGTGGATCACCCCGTCTGCGTCGCGCCAGCGCTCCTCCGCTGGCGGATCCTCGCCGCGAAGGATCGCGTCCACTGCCGCAGCCACATCCTGGTAGACCGTCACCCGGTCCCAGCTCTGGATCTCCACCAGCACATCGAAGGTCGGCGGCGCCTTGCGTTCCAGCACCGTCTTCTGGGTGCCCCGACGACGCGCCTCTTCGTCGCCCAGTGTCACTGCCTGAATGCCGCCGACCAGGTCCGAGAGGGTGGGATTGACCATCAGGTTGTCGAGGGTATTGCCGTGGGCCGTGCCGATCAGTTGCACGCCCCGCTCGGCGATGGTGCGCGCGGCCATGGCCTCCAGTTCGGTGCCGATTTCATCAATGACGATCACTTCGGGCATGTGGTTTTCCACCGCCTCGATCATCACCGCGTGCTGCTCCGCCGGGCGCGGCACCTGCATGCGCCGCGCTCGCCCGATGCCAGGATGCGGAATGTCGCCATCGCCGGCGATTTCGTTGGAAGTGTCCACAATCACCACCCGCTTGTGCAACTCCTCGGCCAGCACCCGAGCCGTCTCGCGGAGCAGGGTGGTCTTGCCCGTGCCCGGCTTGCCCAGCAGCAGGATGCTCTTCCCGGTCTCCACCAGGTCGCGGATGATCGTCACCGTCCCGAAGACCGCGCGTCCCACCCGGCAGGTCAGACCGATCACCTGGCCGCGGCGGTTGCGGATTGCCGAGATGCGATGCAGGGTGCGCTGAATGCCGGCGCGGTTGTCTTCGCCGAACTCGCCGATCCGGGCGATGACATAGTTGATATCCTCCTGGGTCACCTCCCGATCGCTGAGGAAGCGTTCCCGGCCCCGGTAGCGCGCTTCGGGCAGACGCCCGAGATCCATCACGACTTCCAGCAGATCGGAGGCGTCATCATTCGCGTCGGTTATCGCCTGGGTAATGTGGGGAGGAAGTGCTGCGAGCAGCAACTGGATATCAGTGGTGACTTCCTGTCGGTCTGACATATGATTGTGGGTCCTCTCTCGGCGCGGAGATGCGGGGCGCAGGCACCCGGGGCTCCAGGCCGGGCTCGAGCGCGGGCACGAGCAACGGGCGGCGCGCCGGCACGACAGTGTTTTTCACCAGCAACGCCTGTTCGCCAATAGGTTGAAAGCCGAGATCTTGCGCGGGGGCCAGAAGCTCTCCTTGATACTCGCGCAGCATCAGGTATGCCGGACGCGCGTCACTAAGCTGCGCCAATCCGAAGCGCAGCACATCCACCGCGCCATCGCGCGCGTCGGGGCGAATCAAGAGATTGAAGACATGGCCAGACGGACCGCTCGAACAGTGCAAATAGGCTATCAGGTCATCATCAGGGCCCAGCACCCATGCCATGCGCCGCAGACCCATCCAGTGCCGCGTAAGTGGCAGGGCCCAGTAGCGCGCGTTTCGCACCTCGGCCATTTGCACAGGATGCGGGGTCGTCGCCCCATAGAGCTTGTGCACCGCCCAGTGGTCGCCGCGAGACTGCATGCGCATCGGCGCCAGCGTGGTGCCCTGATCCCAGTCAGGACCGGAAAGGTGGAGAATGGTGTTGTGGCTGTAGGTCTGGAAGCCCAGTTGCCGGAAGATCTCCCGCACCTCGTTGTGCCCCTCCGGCACCGCTGCGTACAGTCGCTGCACGTGGTGATAGCCCGCGTTCTCCACCAGCCGCGCCAGCAACTGGAACCAGACCTCGCGATCGCTGGGATGCTGGATGGCCTGGCCGCCGAGCGAGGCGATATACACAATGTCCTGCTCAGGACGACCGCTACGCCCCTGGGCCTGAACCACCGCGGCGCCGCCCGGATCCTGATAGATCAGGGTGGACATATCGCGTCCATTGCCCCGCAGCAGGCAGCGCAATGCAAACCAGGCGGGCCGATGGGCCTGCGCCAGCAGACCGTCAGTGTAGAGCAGCACCTGGTTGCGCGGCTTGCGTCGCAGCGACCAGAGATCGCCGGGCGCGACTGAGCGAATCATAGATGGCTATGTTCCATTGCGGCGGTGCGCGGTTCCCTCGGTCCTACAACTCCAGAAAATACCGATGCATCCGATCATCGTCGGTCAGTTCCGGATGAAACGTGGTCGCCAGCAGCCGCCCCTGGCGCGCGGCGACAATCGCCCCATCGGCCAGCCTGGCAAACGCCTCCACCTCACGGCCAACTGCTTCAATGCGCGGCGCGCGGATGAACACCCCCGGCAGGGGAGACGCTCCAAGCGCCGGCGCCGTCACAGGGGCTTCAAAGCTCTCCAACTGGCTGCCATACGCATTGCGACGCACGGTGATCTCCATGACCCCGATGGTCGGCTGCCCGCCCTGTTTGGCGTCCAGCACTTCACGAGCGAGCAGAATCGCCCCCGCGCACGTGCCCCACACTGCCAGATCCCGGCCCGCCCGGGCGCGGATCGGCTCAAGCAACTGGTAGCGATACAAGAGCCGCCCGATCGTCGTGCTCTCCCCTCCGGGAATAATCAGACGATCAACGGCGGCCAGATGTTGCGGCAAACGCACCTCAACCGGTGCGACGCCAATGCGCTTGAGCACTTCCAGGTGCTCGCGAACATCGCCCTGCAGGGCCAGTACGCCGACTGTCATAGAACGCTCAGGGAGCGGCGCGCGTCATCGGCGACCGGCGCCGGTGCGCCCCGTCCGTCCCGCTGTTACCAACCCCGCCGGGCCATCCGCTGCTCGGCGGACAGTTGTTCCAGAGAAATCCCCACCATCGCCTCGCCCAACCCCTTGCTCACCTCGGCGATGATTTCGGGATCGTTGTAGTGCGTGGTTGCCTCAACAATCGCCCGCGCCCGCTTCACCGGATCGCCGCTCTTGAAGATTCCCGACCCGACGAAGACGCCATCAACTCCGAGCTGCATCAGCAGCGCCGCGTCGGCAGGCGTGGCGATGCCTCCGGCGGCGAAGTTCACCACCGGCAACCGCCCCGTTTCGGCCACCTGTTTGACCAGTTCGTAGGGCGCCTGGATATTCTTGGCGTAGACGAACAACTCATCTTCGTTCATGCTTTGCAGGCGGCGCACCTCGCTATAGACGGCCCGGGCGTGGCGTACCGCCTCCACAACGTTGCCCGTGCCCGCTTCACCCTTGGTGCGCAGCATCGCCGCCCCTTCGGCCACCCGGCGCAGACCTTCGCCAAGGTCGCGGCAGCCGCAAACGAAGGGGATCTTGAAGCGATGCTTGTTGATATGATGCTCTTCATCCGCCGGGGTCAGCACCTCGCTCTCGTCAATGTAGTCGATACCCAGCGCTTCGAGCACCTGGGCCTCGACGAAATGACCGATCCGCGCCTTGGCCATGACCGGGATTGTCACCGCCTGCTTGATCGCCAGGATCAACTCGGGATCGCTCATGCGCGCCACGCCGCCCTGAGCGCGAATATCCGCCGGGACGCGCTCCAGCGCCATCACGGCCACCGCGCCCGCTTCTTCGGCAATGCGCGCCTGTTCGGGCGTGACCACGTCCATGATCACGCCTCCCTTGAGCATCTGCGCCAGGCCTACCTTGGTCGTCCAGGTAGACTTCTCCATCGTAACCACCTTGCTACTGCGCGATCATTGAGAATAACGATCACCGGGTACAACCGGATCGCGCAAGAATGTACAGCGCGTAACCATATTCTACCATAGGATGCTGGCCGTTGAAACCGCGTCGGTGGCAGCCGGGGGCGGCCCCCGCCGGTCTGCACGGCGACGCCCGACGCTCCACCGGCGCCCGAGGAGGCGCGCGGGCGAGGGCGACATGCAAAGACACTAAACGCCCCGACTACTCACTGGTCTGTAAACGGAGTCTTTCGCTCAACCTCCACCCCCTTCGCAACCCTCCTCCACCGAGGGAGGGCATCTTCTCAGGTGTAGGGTTTTCCGGCCCATCCTCGCGTCGCATGCGCCATCCGGGGCATTGGGACGCCCAACTCCCCCCTCTCCCGCGCGCGGGAGAGGGGGGGCGGGGGGTGAGGATCGTAAGCGCATGGGAATGCCAAAAACCCCTTCTCGCTTGAAAAACCCTACACCTGAGAGGGGAGGGCATCCGGCGCCTCCCCCAACAGGTTCAAGGGCGGACAAAACACCCGAGCGAACACCGCCGCTACCGCATTGGGACGGCCCCGAGCGCGGCTCCGGCCTCCCCTCTCCCGCACGCGGGAGAGGGGCAGGGGGTGAGGGTGAACCGGCGCATCCCAACGCCATGGATCACAGCTACGCTTATGCGTTCTGTCCGCCCCTAAACCCCAACGGGGGGAGGCTGGGAGAGGGGCGAATATGCCAGGAAACTTCCTTCACAGACCACTCACGGCGCCGACGGTAACCCCGGCCTCTCCCGCCGTAGCCGTAGGCGCCCCCACGTTTATGGTATACTGCAAACGAATTATACAGAGTGGCTCTGGCTGCACAGACGGCAGCGTCGAACCACGTCCGCGCGCTCAACGTAAGGAGGAGCGATGAGTGACTATGAGCAACCCACCGAGCTTGACTTCGCCGTCGGCTCGTTGATTACGGTGCGCCCCGATGAGGATCGCGCCGCATATGAAGAAGAGTATGAGTCAGTCTCCGCAGTGCAGGACCAGTTGCGCGACGAGGGCATTGATATTGACCTGCTCACCCAGCCCGGCACGCAGGTCTGGGAGGGCGGTCTCGAGAACATGGGCGCCCTCTACCAGTTGTCTCGGCTCGCCGCACACCTCGAACGCGGCGATGATGTCGCCGAGGTGCTCGAGGACGGCCCGGTGATCTACGAGGAGCTAGATCGCGCCGTGACCGACGTCTGGGACGATCTGGCCCCGACGCGCTTTAGCCATTTGATCAATCTGCAAGGCATTAACAGCTACTATCTCCCTGTAGATTTTGAGCGCCCTGTCTGGCTCAATTTCGAAAACGAAGATGGCGAGGAAGACAGCGCCTTCTTTGGCTCGTCCTACCGCTTGCAGGCCGAACTGGCCGAACTGGCGCCTATGCTCGTCAAAGCTGGCGTCAAACCCAACACCGAAGCCTTTCGCTGCCTGGAACTGTTGCGCACCGCCGCCGAAACCAGCATTCGACACGGCCTGCCGGTAATTGTCTGGTAGTGTTGAGAAACGATGCAGGATATTCTTTTTGTAGACGCTTTTGCGCCCCCTGCCCGCCCCGACCGCGACGCGACGCCCCGCTCGCGTCGCTATTATGTGTGGACGGTGGGCTGCCAGATGAATGTCTCCGACTCTGAGCGCCTTGAGGCCGCGCTGCAGGCTGTTGGCTACAGCCCTGCCGCGCGCCCGGAAGACGCCAGTTTTATCGTGCTCAATTCGTGCAGCGTGCGCGAGAGCGCCGAGGAACGCATCCTGGGCAAGCTCGGCGAACTGGTGCGCGTCAAGCGCGCATGGCCCGACACCCGCGTGGTGCTCTGGGGTTGCATGGTTGGCCCCAATAATCGCTCGATCTTCGAGGAACGCCTGCCCATGGTTGATCACTTCGTCTCGCCCTCGGCGGTGGACGAGGTGGTCGCCCTGGCCCCCAATCCGATCTATACCCTCGATGAACCGGCCCTGCCAGTGGCCTCCTGGGCTCACCCCCCCGTCTCGGTGCACGTGCCCATCCAGTACGGCTGCAACATGACCTGCGCCTACTGCGTCATTCCCCTGCGCCGGGGCCGCGAACGCTCCCGCCCCCTCGCTGAAATCGTTGAAGAATGCACGCGCATCATCGCCCGCGGGGCCCGGGAGATTACCCTCCTCGGCCAGATCGTTGACTCCTGGGGCCACGATCTCCCTGGCCGTCCCCAACTGGCTGATCTGCTCGAAGCCGTGCACGCCATCCCTGGCCTCCAGCGCCTCCGCTTCCTCACTTCCCACCCGGCCTGGATGACCGACCGGCTGATTGACACAGTCGCCCGCCTGCCCCGCTGCATGCCCGACATCAACCTGCCGGTGCAGGCCGGCTCCGACCGGGTGCTGAAGCTGATGCGCCGCGGCTATACTGTGGAACGTTACCGCGCCCTCATCGGCAAGATCCGCGCGGCGATCCCCAATGTCTCGCTGACCACCGATGTCATCGTCGGCCATCCCGGCGAAACGCGCGCCGATTTCGAGGCCACCCTCGCCCTCTGTGACGAGATTCGCTTCGATAAGGTCCATATCGCCGCCTTCTCGGCCCGTCCCGGCACCCTTGCCGCTGAACAGGAGCAAGATCCCGCCCTGGCCGTGCCCGAAGAGGAAAAAGAGGCCCGCCGCCGCGAACTGGAGCGCCTCCAGGAACGCATCGCCACTGAACGCAACGCCCGCTTTCTCGGCCAGACGGTCGAAGTGCTCGTAGAAGGCGAGAGCAAAGGCAAGTGGCGCGGCCGCAGCCCGAACAATAAACTGGTATTCTTCAGCCACCCGGAGGATCTGACCGGACGCCTCGTGCCCGTGCGCGTGACCCGCACCAGCCCCTGGGCCCTCCAGGGCGAGGCCGCCAGCGTGCTGTGACGTTATGGGTGCGGCTCCCGGCGACCTGGACGGGCATCAATCACGACACATCGCCACGTTCAGGCGCGCCGCGCCCGGTTCGTAATCTGCACATTGCAACTGCATGAGGAGCATTGACCTTGGCAAAGCAAGATGAAAAGCAACGCATTCGCCGCAAGCTTCAGGAGAAGGCCATCGAACTTGCGGCCATGAACCGGTGGGAGGAGGCAGTCGAGATCAATCGCCAGATCCTGACCCTGAGCGAAGAGCCCGAAACCTACAACCGCCTCGGCAAGGCCCTTATGGAACTTGGCCGCTACGCCGAGGCCCACGATGCGTATCAGCATACCCTGCGCCTCAATCCTACCAATAGCATCGCGCGCAAGAACCTCGCCCGCCTCGACGCGCTGATCGCCCGCGGGATCGAGACGGGCCAGGCCAATCGCCAACCGCGCCAGCAGGTGGATATGCGCATGTTTATCACCGAGACCGGTCGCACCGCGATCACTTCCTTGATCGACGTGCCCCGCAGCCCCGCGGTTGAGGCCCTGGTCACCGGCGAAAAGATGGACTTCCGCGTCGAAGGGAAGATCGTCTATGTCATTGATGCCGACGGCAACGTGATTGGCCGCCTTGAGCCGAAACTCGGCCAGCGCCTCGCCGAACTGATCCAGGGCGGCAACCGCTACCTCGCTGCCATTGCCCAGAGCGACCCGCGCAACGTGCGCCTGCTCATCCGCGAGATCTACCAGGATCCCAGCCAGCGCAACCGCATTTCCTTCCCCGGCAAGCTCGGCGAAGGCGCGGCTTACGTCTCCAGCCTGCGCTACGAGGAGTATGAGGATCTGCTCGAAGAGGAAGAGCCGGTCGAGGAGACCGAAGCCCTCGAAGAGGAATTCGTGGGCGGCGAGGAGGAGGAAGAACTAGGCCTCGAAGAGATCGATCAAGAAATCAGCGACGAGGACGAGAATATGGACGAGTGATGCCCCGGCAATATCGCGACGCCGTCCCATCCCGGAGAGGTACGGCTTTTATGGGCAAGTCCCCGATGCAGCCGGCTCGCGTCGGCGCAGACCGGCTTCGGAGCAGGCATGCTTCGCATCGGCAGCCCGCGGCTTATTAGTCTGTAAAGCAAGTTTCCTGGCCTTTCCGCCCCCCTCCCAGCCTCCCCCTCCGGGGAGGCGGCAGGCGCCCTCCCCTAGCGGAGGAGGGTTGGGGAGGGGGCGGGGGTAGAGCGAAAAACTTTGTTTACAAATTAATCAGCCCGCAGCGCTCTTTGTTTCTCAGCCGCCAGGCGAGGAGCGCCCGCAAAACGTTTCGTGGCAACCGTCATTGCGCCGGCCCCGAAATAGCCCCGGCGTACTATTGAAGCCCGCGACACGGCGGGCTATACTTATCAGGAGTGCGCCGTTGCATGCATGAACTGCTTGTAAGGAGGTTCGATGTCGTTCCGGCTGCACGAAGTTTCTACCGCCTCATCAACTGCATCCGTCCCTTCCCGCACCGAACAGATGCCCGCCATTCCCCCCCAGCCCTCCTCGATCGCCGAGACCGGGCTGTCTATGGGCTTTCTTACCGATCTGGTGCTGAAGGTCATCTATTTTACCGGCGCGATTACCGGCCAGCGCCTCGAAGAAACCATCAAGCTCCCCTTTCTCGGCGTGATTGACAAGGTGCTCGAGTTCCTGAAACTGGAAGAGTATGTTGACATCATCGGCGCCGAGGGCGGCTTCAGCGAGCGTTCCTTCCAGTACATCATCACCAACAAGGGGCGCGTCAAGGTGCACGAGGTGCTCGACCGCAATCAGTACGCCGGTCCGGCGCCCGTGCCCCTCGCGCAGTATGTTGAGATGGTCAATCGCCAGCAGATCGGCGATATGGTGATTGACCAGGCCACCATTCGCAAAGCCTTTGAGCATCTGGTCGTCAGCGAGCGCATGCTGGATCGGCTTGGCCCTGCCGCTAACTCGGCCCGCTCCCTCTTCCTCTATGGCCCCCCGGGGAATGGGAAAACCACCTTTGCCGAAGGCATTGCCAACATGCTCGGCGGTTACGTCCTCATCCCCTACAGCGTGGAGATTGACGGCCAGATCATCAAAGTGTTCGATCCCCTGAACCATCAGGTCGTCCAGCAAAACGAGGTCGGCCACGCCGAGCCTGTCGCACCCTTCGGCGCGCCGCTGGCCCAGGCTGCGCCCGCCTACTTCCCCGATGCCCGCTGGCTCGTCTGCAAGCGCCCGCGGGTGATGGTCGGCGGCGAGTTGATCCTCGAACAGCTCGAACTGATCTACGACCCTATAAGCAAGGTCTACGAGGCGCCGTACCAGATGAAAGCCAACGGCGGCCTGTTCCTGATTGATGACTTTGGACGCCAGAAGTGTCGGCCCCAGGATTTGCTCAATCGCTGGATCGTGCCCCTTGAGAAACGAGTGGATTTCCTGGCCCTGCAAACCGGCAAAAAGCTGCAAATCCCCTTCGATGTGCTGATCGTCTTCTCGACCAATCTCAATCCCAGAGATCTGGTGGACGACGCTTTCCTCCGGCGCATTCGCCACAAGATCGAGGTAGGAAATCCGACGCCAGCCGAGTTTCGCGCTATCTTTCAACTCGTCTGCAAGGCTAAAAAGATCCCCTACAGCGATGAAGGTCTGCGTCATCTGCTGCAAGAACATTACATGAAGGTTGGCCGCGAGTTGCGCGCCTGTCATCCGCGGGACATCTGCGACCAGATCCTTGATGAGGCCAAGTATCGCAACATCCCCCCCTCGATGAGCCGGGAGTTGATCGATCGCGCCTGCGAAGCCTATTTCGTGAAGCTCTGATACCCCGGACACCGTTTCGTAATGCGTTGCGCGTATCCTGGAGCCAGGACACGTAACGCCCCGGCGCCGTCCGGGATCATCGGAGGAATGGTATGTCGTTGCTCAAACGCCTTGGGAGCACTCCGCCGTCGTCCGAGCCTGCCACAGGGCCGGCGGTGACCGCTGTCACCCCCCTGCCCCCCGCCGAGAGCGCCATCTCCTCGGCGCCCGGCGATCCGCGTTCCAGCCACGAGAGCCAGCCGCTTAACGGCCCCGTGGTGGAAAGCGCCGTCGAGCCCGCCGATGAGCAGCGTATGCTCGAACTGTCACTCTGGATCGTGGACCGCATCCAGGCCTCCCTGGGAAGCCAGACTGAACTCAAGCGCACCCCCGAAACCGAGCGCATGTTGCAGGAACGCTTCGCCCGCGTCTATCAGCAGGCCGGGGTCAACCTGCCGCCGGAACAGATCAAGCGCCTGTTCACCATGGTCTGCGACGAACTGATGGGCTTCGGGCCGATCCAGCCGCTGCTCAACGACGATACGATCTCCGAAGTGATGGTCAACGGACCCTACCGGGTCTACATCGAGCAGAAGGGCAAGTTGAAGCTCTCGCCGGTGCGTTTTGCCAACGATGAGCACGTGCTCAAGGTGATTGACCGGATCATTCGCCCCCTGGGCCGGCGCATCGACCGCAAGTGGCCCATGGTTGACGCGCGCCTCCCCGATGGTTCCCGCGTGAATGCCATCATCCCTCCCTGCGCCATTGACGGCTCGACCATCACCATTCGCAAGTTCTCGAAGAACAAACTCAAAGTAGATGATCTGATCCGCTTCGGATCGTTGACGCCCGAGATGGCTGAGTTCCTGCGCGCCTGCGTCGTCTCGCGCCTCAACATCGTGGTCGCGGGCGGTACCGGCTCCGGCAAGACCACCCTGCTCAATGTGCTCTCGAACTTCATTCCCGACGACGAGCGCATCGTCACCATTGAAGACAGCGCCGAGCTGCAACTGGCCCAGGAGCACGTGGTGCGCCTGGAGTCGCGCCCGCCCGAAGTGGACGGGACCGGTCGCGTCACCATTCGCGACCTGGTGATCAACTCGCTGCGCATGCGTCCCGAACGCATCGTCATCGGCGAGTGTCGCGGCGGCGAAACCCTCGATATGCTCCAGGCCATGAACACCGGCCACGACGGCTCGCTCACCACCCTCCACGCCAATTCGCCCCGCGACGCCCTGGCGCGTATGGAGACCATGGCCCTCATGGCCGGTATGGAGATGCCCCTCAAGGTCATCCGCGAACAGATCGCCTCGGCCATCGACCTGATCGTCCAGCAGACCCGCCTTGAAGACGGACAGCGCAAGGTGGCCTTCATCACCGAGGTGCAGGGGATGGAGGGCGACACGGTCGTGCTGCAGGACATTTTCAAGCTCGAGATCCTTGGCAAGACCCCTGAGGGCAAGATTCAGGCCGAACTGCGCCCAACCGGCGTGCGCCCGCGTTTCACCCCCCGTCTGGAGGCCCACGGCTTCAAGCTTCCGCCAAGCATTTTCGGCGCGCAGATACCCGGCAAGAAGGCCTGGTAAGCGCCGGAGCAGGTTACTGGCCGGCGCGGCGGGCGCGGAGATCGACCGGTCGATCTCCGCGCCTCTTCTGCGTGTTGAGTACCGAAACGTATGCGATCCCCCCCCAATCGCGTCATTGTGGTCGGCGCCGGTCTCGGCGGAATGGCCGCCGCCATCCGCCTGGCCGCCGCCGGTCACCAGGTCATTGTGCTGGAGAAGAACGACCGCGCGGGCGGCAAACTCAACCTCCTGCGCGAGGCCGGCTATACCTTCGACACCGGCCCGTCTCTCTTGACCATGCCCTGGGTGATAGAAGAGTTGTTTGCCGCCGCCGGCCGTCGCGCCGCCGATTACCTCACTCTTGAGCAGATCGAGCCAACCTGCCGCTACCGCTGGCCCGATGGCACGACCTTTAACGCCTGGCAACGCCTGCCCCAACTGATCCAGGAGATCGAACGTCTCAGCCCGCCCGACGTGCCGGCATTCTTCCGCTTTCTGGCTCACACTGCGCGCATCTACGACGCTGTTGCCGACGCCTTTCTGCTCAAACCCTTCGACGGCCCGCACGAACTGCTCACGCCCCGCCTCCTCCGCGACGGTCCGCACATTGACGCCCTGCGCAGCGTTGACGCCGCCGTGCGCTCGTTCTTTCGCAGCCCCTATCTGCGGCAGGTCTTTAACCGCTACGCCACTTACAACGGCTCGTCACCCTACCTCTCGCCAGCGACCTTCAATGTGATCGCCTACATCGAGTTTGCCGAGGGCGGCTGGTACGTGCGCGGCGGGATGTACGCCCTGGCCCTGGCCCTGTTGCGCCTGGCCGCCGAACTTGGCGTAGAGGTGCGCACGCGCACCCCTGTCGCTGCAGTTGCGCTTAACGGCCGCCGCGTGCGGGGCGTGCGTCTGCTCAACGGCGAGGAACTGGCCGCGGATCAGGTGCTGATCAACGCTGACCCGAGTTACGCCTACCGCGCCCTCATTCCCGGACAGGAGGCCATAGCCGCGCGTTTGGCCCGCCAGGAGATCTCCTGCAGCGGCTTCGTGCTCTTCCTTGGCGTGAACCGGCGCTACCCCCAATTGGCGCACCACAATATTTTCTTCAGCCATGATTATCCCGGCGAGTTTGCGGCCATCTTTCAGAAGGGCGTCCCCGCCGCCGATCCGACGATCTACGTCGCCGCCACTGCGCTGACCGACCCCGAACACGCACCGCCCGGCCATCTCAATCTCTTTGTCCTGGTGAACGCTCCTGCGCTCAACCCGCGCGTATGCTGGCAACGCGAGGCGCGCCCCTACCGGGATAGCATCATTGCCAAACTGGAACGCATGGGCCTGACCGACCTCAACCGCCATATCGTCTACGAACAGATCTGGACCCCGGCTGACATCGCCGAACGGTACAATGCGCCGGGCGGCGCGATCTACGGCTGGGCCTCCCACTCGCCCTTCAGCGCCTTCTTCCGCCCGCCACTGCGCGCCCGCAACCTCCAGGGGCTCTACTTCGTTGGCGGCGGCACCCACCCCGGAGGTGGCATTCCGCTGGTGCTCCTCTCGGGGCGCGCCGCCGCCGAGCGCATCATCACCGACAGCCGGCGCCTGCGCCCTGTGGCTGGATAACGCTCGCTGCGCCTGCCAGGGCGAAAAACTCTTTACACCTCGCCGAACTGTTCTTCGTATCAAAAGGTGCAAGCTCCCGCACCTCAAGCCCATGAAACGCCAGGAGGAGCCTCTATTATCGTTAAGATACGATTAACCTCTTGATTCTTGGGCCTCAAAATGCTATGATAGCGCCGAAGCCTCAAGGGAACAGCAACATACCAGAGCACCTGAACAGTCGAAAACGCGCCGTCGCAAGACAAGCGCTGTCCTCTCACTGTAAAGAAAAAAGAGCGCACTTGGAGAGGATATGTGTACGTTAGGGGAAATGGAATGCTACCGTGTGGCGTTCCAGGGAGACTAACAGACAAGCGCCGGATCGCTGACTGAGCGATCGGATGCTCTGCGAGTTGCGGGATGGCCTCTCCACGCAAAGCTCAACGCGTGTGGACAGGAGGAGCTTGTTACCCACGCAAAGCAGGAGCCATACCCAAAGGCAAAAGCTGGCACGGCAAAGCGCCACACATGCGTGCGCCGAAGGCAGAGCAGCCCAGGGTCTGCGTGGAGATGAGTAGACTGTATCAGATGCTCAACGGGGTCGCTGGACCCTTGAGGCTCAAAAGTGGGAATAAGGTACATGTCGGTAAACTGGCGGTAACTGTACGCACGTCGGTAAGCTGGCAAGAACACACGTTACTGGGTCATGGTTCATGCAGGGCCGGAGGGCTTGCCTTCCGGCCGTTGCGTTGTTTAGCGCCTTTACCCCTGTCGGGGCGAATGCCGCTCCGCCCCGACGTCGCGCCCCGGCGTTGCACAGCGTTGTGTAGCGCCGGGGTGTACTGTTGGGCCACCCTGAAACGATTGACCTGCAACGACGGGGCGCAAGTACCGCGAGCCGCACAGCTTAGCGTCCTCAAACGATTCTGGTCAGCGCGCTAATTTATTCTCACCTCGCGCACCTCGTCGGCATTGCCGACGTTCAACAATCGCGCATCCGGCACGATGCGTCTGATCAGACCGCTCAGAACCTTGCCGGGGCCGATTTCCAGAAAGGTCGTCACTCCATCACGCGCCATCCGCTGCACCGAGGCGATCCAGCGCACCGGCGCAGTTACCTGCGTCACCAGCTCGCGCTGCACGTCCCCGGGGGCCAGCAGCGGCTCGGCGGTCACATTGGCAATCAGCGGGGTATGCAGGGGCCGGATGCTCACACCTTCAAGCGCCCTCGCCATACCTTCGGCCGCATGCCGCATCAGGGGCGAGTGGAAGGCTGCGCTCACCTTGAGCGGAACGATCCGCCTGGCACCCCGCTGTTTCGCCAGCCCCCCCGCGTGTTCAACCGCGCGCGTGCTTCCGCTGATCACCAGTTGATCAGGCGCGTTGTAATTCGCCACCACCACCGTGCTGACACTCTCTGGCTCATCCGCCAGCGCCGCCTCCGTCTCCTGGCAGATCTGCTCCAGGGTTGCGGCGTCAAGCCCCAGCACCGCCGCCATCCCCCCGGCGCGCGCCTCGGCCATCAGTTCGCCCCGCCGCCGCACCAGCCGCAGGGCTTCGGCAAAACCCAGGCCCCCCCCGGCAACCAGCGCCGCATACTCGCCAAGACTGTGCCCGGCGACGGCACGGGGCGGCGGTAGCGGCCCGCCCGCGGCGCTCTCCATGGCCCGCAACAGCGCCACGCTGACAGTCAACAGCGCCGGCTGGACGTTCTCGGTTGCCGTCAACTCCTTCTCAGGCCCTTCAAAGCACAGCCGCGTCAGCGGCAGATTCAGCGTTGCATCGGCCTCTTCAAACACCTCGCGCGCCGCCGGATACCGGACGTACAGATCGCGCCCCATCCCTACCACTTGCGATCCCTGACCTGGAAATACCCACGCAATGGTCACGCGCCCCTCACCTCCAGCGTATCACCGCCGAACCCCACGTCAGCCCGCCGCCGAAGGCGGTCAGCAACACATAATCTCCGCCCCGCACCCGGCGCTGCTCAATGGCCTCGCAGAGCGCGATGGGCACCGAGGCCGCCGAGGTGTTGCCGTAGCGGTCGAGATTGACGAAGAAGCGTTCCACTGGCATCCCCAGACGCCGGGCGACCGCTTCGATGATCCGCAGGTTGGCCTGGTGCGGAATCACCAGCGCCACATCCTCGAAGCGTAGCCCTGCCGCGCCCAGGGCGCGCTCCGCCGACTCGGCCATACCGCGTACTGCGTGGCGGAACATCTCGCGCCCGTTCATCTGCACATATTGCCGCTCTGACCGGAGCAGTTCAGACGTAAGCGGCAGCCGCGTGCCGCCCGCCTCCACGGCCATTAATGCTTCACCCTCGCCCCAGGCCCCCAGGTTGGCAGCGATCAAACCCGCCGGTTCGGACGTGGCCTGGAGCACCACCGCGCCAGCGCCATCGCCAAATAGCACGCAGGTGCTGCGATCCTGCCAGTTGATCAGATGGGTGAAGACATCGGCGGCCACCAGCAACAGGCAGGAACTCATCCCACCTCGGATCAGCGCCGTCGCCACGCTAAGCCCGTAGACAAACCCGCTGCACGCCGCGGCCAGATCAAATGCTCCGGCGCGCGGGATGCCCAGATTGGCCTGCACCGTGCAGGCGGTGGCCGGAAAGGGCCGGTCCGGAGTACAGGTGGCGACGATGACCATATCCACCGCTTCCGCGGGCAGTCCGGCCCGTTCGAGAGCCGCGCGACCGGCGCGGCTCGCCAGAACTGAGGTATACTCGTCAGGGCCGGCCACATAGCGCTGGCTTATACCGGTTCGGCTGCGGATCCACTCATCGGACGTGTCGAGACTGCGGGCCAGTTCCTCATTGGTCACCGCCCGCTCAGGCAAGGCCATGCCCCAGCCGGTAATCGCGGCATAGCGTGGGCTGATCACTTCTGCCTCTCTCCACAGCAAAAGGAGCGGCGGCAGATACGATGGTCAGCCGACCGCTCCGCGCTCTGCAATCCGCCCCGACGCCCGCGAGTGCTTACTCAGCCTCGGTGACCTTGATCACCTGGCGCCCCCGGTAGTCGCCGCACTTCTTGCACGGATAATGATTGCGCACCAGCGCCCCGCAACGTTGGCACCTCACCAGCACAGGGGCGGTGAGCGCTAGATGCTGCCGGCGGTTGCCGCGGCGATGGCGCGAGACTTTGCGCTTTGGCACTGCACCCATGGTTCCTCAACTCCTCCCGTTACCGCGCTTATGGCGTTCCGCCCAGGCTTTCAGCGCATCGAGGGGGTTCTTGTCCGGCCCGAGCGCTGTCTCTTCTTCTTCGCCCTCGATCCCTTCCGACTGCACCGTGTAACTGACCGGTCGATCGCGATAGGCCGGGCTTACCGGATTGAGCGGCAACTCCAGAAGGGTATACTCTCGAATTGCCTCCCCAATATCGGCCATATGCGCGTCGTCGAGGAGAAACGGATCCTCTTCGGTCGGCTTCGGCAGAGCGCCGCCAGTGTACACATCAATCACCGAGTGAAACTGGTCGCTAAAGTCCAGCGTCACGGGGTAGTCAAACTCTTCCAGCGATCGCACACATATCAACCGAACGGTGCCCTGGGCTTTGACATTGGCCCATACCCCGCTGGCTGTGCGGGTAAAACGCACCGTACCACTGATATCGCGCAGTCTCAACGTTTCATCGAGGGGCAACTCATCTTCCGCGAACGTTAGCTCGCGGCGAGCGCCGATTTCTTCCCGCAGCAACTGCGCGACGTTAAACTTGAGAGTCGTCATGGACGTAGATGTGAGAAACTATCTCAAAACCCGCGCACTGCTCTGGCAAGGGCGAAGCCAGACCATACACCCCCGCCCTTAGAACCGACAGAGAGCGCTTCGAGATAGTCTTCTCGTGTCGCAGCTCATGCTGCAAATGCTTTATTATAGCCAGGAGGGGCACACACTGTCAAGATAATAGAGCAATAAAAAGATCATCGCCAGCGTACTATGGCGGCATCACGGGCGGTTCAGCCCTACGCTGTTTCTTCCCTCTTTCCCGACGGAGGGCGGGCGCCGAGTTCGTGCAACCCGTTGCGCACACTGGTGACCAGTTTAGACAGACGGGCATCGAGTTCTTCGAGCACCTGGCGGGCGTAGTCATCGGCGCCGGCGCGCACCATGGCAGCTTCCTGCTCGGCCTGTTGGAGCAGGCGAGCACGTTCCGCCTCGACCGCCTCCAGCAACCCGCGTTCTTCGAGCACCTGCTGCACGCGGGCCTGAGCCTCGGCGATCAGCCGTTCCTGCTCCTGCACGATGCGCCGCGCCCGTTTGTGCTCTTCAGGGATGGCGACCCGCATCCGATCGATAATATCGAGGATCCGCTCTTCATCTACCAGGAGCCGGCCGCTGAACGGCACGCGCCGCCCTTCCGCAAGCACGTCTTCCAGTTCGTCAATCAAATCATCAAGCTCGATGGCGCTCACCCCCTTTGCGCGAACTTTTGCCGCAACGCCGCCACGATGTGCGGCGGTACAAATTCTACCGGATCGCGGCCCATCCCGGCGATTTCGCGCACGGCGCTCGAACTGATATGGGCGTAACGCCGGCTGGCCATCAACACCACCACCTCGATCTCGGGATCGAGGGTCTGGTTCAACTGAGCCATGTTATATTCAACCTCAAAGTCGCTTACGGTGCGTAAGCCGCGAATGAGGGCCACCGCGCCCATAGAGCGGGCGAAATCAACGGTGAGGGCGTCATAACTGACCGCCTCGACGCGTGGCACATCAGCGATGGCCGTGCGGAGGAGGGCCAGTCGCTCCTCGGTGCTAAACAACAACTTCTTCTGCGGCCGCTCGAAGACCCCCATCACCACCCTGTCGAACAGGCGCGTCGCACGGGTCGCAACGTCCAGATGGGCATAGGTAACCGGGTCAAAACTTCCCGGATAGACGGCAATGCGCGTAGTCATCAGCGACGGCCCCTCGCGTGCTCCTCAGGCGTCAGGCTGCTCACCCGTCGTATCGGAACCGAGACGGTAGATCGAAAAGCAAGAGTCACCCAGACGGCGATGCTTGATCCGCACCGCGCCTGGATAGGAGTCGGCCAGACTCACCCGGGGCGAATGGCCAACGATCAACAGGCTTCCCTCATGACCGAGGCCGTTCTCCAGAATGGTCATAATTGTCTGCTCGATTTTTGGATCGGCATAGGGCGGGTCCATCATAATATAATCGTAATTGCCCGTCCCACGCTGGTGGTGCAGGAAACGCTCCACCGACATCTGATGGACCCGGCCATACGCCGCGAGCCTGGTGTGGGCCAGATTATCCCGGATGATGGCGCAGACGTGGGATTGTTGCTCGACAAAATCGGCATACTCCGCCCCGCGCGAGAGAAACTCAATCCCCAGCGCGCCCGTTCCCGCATACAGGTCCAGCACTCGCCCGTGGATCGGGCCGTATCCCTCCAGCACCGAGAACAGCGACTCTTTCACCCGGTCGAGCATCGGGCGCGTGCCGAGGCCCTTCGGCGCTTTGAGTTTATGCCCCTTGGCTCTCCCGGTAATCACGCGCATAGCAGACCCTGCCGGCTTCTTGTCGGACCATTGTAGCATGGCCTTTTTTGCGCTTCAACCAGGGTTTCTCGCAGCGGTTTTCTTGCGTGAAGGCGCCTTTACCGCTTGGTGTACTGCGGCGCCTTGCGCGCCCGCTTGAGGCCCGCCTTCTTGCGCTCTTTCGCCCGCGGATCACGGGTGAGCAACCCCGCCTTCTTCAGGGTTGGGCGGAGGTCAGGATCGAGATCCAGCAAGGCCCGTGCCAGACCGTGACGCACCGCCCCGGCCTGACCGTGAACCCCGCCGCCGCGCACCTTTACCAGCACGTTAAAGTTGGTCGTGTTACCGGTCAACTGCAGCGGCGTCCAGATCTCGCGTTGCAGCAGTTCACGCGGGCCAAAATACTCCACGGGCTTCTTGCCGTTGACGATAAACTCCCCGTTGCCGGGGAACAGGCGCACGCGCGCAACCGCCGTCTTGCGGCGCCCGGTGCCCTGGTAGTAGCGTTTAGCTTGCATGGTCACCTGTCTCTCCTATCGGCCCTGTACGGCTTCGCCGTGAAAAAAGGCGTTTTCAGAAAGGCTGCGCCCTCCCGCGGCCCCTCCGCTGTGGCTTTGTTCGCCTCAGCGCGGCGACCAGACCTTCGGCTGCTGCGCGGCGTGAGGATGGCGCGGCCCGGCGTAGATGCGCAGCTTGGTCAACAGATGGCGGCCCATCCGGTTCTTCGGCAACATGCCTTTGACCGCATTGCGCAGAATGCGGTCGGGATGTTTAGCCAGCATCATTTTGTAGGGCGTGGCTTTGAGACCGCCCGGATAGCCGGTATGTCGGTAGTAAATCTTCTGATCGGCTTTCTTGCCCATGATCTTGATTTTCTCGCAGTTGACCACGATTACAAAATCACCACCGTCAATTGAGGGAGTGTAGGTCGGCTTATGCTTCCCACGGAGCAGGGTGGCGATCTGGGTAGCCAGGCGACCCAGCACCTGGTCGGTGGCGTCAATCACGTACCAGTCACGCTGGACTTCAGCAGGTCTTTGATGATACGTTTTCACGGTGTTTTATCCTCATCGTATTGCCCCGGATGGCACAGCGTGCAATCAGGATTCCTCTATGGGAGCTTGGCCCTTGTCTATGCCCCCCTCAGCAGGCCGGGGATGCGCGGGCGAGGCTCGCTCGTGCGACCCCTTGCGTCCGGCTAACCCCTTCCGCCTGGCAGGCCCGGAGGGGCGGCGCCCGGCCGGTCGGGATCGTCGTCCCAGCGCAGCAGGGTTGGCGGATAGCTTACCGACATCAGGGTCAACCCATGGGGGGCCGCGGTCGGCCCTGCCGCTTTCCGCTCACCCCCCTCGAGCACCTGCCGGAAGCGGGTCACATCCATCCGGCCTCGTCCCACCTGGAGCACCGTCCCGACGATCACGCGCACCATATGCTGCAGAAAGGCATTTGCCGCCAGATCCACAGCGATAAGCGCGCGCCCGAAGAGTTCCGCCTTTTCCAGGCGCGCACGATAGACCGTGCGCACAGTGCTCTTCTGTTCCGCCGACGGCACGGTAAAGGCGGCGAAGTCGTAAGTACCTTCGAGCAACGGCAGCGCCTCGGCCATGGCCGCCACATCGAGCGGCTGTTCGACATGGAGGGCCAGGTGGCGCAGGGTCGGCAGCGGCGCCGGATGGTTGTCGATCAGGTACCGATAGTCGCGCCGCACGGCGCTCCGCCGGGCATGGAACTCGGCGCTCACCTCGCGCGCCGCCAGCACACGCACATCATCGGGCAACAGGGCGTTCAAGCCGCGCGTAAGCGTTGCGAGGGCGTGGCCCGTCTCGCTGCGCACATTCGCCACCTGCCCATGGGCATGCACGCCCGCGTCGGTACGACCTGCCAGCGTGAAGCGCCGCCGTTCCTGGGTCAGTTCCTCCCAGGCCCCTTCAAGTGCGCCCTGCACTGAACGGCCCTGGTTCTGATACTGCGAGCCGACGAAATCGGACCCGTCATAAGCCAGCAGCAGTGCAATGTTCCGCACTAGACCAGTTCAATAATCGCCATCTCCGCGCCATCGCCCCGGCGCGGACCGATCTTCGTGATGCGGGTATAGCCGCCATTGCGACCGCCGTAATCCTGCGGCGCGAAGCTGAAGAGTTTGCGCATGGCATCCTTACTGGCCAGTTTCGAGAGGGCCATACGCCGGGCGTGCGGCGTATCCTCGCGGGCGATCGTAATGAGCCGCTCCATCTCCGGCTGTACGGCCCTGGCTTTGGCAACCGTCGTCGTAATCTTGCGATGTTCAATCAGCGCAATCATCAAATTGCGGTACAGCGCCTTACGGTGCTCATAGGAGCGCCCCAGCAGCTTACCTGCATGTCGGTGTCGCATCGCGCGTCCTCGCTACTCACTCGCGACAATCGTCGGGCGCGGGATAAAGCCGCGCTCGGTCAGCTTCTCGCGGATCTCTTCCATTGACTTCTGGCCCAGATTGCGCACCGAGAGCAGGGCCTTCTCGTCCATCTGCAACACCTGTCCCACGCGGGTAATATCGGCGCGTTTGAGACAGTTGTAGGTGCGTGTTGAGAGATCAAGCTCTTCAATCGGCGTATCGTACACCTCCGCCGGGATGGTCAGCCCATTCGGCGCGGGAGGCGCCTCGGGCTCAACCGCCAGCCGGTTGAAGTCGGCAATGGTCTGGCTGTATTGTACCAACACCTGAGCGGCCTGGCTCAGGGCATCCCCCGGCTTCAAGGTCCCATCGGTCCAGACCTCGATCAGCAGGCGGTCGAAGTCCGTAGCCTGACCGATACGGGTATTCTCAACCAGATAGTTCACCCGTGGCACGGGGGTAAACATCGCGTCCACGGGGATTTCGCCCAGCGGCAACATCGGGCGCTCGTCGGCGGCGAGGTACCCGCGTCCGCGTTCGATGGTCAATTCAAGTTCGAGCCGGGCATCCTCGCTCTCAAGGGTGCAGAGGTAATGATGCGGATTCACCACCTCACATTCCGCGGGCAGATCAATGTCTTCGGCGAGCACCTGGCCGGCGCCGCGTTTACGGAGCAGGGCCGTAACCGGCCCGGTCGCGGAGGAACGCACCCGCACGCCCTTGATGTTTAGCACCAGATCGGTAATATCTTCACGCATGCCCTGGATGGCGGCAAAATTGTGCAATTCCCCGTCAATTCTGATCTTGGTGATTGCCCCTCCCGGAATAGCCGAAAGCAGCACACGCCGCAGGGCATTGCCCAGCGTATGCCCATAGCCCGGGTCGAGCGGCTCAATCTTGAAGCGCCCATAGTTGTCTGCGGACTCCACCACCTCTATCTTGGGCATGGCGATGTCCAGCATGGCACGCCTCCTTACCTGTATCCAGCACAGCCGCCAGCCAGGAATGGGAACGACGCGGCATGGGCGCGCCGTGCCGTCCCCTGCCTGTGCTGGCGCGCATCCGAATCTTAACGGCTGTAGAACTCAACAATCAACTGCTCATTAATGCCTGGCTCGGCATCTTCGCGGCGGGGCAGGGCCACCACCGTGCCGGAGAGATTCGCCGCGTCGAGGCGCAGCCAGTCGGGTGCGCGATGTTTGTTCAACACGCCGCTATCCACCAGGTTCTTGAAGTAGGTGCGGCGGCGGCTCTCCGGTCGCACGGCGATAACCTGGCCAACCTTGACGGTAAAGGAGGGAATATTCGTCTTCCGGCCATCAACCACAATATGGCCGTGGTTCACCAGTTGCCGGGCCTGGGCGCGGGTAGTGGCAAAACCCAGCCGGTAGACCACATTGTCGAGGCGTCGCTCCAGAAGGCTCAGCAGATACTCGCCGGTCACTCCGCTGCGGCGCGCAGCCTGCTCGAAGGTCCGGCGAAACTGCCGTTCGAGCACCCCGTAGATGTACTTCGCTTTCTGCTTTTCCTGCAATTGCAGGCCATAATCGGACATCTGGCGCCGCTTTGCCGCCGGACCGTGCTGTCCGGGCGGAAAGGGGCGCTTGGTCAGAATGCGTTGCCCCTTCTCAGTGATGCCAATGCCAAGGCGGCGGCTCACTTTGCCAACGGGGCCGATATAACGCGCCATATCCTCTCTATCCTCCTCAGGAGCGGAGCACTCCGGTATGAATGCCGGAGGCCCGCACGAACACATCGCGATAAGATGGGCGCTGTGCTACCATAGAGGGCGCCAGGGCGCCGGGGCGAGGCGGGGCCGGGCAGCGCAAGATATGCTGCCGATGGCGCCGCATCTGGACTTGCGCCCGCGTCCCGCGGTACCGTCTACGGTCATCGTATCACGCCAGCGGGGCCGCCAGGGGCCTCACCGCCCCGGTCAGACGCGTCGGCGCTTGGGCGGGCGGCACCCATTGTGAGGGATGGGGGTCACGTCCGTGATCGCCGTCACCTGCAGGCCAGCGGCTTGCAGGGAGCGGATGGCCGCCTCGCGGCCCGATCCCGGACCCTTGACAAAGACCTCGAGCGAGCGCATTCCATTTTCCATCGCCTTGCGCGCCGCCGCCTCGGCGGTGACCTGCGCGGCATAGGGCGTGCTCTTCCGCGAACCTTTGAAGCCGCTCTGGCCGGCGCTGGCCCAGCAGATCACCGCGCCCTGCGGGTCGGTAATCGTCACGATGGTATTATTAAAGGTGCTCAAGATATGAGCCTGACCGCGCGGCACATTCTTGCGCTCGCGGCGCTTGCCGCGCTGCCGGCTGGCGGCCGCAGGGGCTGTTTTTTGTCCCTTCGGGGGCATGCAATGCTCCTTGACACACAGTTGGCACAGGCAGGCCACTCCTCGCCGCCTGTGCGCGTAATTTCTTCCGGCTATTGCGCGAGCACGTCGGGACGTGCCCGGCGGCCAGGGGCGTTCAGGCCCCTGACCCTGCCCTACTTCCTGGTCTTCTTCTTGATCCCGATCGCCTGGCCGCGCCGGCCGCGCCGGGTCCGGGCATTCGTGCGGGTGCGCTGCCCGCGCACGGGCATGCCGCGCCGGTGGCGCAGGCCACGGTAGCAGCCAATATCCATCAGCCGCTTGATGTTCAACTGCACCTCGCGGCGCAGATCACCCTCGACGCGGTACTCCCGGTCAACCACCTCGCGAATGCGCGCGACCTCCTCTTCCGTCAGATCGCGCACCCGAGCATCGGGATTGACCTGGGCCTTGCGCAACACCTCGGCGCCATTAGAACGACCGATCCCGTAAATGTAGGTGATGGCGATCCCGACCTTTTTGTTGCGGGGAATATCAACCCCGGCGATACGTGCCATGCACTTCCTCGTAACACTAACCTGCTCGCGGCCTCTGCCGCCAGACGGTTCGAACTTCAGCAACGTCCCTTACCCCTGGCGCTGCTTATGCTTCGGTGTACGCGAGCAGATCACCCGGATCACACCCTTGCGTTTAATCACCTTGCAATATTCACAGCGGGGCTTGACTGATGCGCGCACTTTCACGACAACCTCCCCGCGGCAACATGTCTGCCGCCGACACTGTTTCCCCTTCGTCTACCTTCCCTGGCCAGTTTACGGCGGCCTCTCCGCAAGCCGGAGGCGACGAGTACGTGCCCAGAGACGACTTCAAATGGGCAAAGACCAGACTGCTCCCCTGAGAGGGGACATGACAAACTAGAACTGCCAGTCTTTGCAACAGCGATGCTTATTTGTACCGATACGTAATGCGCCCACGGGTTAGATCGTAAGGTGAAAGCTCGACCAGCACCCGATCACCCTTCAAAATACGAATATAGTTCATGCGCATCTTGCCTGAGATGTGGGCCAGCACCTCGTGACCATTCTCCAGTTCAACCCGGAACATCGCGTTGGGCAATGGCTCGGTGATGGTGCCCTCCATCTCGATCACGTCCTTCTTTTTCGACATATCACTCCTTTGGCTGCGCCGAAGGCTCCAGGAAGGGACCCAGCGCCTTCAGCATCGCATCGGTCACCCAGGCAATATCCTGCTGTCCGTCTATCTCGTGCAGCAGCCCCTGCCGCTGGTAGTGCTCGATTAACGGCATGGTCTGCGCGAAGTACACATCCAGGCGATGCTGGGCGGTCTCCAGGGTGTCATCGCTCCGCTGGTAGAGTTTACCGCCGCATGCATCACAAATTCCAGGCCGGTGGGACGGGAAATAGTATATATTATACGTAGCCCCGCAAACTTTGCAAGTTTGCCGTCCGGCGATCCGGCGCAGCAGCACATCATTGGGTACGTGCAGATAGAGCACAGCGTCAATTTTGCTGTTTTGCGCCGCCAGCGATTCCTGGAGGGCCACGGCCTGCTCCGTTGTGCGCGGGAAGCCGTCGAAGATCACCCCCGCGGCGCAATCGGGCCGGGCTATGCGTTCGAGAATCATGCGAATGACCACCTCGTCCGGCACCAGTGCGCCCCGATCCATATACGACTTGGCAAGCATGCCCAGTTCGGTGCCTTCGCGCAGCGCTGCTCGAAAGAGATCACCACTGGCGACATGCGTTAGCCCCGTGCGCTCGGCGAGCGTCTTGGCCTGTGTCCCCTTCCCTGCCCCTGGCGGCCCCAGCAAAATCACGTTGATTGTCATAGCGGCGCTCTCTTCACCTTGGCGCTGCACGCTTCGCCGCGTGCCGGCACACGAACGGACGCCCGGTACGCCCGGGAACGAAGCCAGGTAGCGCGGATCGCCCACGATCCACGCTCCGCTGCGATGATACCACAACCGCGCCATCTGTGCGACGGCTTCAGCGGCTGAGAAAGCCTTCATAGTCGCGCATCACCAGTTGCGCCTCGAGCTGGCGCATGGTGTCCACGGCAACCCCCACCACGATCAGCAGCGCCGTGCTTCCCAGACCGATCTGCAGCCCGGTGATTGACTGGGTGATAAAGGGCAGCACGGCGATCAATCCGAGAAAGAGCGCCCCGGCGAGGGTAATGCGGTTGAGCACCCGCATCAGGTACTGCTCGGTATTTTTGCCAGGGCGGATGCCGGGAATGAACCCGCCATTCCGCTGCAGGGTGTCGGGGATATCCTGTTGCTGAAATAATATCAGCGTATAAAAGTACGTGAAGCCGACCGTCAGCAAGAATAGCAGGGTGATATAGACGATCCCGCCGCCCTGACCGGTCGGGTTGAACGTATTGTAGAAGAAGCCCGCTACGGCGTTCCCGAAGCCGGGGGCGCCAGGGCGGTAGAACCAGGAGGCCACCACGCCGGGGAAGATAATGATGCTCTGGGCGAAGATGAGCGGGATCATTCCCGCCATATTCACCTTGAGCGGAATATAGCTGCTCTGCCCGCCGTAGACCTTGTTGCCGCGCACCCGCTTGGCGTACTGCACCGGAATGCGTCGCTGGCCCTCCTGGATGAGGACGATCCCGACGATGGTCAACAGGGCGATCGCCACGAACAGGGCCAGGCCGATAAACGTGCCTACATCCCCGGTCTGGCTGATCTGCACGCCCTGGACGATCACGGCCGGCAGGCGCGAGACGATGCCGCCAAAGATGATCACCGAGATGCCCTGGCCAATGCCGCGCTCGTTGATCAGTTCGCCCAGCCACACCAGTAGCATGGTGCCGGCGACCATGCTGGTCAGAATGGTAAAGGTCGGCAGGAAGTTGTTAACGATATCGAACGGGGTGCGGAAGAGCGACTGACCGGCGCCAAAGCTACGCTCAATCGTCAGGGTCTGGCCGTAGGCCTGGAGGTACGCCAGGGGAATGGTCAGCCACATCTGATAGCGGTTGAGCTTGATCCGCCCCTGCTCGCCTTCGCGCTGCAGCTCCTGGAGCGCGGGGATGAGGGGCTGGAGCAACTGCATAATAATCGAAGCGGTGATGTAGGGGTACACCCCCATCGCCGCCACCGAGAAGTTCTGCAGCGCGCCGCCAGCGAAGAGGTTGAGCAACTGGGCCAACTGGTTGGTGGCCAGAGCCTCCTGGAGCTGGGCCAGTGACGCCGGATTGATATTCGGCACCGGAATATGCGCGATCAGGCGAAAAATCAGCAGCATCCCCAGCGTAAAGAGGATGCGCCGGCGCAGATCGGGCAACTGGATGGCGCGAATGAGTGCCTGGAGCATCGTAGCGTCTTCCTCGCTCACCGCGCATCCTTCGGGGTGCGCGATGCGCTGTTGGCGGATAGGTGTAGCGCCAGGAGCATCCTGGCCTGCCGCGAGCCTCCCGGGAGTCAGCGCGTCTCAGCCTGGGCCTTCCTGGCCGCGGCGTTGCGCATAGAGGGGTTAGGCCCGCGGGAACGGGAATGGCGTTCGATAACCAGCGGCAATTCCACCACCGTTCCGCCAGCGGCTTCGATCTTCTGGCGCGCGCTGGCGCTGAACTTGTGGGCGTGCACCGTCAAGGGGCGGTTCAGTTCGCCATCGCCGAGGATCTTGACCGGGCGGGTCTTGCGCCGCACAACTCGCGCCTTCAGCAACGTCTCGGGCGTTACCGCTACATCGGCAGGCCAGGCGGCGAGTCGCCCGACGTTCACGGTCTCATACTCCACGCGAAAGATATTGGTGAAGCCCCGTTTGAACGGCATGCGCTTAACCAGGCGGTTCTGCCCGCCCTCGAAGGTGCGGTACGGACCGGGGCCGCTGCGCGCCTTCTGGCCCATCATGCCTCTGCCGGCGGTTTTACCTTTGCCGGAGCCATGGCCGCGGCCCACTCGCTTGGACTTACGGTTTGCGCCCTCGGCCGGCTTCAAGTCATGCAGTTTCATGCCGCCACCTCATCGGGCAGTTCTTCGACCTCCACCAGGTGCCGCACCTTGAACAGCATGCCCCGGATGGAAGGATTATCGGGCTTGATCACCGACTGGCCCAGTTTGCGCAGCCCCAGGGAGCGGATGGTATCCTTCTGGTCCTGCGCGTAGCCAATTGCACTCTTGCGATACGTAATACGAAGTTTGCTCATGCTGCGGCCTCCTCGCTGGCCGGCTCGCGCCGGCTGCGCCGCGCGGCCAGTTCACGCGGCGTCATATCGCGGCGGCGGGCCATCTCGCTCAACGAGGTCATTTCGCTGAGGGCCTTAAAGGCCGCTTTCACTACATTGACCGGATTGTTGCTGCCGTAGACCTTGGAGAGCACATCCTTGATCCCTGCGGCTTCCACCACCGGGCGAACGCCGCGACCGGCGATCACGCCAGTGCCTGGCGCGGCGGGCCGGATCATGACCTTGGTCGCGGAAAACTTGGCCAGCACCTCGTGGGGCACCGTTCCGCCCACCAGCGGCACGCGGATCAGGTTCTTCTTGGCGGCTTCGGCGCCCTTGCGGATGGCCTCGGGCACTTCGGCGGCCTTGCCCATGCCCACGCCCACGTGGCCCTTGCCATCGCCGACGACGACCACGGTGCTGAAGCTGAAGCGCCGGCCGCCCTTCACCACTTTGGACACGCGATTAATCTGAACGACGCGCTCTTCGAGGTCGAGCCCGTCGGGGTTGATCCGTTCTCGGTTCACGCTTCCTCCCACAACGGCAGCGACTAAAAACTCAGGCCAGCTTCGCGCGCCGCCTCGGCAAGCGCCTTGACGCGCCCGTGGTACTTATAGCCGCCCCGGTCAAACACCACTTTCGTCACCCCGGCCGCCAGGGCCCGTTCGGCGATCAGGCGCCCGACCAGGGCCGCTTCTTCGGTCTTGGTTTTGCCCTCGCCGCCGCTCCAGCCCTTCTCGATCGTCGAGGCGGCCACCAGGGTGCGGCCCTCGACATCGTTGATAACCTGGGCGTAAATGTGCGCATTACTGCGGAAGACGCACAGGCGCGGGCGTTCATAGGTGCCGCTCACACGCTTGCGCAGGCGCCGATGTCGTCGGATGCGCAGTTCGCGCGGCGTTCGCCTTCCCATAGTGTTATACCTTTGCACTAGCGATGGAGACAGCATCCCCCATCGACGAGCAGAGGAACGCATGGGGAGCGCGCGGTTCCATGCCTATGAGAGGGCGGGAACCGCAAGCCCCTTACTTGGTCTTGCCGGCCTTTCCAGCCTTACGGCGGATCTTCTCCTCGGCGTACTTGATGCCCTTGCCCTTGTAGGGCTCCGGCGGGCGGAGGCTGCGGAGACGAGCCGCTTCCTCGCCGACCACTTGCTTGTCAATGCCGCGCACGAGCAGGCTCAACGGTTCGTTGGCGCTCTTACGATCGCCAACCACATACTGCACGTTGGGCGGAGGGTCAATCCGCACCTGGTGCGAAAAGCCCAGGTTCAGCACCAGCGTCTGGCCCTCCAGGGCCGCGCGATAGCCGACGCCGTTGATCTCCAGAGCCCGCGTCCATCCATCAGTCACGCCGACGATCATGTTGTGGATCAACGTGCGGGTCAGGCCGTGGAGCGCTTTGTGCTGCTTTGTATCTGACGGCCGGTTGACCGTCAGCGTGCCATTCTGCTGGGTGATGATCATGTCTGGATGGAACTGCTGGGTCAGGGAGCCCTTCGGCCCTTTGACTGTCACGCGGTTCCCGTCGTCAATTGTCACCTGCACGCCTTTCGGCACGGCAATCGGCTTTTTTCCAATCCGTGACATACCAGCCTCCTCCCCTACCAGACGTAGCAGAGCACTTCGCCGCCCACGCGCTCACGCCAGGCATCGTGGCCGGCCAGCACTCCTTTGGGAGTCGAGAGAATGCTCAGACCGAGGCCCCCGCGTACCCGCGGAATATCCTCGCGTTTGGTGTAGATGCGCAGGCCGGGCTTGC
Organism: Chloroflexaceae bacterium; assembly: GCA_025057155.1. Lineage (NCBI taxonomy): Bacteria > Bacillati > Chloroflexota > Chloroflexia > Chloroflexales > Chloroflexaceae > Chloroflexaceae bacterium. The sequence continues at coordinate 88,269 of JANWYD010000021.1, forward strand.
TCACGCGGCGCAGCCCGGTGATTGCCGGCCGGCGGTCAGGCATATACTTGAGCGTGATGGAAAGGGTATTGTAAGGCTTCCCTTCAATCACGGTATAGTCTTTAATGAACCCTTCGCGCTTGAGAATATCGGCAATCGCCAGCTTCATCTTCGACGAAGGGATATTGACAACGCTTTGACGCGCCATGCAGGCATTGCGGATGCGCGTCAGCATATCGCCAATTGGATCGTTCACGCTCACGGGAGCCTCCTCACACGTCGGGCGCCGGCTGATGGCTGGCGCAGACCCTCGCACCGCACCGCACACGGCTGTTCGGAGCTTGCGCCGGGGCGTCAAACAACCGATTCACCCCGCATCTGCTATGACTATCGTCACCCACAATTACCAGCTCGATTTGACCACACCCGGAATAAGCCCTCTCAGGGCGTGTTCTCGAAAGCAGATGCGGCACATGCCGAATTTCCGCATATACGCCCGCGAGCGACCGCAGATTTTACAGCGGTTGTACTCTCGAACCTTGAACTTTTGCGGGCGTTGCGCTTTGACGATCCAGGATGTCTTCGCCAAGGGTGGTTCCTCCTAAAGTGTTGGGCTGGTCAGCATACGCTCCTGGCCCAGACTAATCGCGAAATGGCATGCCAAGGCGCTTAAGCAAAGCATAGGCGTGCTCATCGTTGGTGGCGCTGGTAACGATCACCACCTCGAGGCCGCGCAGCTTATCGATCTTATCGTAGTCAATGTCCGGGAAGACGATCTGCTCGCGCAGCCCCAGACTGAAATTGCCCCGTCCATCAAACGACCGGCGGCTGACGCCGCGAAAGTCGCGGATACGCGGCAGGGCCAGATTGACGAGCCGGTCAAAAAAGTCGTACATGCGGTCGCCGCGGAGCGTCACCATTGCTCCGATGGCCATGCCTTCACGGAGCTTGAACGAGGCGACCGACTTGCGGGCGCGGGTGACCACCGGCTTCTGCCCGGTAATGGTCGCCAGATCGTTCACCGCGGCATCGAGCGCCTTGGCGTTCTGCACCGCCTCGCCGACGCCGACATTGACCACGATTTTGGTGAGCCGGGGCACCTGCATCACTGACGAGAACTTGAACTCTTCCTTCAGGGCAGGCACAATCTCCCGCAAGTATTTCTCACGCAATCGAACCATAATGCTTGATCTCCAGTGGCTGCCCGTGCAGCGCGGCGCAGCCCGGTTTCCCGTAACCTGGCCTGCCGGGGAACAGAACGTTTCCTGTCTGCCGGACGGAAACGCGCGCTCCGCGGCTCGGCGCCACCTACTTATCCACGATCGCGTCGCAGGCCTTGCAGAAGCGCACCTTCCGCGGCCGGCCCTTGTGATCGGTCTCCTCCAGGAAGCGATGGCCCGTCCGCGACGCCCGCCCGCAACTAGGGCAGATGAGCATCACGTTTGACACATGGATCGGCGCTTCCATCTCGATGATCCCGCCGGGTTTGCCGGGGCCGCGGGCCTTCATATGGCGCTTGACGATATTGAGGCCTTCGACCACCACGCGCTCCTCGCGCGGGAGGGCGCGCTTGATCTTGCCCTTGCGGCCCTTATCCTTCCCGGCGATGACCAGCACCTCATCACCAGTCTTTACGTGCATAGCGGCACCTGTGTTTCCTGATTCAGAGCACTTCCGGCGCCAGGGAGACGATGCGCATGAACTGCTTCTCGCGCAGTTCACGGGCCACCGGCCCGAAGATGCGCGTGCCGCGCGGGTTGTTCTCTTTTCCAATAATCACGGCGGCGTTATCGTCGAAGCGAATGTGGGAGCCGTCGGGCCGGCCATACTCTTTGGCCGTGCGAATAATCACCGCGCGCACCACTTCGCCCTTCTTGACCGCGCCGCCTGGAGTGGCCTGCTTGACCGTCGCGACGATCACATCGCCGACCCGGCCATACTTCACCACCGATCCGCCGAGCACCCGGATGCACATGATCTCTTTGGCGCCGGTATTATCGGCAACCTTCAGACGGGTCTGCACCTGGATCATTGCCGTTACTCCTCAGCGCGCTGGAGGATCTCCACTACCCGCCAGCGCTTGGTGCGGCTCAGGGGACGAGTTTCCTCAATGCGCACAATATCGCCCACTTTGCAGGCATTCTCCTCGTCGTGGGCGTGAAACTTGCTGGTTTTCCGAATGATCTTGCGGTAGAGCGGATGGGGTTTGAGATAGTCCACCGCCACCACCACGGTTTTATTCATCTTATCGCTCACCACGCGCCCGACCTTCTGAGTGCGGCGCACAGTGGCAGGCCGTTCAACCTCGCTCATGGTTCATCTCCCGCTCCAGTTCCCGCTCGCGCAGGATGGTCTTGATCCGCGCGATCTCCTTCCGCACCTGGCGGGGGCGAGCCGTGTTGGTCAGGCTCGAAGTGGCTTTCTGGAAGCGCAGGTTAAACAGTTCTTCGTAGTGCAGTTTAAGCTGCTCACGCAGTTTAGCGTCATCCAGGCTGCGCAACTCACTCGCTTTGGCCACTGCTCACCTCCGGCTCCACATCATCGCGCGTGACGATTTTGCATTTGATCGGCAGTTTTTGAGCGGCGCGGCGCAGCGCCTCGAGGGCGATCTCTTCGCGCACGCCGGCCAGTTCAAACATCACGCGGCCAGGCTTCACCACGGCCACCCAGTGATCCACGCTCCCTTTGCCGCCGCCCATACGGGTTTCGGCGGGCTTTTGCGTCACGGGCTTATCGGGAAAGATCCTGATCCAGACCTTTCCGCCGCGCTTCACATAACCGGTGATGGTGCGGCGGGCCGACTCGATCTGCCGGCTGGTGATCCACACCGGTTCAAGGGCCATCAGACCATACTCCCCGAAGACCACGCTGTTGCCGCGATAGGAGAGACCCTCGCTCCGCCCTTTCTGTTGCTTGCGGTACTTGGTGCGTTTAGGCAGAAGCATTGTCACCCCTCCTCGAGCGGCGTTCGCCACGTTCGGCGCGTTCGGGGCGTTCAAGGCGCTCAACGCGTTCAGGGGCCGCCGCGCTTACCTGCTGCTCTACCTGAGCTTTGCCGAGTTGATCCGGGAACACGTCGCCCTTGTAGATCCAGACCTTCACGCCGATACGACCATAGGTGGTATGGGCATGCACGTTTGCGTAGTCAATATCAGCGCGGAGCGTATGGCGCGGCACGCGCCCCTCGCTCTCATTTTGCACGCGGGCCATCTCAGCCCCGCCCAGGCGCCCCGAGCAGCGGATGCGCACGCCCTGGGCGCCGAGGCGCATCGCGCGCTGCACCGCCTGCTTCATCGCCCGTTTGTAGCTGACACGCTTGTTAATCTGCTCGGCAATGCTTTCGGCAACCAGTTGCGCGTCCAGTTCCGGCTGGTGGATCTCCTGAATGTTGAGTTTGATCTTTTTCCCGGTGCGTTTTTCCAATGTGCTCTTCAGTTGATCGACATTGGTGCCGCGCTTGCCGATCACAATCCCCGGCTTGGCGGTGTAAACCGTCACTTCGATCTTGTTCGCTGAGCGTTCGATCTCGATGCGCGAGACGCCGGCGTTGGCCAGCTCCTTGGCAATCAGCTTGCGCAGCTCAAGATCCTCGTGGAGTTGCTGGGTGTACGTCTTCCCCTCAGCGAACCATGTCGACTGCCAGGTCTTGATATAGCCGAGGCGGAAGCCAATCGGATGAACTTTGCGTCCCAAGAGCGTCTCCTCCTGGCAGTTGCTAGTCCGCCTGCTCGTCAACGATCACCGTAATGTGAGTCGTCGGCTTGCGGATCTGATTTGCCATGCCGCGAGCCCGCGGCATAAACCGCTTGAGCACGGGCCCCTGGTCAGCGTAGATATACTTGATGAACAGGGAGCTCCGGTCCATATCGAAATTATGTTCCGCGTTTGCCGCGGCTGACTTGATCGTGCGAGCCACCTCGCGGGCCGCCTTCTGCGGCATATATTCCAGGGTTGCCAGCGCCTTATCCACCGGCATCCCTCGCACCACATCCATCACCAGGCGAACCTTTAATGGCGAGATGCGCACGTAGCGAGTAACTGCTTTGACTTCCATCGTTGACGCCTCATCAACGCGCGACAAACCTGGTTATTATACCACAAAGGTCACTTCATTTTGCCGCGCTTATCAGCCTTCTTGCCGCCGTGGCCGCGGAAGAGGCGGGTCGGGGCGAACTCGCCGAGCTTGTGACCGACCATGTTCTCGGTGATGTAGACGGGCACGTGCCGCCGGCCATCATGCACCGCAATGGTATGGCCGATCATCTGCGGGAAGATGGTCGAGTCGCGCGACCAGGTCCGCAACACCCGTTTCTCGTTGGTGCGGTTCATGGCCTCGATCCGCTCGAGCAGCTTGATATCTACATACGGCCCCTTCTTCGACGAACGGGACATACTGGCACAGCCTCCTTATATAATAGGTAGAGACCATTTTTTCAAAGTCCTGGGCGCAACCCTCAGGGTTTACGCTCCGGCTGGGAGCCGGCCCCGCGGAGCCTGTCCGGCGCTAGGGCTTGCGCCGGCGCACAATAAAGCGATCGGAACGCTTATTATTGCGCGTCTTAACTCCGCGGGCCGGTTTGCCCCACTTGGTCTTCGGCGTGCTCATGCCGATCGGCGCGCGCCCCTCGCCACCTCCGTGGGGATGGTCGCGGGGGTTCATCGCCGAGCCGCGGACGCGCGGGCGCCGTCCAAGCCAGCGAGCGCGTCCGGCCTTGCCGATGCGAATGTTCTGATGATCAACGTTCCCAACCTGGCCAACGGTGGCCATGCAGCGAAGATGGACCATGCGGATCTCGCCGGAGGGCATGCGCAGCGTAGCATAATCGCCTTCCTTGGCCATAACTTGCGCTGCCGTTCCGGCGCTGCGCACCAGCACCCCGCCGCGGCCGATCTCCAGTTCTACATTGTGCACCTGCGTACCGAGCGGAATGGCGCTCAGGGGCAGAGCGTTGCCCACGCGAATATCGGCATCGGGGCCGCTCATCAGCACATCGCCGACGTTGAGGCCCAGCGGAGCGATAATATAGCGCTTCTCGCCATCGGCATAGGCCAGCAGGGCAATGCGCGCCGAGCGGTTAGGATCGTATTCGATCGCCTGGACGCGCGCCGGGATGCCGTGCTTGTTGCGCTTAAAGTCAATAATGCGATAAAAGCGCTTATGGCCGCCGCCGCGGTGCCGGGTGGTGATGCGGCCCTGGTTGTTTCGCCCGGCGCGCTTGCGCAACGGCTCAATCAAGCCCGGTTCCGGGCGTTTGCCTTTGGTCAACTCCTCAAACGTCGAGACCGACATATTGCGCCGGCCCGCCGAGGTTGGCTTGTATTTTCGTACACCCATTGCTCTTCTCCCTGGCGGGTGGGGGCGCCGATCCCTTCCGACGCCCGCTCAGTCGCGCGGCTCTGGCGGTCACAGAAACCGGGGCGCCGCAGCGACGCTAATCGCCGAACGTCTCACCAGCAGCGCGGCGGGGGAGACGGTCACGGCATCTGACCTAGCCCTCGAACACCTCAATGCGGTCGCCGGGCGCGAGGGTAACAATGGCCTTTTTCCAGTCGCGGGTGTAGCCCTTCTCACGCCCGCGGCGCTTCAGCTTGCCGCGCACGTTCATCGTGTGCACCTTCGTTACGGTAACGTCGAAGATGGTCTCGACGGCGCGTTTAATCTCCGGCTTGCTCGCCGTGCGCAGCACCTCGAAGGAATACTTGTTTTCAACCATCAACGCGGTATTCTTCTCGGTGATCAGCGGGCGAATGATAATCTCATGGGGCGTTGGCATGCTCCTCCTCCTTGTCACTCGCCGCCGCGCCGGCGCCCAGGATGCCCTCGACGACCGCCACAGCGGCCCGGGGCATCACAATGTTGTCGTAGTACAGCAGATCGCGCACGTTCAGGTAGCTCGCCAGGATGGTTTTAACCTCAGGCAAGTTGTTCGTGGAGCGCTGGACGGTCAGGTTCTCCGGGCTTTTGCTATCAATGACGATCAGCGTCTTGCCGCTCAGGCCGTGGGCCTGGAGGAACGCCAGGGCGTCTTTAGTGCGCGGTCGCTCAAAGCGCAGCGTGTCAATGAAGCGGATCTGCTCGGCGGCGTACTTGGCGGAGAGCGCCGAGCGCACGGCCAGCCGGCGCATCTTGCGCGGCATCTGCTGGCGGTATGAACGCGGATGCGGGCCGTGGGCAATGCCGCCGCCCTTGCGATGCGGGGCGCGGATGGAGCCCTGGCGGGCGCGTCCGGTTCCCTTCTGGCGATAGAGCTTGCGGGTCGAGCCGCTAACTTCGCCGCGACCGCGGGTGTTATGGGTGCCCAGGCGCGCATTGGCTTGCTGCATCACCACGTACTGGTGCATCACCGGCACGTTGGGAGTGATGCCAAAGACGTAATCACTCAGTTCAATTGTGCCCACGCGCTCGCCGGCCTGGTTATACAGCGTCGTTTGCATCAGGGTCACCTCGTACTGCTCTTCACGGCGCGGCGGATGTGGAGCAACCCGTTGCGCGCACCCGGCACGCTTCCCTTGACCAGCAGCAGATTGCGCTCGGGGATCACCTCAACGACCTCAAGGTTCTGCACGGTCACCCGTTTGCCGCCCATGCGCCCGGCCATCTTCTGGCCCTTCCAGACGCGACCGGGGGTGGTGCCTGCGCCGATCGAGCCAGGGGCGCGATGCCGGTCGCTCTGGCCGTGGGTCTTGGGGCCGCCCCGGAACCCGTGGCGCTTCACTACGCCGGCGAACCCGCGGCCCTTGGAGGTGCCCGAGATGTCAACTTTCTGCCCGGCCTGGAACAGGTCAACGTTGATAACCTCGCCGACGGCGTGTTCTTGGGGATTATCAGCGCCAAACTCGCGCAAAACGCGCAGCAGCACGCCGGCGCCCCTCAGATGGCCCTGCTGGGGCCGGGTCAACTTGCGCGCCGGCACCTCTTCATAGCCCAGTTGAACCGCTTCATAGCCATCGCGTTCGAGCGTGCGCACCTGGGTAACCACGCATGGCCCGGCACTGATGACGGTCACCGGGATGACCTCGCCATTGGGAGTGAACACCTGCATCATGCCGATTTTCCGACCCAACATTCCATGAACCATTTCTTCCCACCTCCGCAGCATGCGTCCCTGCGCAGCGGCTGCCTGCTTTTCTGGCTTCATTACACGCTTGAACCTCGGTCCGCGAGCTTGTGAGGAGAGAGGTTGGCATCTCTCACTCGCATCGAGGCATGAAGCCGTTACAGTTTGATCTCGATATCCACGCCAGCGGGCAGGTTAAGCTTCATGAGCGCATTGATGGTTTGCTGGCTTGGATCGAGGACGTCAATCAATCGTTTGTGGGTCCTTATCTCAAACTGTTCCTGCGAGTCCTTATCGATGAAGCCCGAGCGAATAACGCTGAACTTCTCGATTTTGGTGGGCAAGGGCACCGGGCCGGCTACCAGCGCCCCGGTGCGCTCGGCCGCCTCGACGATCTGGCGCGCGGACTGGTCCAGGATCTTGTGGTCGTATGCCTTGAGGCGAATACGCACCTTTTGCTTGGCCATAGGTTTCCTCTATCACAAGGCGGCGGGGCGAGGCGCGGGACCCCACCCCGCCGGAAACGCCCGACTACTCGATAATCTTGGTGACGACGCCCGCGCCGACGGTGCGCCCGCCCTCGCGGATGGCGAAGCGCAGGCCCTCCTCGATGGC
>JANWYD010000022.1 GCA_025057155.1 Chloroflexaceae bacterium
GCTGAGGAGGGGGCGGAGTTACCGAAAAACTTCGTTCACAGAGTACTTAGCGGCGCATTTTCCAACACCGGTATGAAAAAGGACTCCCCCGGAGGGGCAATACCGTCCCGAACGCTCCCATCCGGCGGGCCGGGGCGTAAGGTCAGTCTCAACTTCATCGTTCGCATCGTGGGGATGCTCAGCCTGGCATACATCGGCTGGTCAGTGGGCCGGTCGCTATCCAACCCGCAGCCGGATGAGATGCAGGTGTTTGCGACCCAGTTGTTGATGCTCGCCGGCGCCGGTCTGGGGCTGCTCGTCACACCGCGCCTGACTATCGAGCCGGTGGAGGAGTTGCTGCGGCGCTCGCGCCACGTGCCCCTGCCCGATCTGCTGATCATTGGCGCGGGAGTGCTGATCGGCCTGGTCTTCGCTGTGCTGCTTGCCGTCCCCCTGGCCTCGTTGCCGCGCCCCTTCGGGCAGTACCTGCCCCTGGCCTGCGCCCTGGTCTGCGCCTATGTCGGCGGAACGATCTTCGCTATGCGCAAGCGTGATCTGAGCGATCTGCTGCGTTCGCTGCGCCCGGCCGCCATGGCGCAGCCCCGCCCCGCCGAGCGGCGTCTGTTACTCGACACCAGCGCCATCATTGACGGGCGCATCGCTGCCGTCGCCCGCACCGGCTTTCTTGAAGGCACACTCCTGGTGCCGAGCTTCGTGCTGGCTGAATTGCAGCAACTCGCCGATTCCAGCGACGACCTGCGCCGCAGCAAGGGACGGCGCGGCCTCGACCTGCTCAACGAAATGCAGCGCCAGTCGCCCCTGCCGGTGGAGGTGCTCAACGTCGAGGTCGCAGGGGCCAGCAAGGTCGATGACAAGCTGATCGCCCTGGCCCGCCAGTACTCCTGCCCGATCATCAGCAACGACTTCAACCTCAACCGCATCGCCGGCCTGCAGGGGGTGCGGGTGCTCAGCCTCAACCAGCTTAGCGAGGCCGTGCGCCCGCCGGTGCTCCAGGACCAGCGCCTGCACGTGCTGATCCGCAACGAGGGCAACGCGCGCCAGCAGGGCGTTGGCTATCTCGAAGACGGCACGCCGGTCATCGTCGAAGATGCGCGCCACCTGATCGGGCAGACCGCCGAAGTAATCGTGACGCGCCTGCACCAGACACAGACCGGGCGGCTCGTTTTCGCCACCATCGCGCCAGAGGCGACCCCGGCGCCCGCCAGGAGCGGGTAGCGCGATTTGGAATTTGGTTTTTATAGCGTTTCTCGAAACGATTGACCCGCAATGATGGCGACGCGAGCGCAGCGCGCCACATGGCGCAGGGTCCTCTGCAGATCAAGCACTCCGGTCAGTGCTCACGATTGCCGATGTTAGTCGTTGGCGTCCTCCGGGCTGGCGCGTCCGGATACCGGCAACCACGCACCGATCCCCGGAACGGGTTCGCCGCAGCCGCGTGCATCATGCGAGCGATCATCCAGCGGGTCAGCACAGCCTCGGTCGAAGTCGAAGGCCAGATTGTGGGGCGCATCGGCCCGGGGGTGCTGGTGCTGCTTGGCGTCGGCCAGGGCGATACCGAGGCCGAGGCGCAGCTTCTGGCAGAGAAGACCGCTTATCTGCGGATCTTCGCTGACGAGGCGGGGAAGTTCAACCGCTCTTTGCTCGACACCGGCGGCAGCGCCCTGGTCATCTCGCAGTTTACCCTGTACGCCGATACGCGCAAGGGCCGGCGCCCCAGCTTCACCGGCGCGGCCCCTCCTGACGAAGCCGAACCGCTGGTCAACGCCTACTGCGCCGCCCTGCGCGCCCTGGGCGTCACGGTGGAAACCGGGGTCTTCGGCGCAATGATGCGCGTCGCCCTGGTCAATGAAGGCCCCGTCACCATCAGTCTCGATACCGACACCTACCGCATGCCGCGCTCCAGGTGAGCGAACCAGGCAATCGGGTCGTAACAGAGGCGCCCGCGCCCACCGCAGGTGGAGTAAGCTATGGTACGCTCCGGGTGCTATAATGCGCAGGCAAGCGCCACCTGGCCAGCAGCCGCCCACCGGCGCGATTGGCATTCTGCACGGGTAAACCCAGCGATGTCCATCATTTGCCCGATCCAGCAAACCGGTGATGTATACGTCGCCTTGAGCCGTGTGCGTGATCTGGCGACCGCCATGGGATTCTCCCCGGCTGACCGGGCGCGCATTGAGATCGCCACCACGGAACTGGCGCGCAATCTGATCGTCCACGCAGGCGGCGGAAGGCTTACCTTCAGCCAGGTGAACGATCCAAGCTATGGCCCTGGACTGGTAATCGAATCGCGCGACAATGGCCCGGGCATCGCCGATGTGGAACTGGCGTTGCAGGATGGCTACAGTACCGCTCACGGCCTGGGCGCCGGTTTGCCGGGGGTGCGCCGGCTGATGGATGCGTTCGCGATTGAGTCGACGGTGGGGGTAGGCACGTGGATCCGGGCCGTCAAATGGGTCATCCGGCCACGGCGGAGCAGCATTTATGGATGTTGAGTGGGGGGCAAGCAACCGGCCAAAACAAGGCCAGGAGATCAGCGGGGATGCGTATGTCATTGAACCGTTTAGCCCCCACGGGCTGGCGGTTTCACTGATTGACGGGCTTGGCGGCGGCGAAGGGGCGGCATTCGCGGCCCGGAGCGCCGCCGCGGTGATCCGCAGCGCCCCGGCCCAGGATCCGGCTGAGTTGATCCAGCGCGCCCACCTGGCGCTGCGAGGCACCCGGGGCGTCGTTATGGCGGTGTTGAGCTACAACTTGCAGCAGCGGAGCGTCAGCTTTGTAGGGGTTGGAAACATCGGCGTGCAGGTGTACAGCGCGGTTCCGATCAAACCCATTTCAAAAAATGGCATCGTCGGCTACCGGCTGCCAAGTTTGCTCAAGCTCGCCTATAGTTACCATCCGGGTGACACGTTCGTGCTATACACCGATGGAATATCGAGCGATTTTATCCAGTCAACTGCCCCCGAAAGCGCCGAGGACCCCCAGAGCCTGGCCGAGAGTATTGTGCGTCGCTACGCGAAGGACCACGATGATGCCAGCGTGGTGGTGGTGCGCATCAACGGATAGATAACGATGTACAACGACCTTGCGGCCTGGCTCCAGGCCCATCGTCTCCATTTGCTCGACAACTGGGCCGCGCGTGGTTTCGGAACGGGCAATGGCGTCGCCAGCACGCCCACTATCGCCGCGCTCGCGCCGGCGGCGGTCGCGCCGGCAGATCTCCTTACGGCGCTGATCGCCGCGGCTCACGGTGATAGCGCCGCCCTGATCGAGCAGTTGCGCCTGCCGGCTGCCACCCAGAGCCACGGAGGAGTGGCCGCGAGCATCGCTCTGGCCCGCGCCCTCCGGCAGAGCACCATAGCCCTGATCGACGCCAGCGTAAGCGATGCGGCTGCCGCCCTGGCCCTTGCCAGCGCGGTCAGCGACCTGTTCGAGCAGGCGGTCTTTGAACTGGTAGAAACCTGGGAAGAGCACACGCGCCGGATCATCGAAGATCGCGAGTTCATCGCCGAGAGCCTGGAAGTGGCTTCTGCTGCCGCCGATAAGCGGGCCTTGCAACTCCAATCGCTCAATATTATCTCTCGCCAACTCTCCTCGGTGCTGGAAGAGGACGCCATCCTTCACCTGGTGGTTAATAACATCCACCAGCTTACCGGCGTGGCCCACATCGCCATCTGGCAACCAGATGCCGCATCCTGCCCCGACGGCCCGATCCTGGCAGTCCGCCAGGCCATCGGGGTCGCTCAAGCTCGCGTCCCCGAAATGCGCCTGCGGGCGGATCATCCTACCGACCTGGTAGCGCGGGCCTTTCGGAGCGGCACGATCCAGTTCGACCCATTGCCTGACCCCGCCAGGCAGGAGGCGTGGCTGCAACCTGGCTGCGGGGCGCTCGCCCTGCCAATGGTGGTGGGGCAACACGTCGTGGCCGTAACGGTGCTGCAGGATCCCGATCCGCTCAATCAACTGCGCCTCCAGCAAGATCTGGCGCAGGGCGTGGTCGGTCAGGCCGCCATTGCGCTGCAAAACGCCCGGCTCTACGCCGAAATCCGCACCCTGAACGCAGACCTCGAACGCCGCGTAGCCGAACGCACCCGCCAGCTCCAGGAAGAAAAGGATCGCCTCGCCACGATCTACCAGATATCCACCGAGGTTAGCAGCACCCTGGACCTGGACACCCTGTTAAACACCTCACTCAAGCTGCTCGCCGATGTGACCAGGGCCGAGCAGGGGGCTATTCTCCTGATCGAGCAGCCTGAGGGTGACGTGCTGGTAACGCGCGCGGTCTTTGGGATGGGAGATGAGGTTGATCGGTATGTGCGCCTGCCTCTTGATAGCGGCATTGCCGGCCAGGTCGTTCAAACCCGGAGCGGTCTGCTCATCAGCGACGTCTCCAGCGATGAACGCTGGCTTGCCGTTCCGGGAGGATTGGCATATCCGCCACACGGCGCAGTGGTGGCGGTGCCGCTGATCTTTCAGGGCGAGGTGCTCGGCGTGATCACCCTGGCGCACCACCAGACCGGCTTTTTCAACGAGGACTACCTGCGGCTGCTGAACGCCTGCGCCGGGGCTATCGCCACCGGCGTGAACAACGCCAACATGTTCCAGACGCTGAGCGCAGAGTACGAGCGGCGCTCCGAACTGTTGCGCCAGCAACGCACCGAGACGAGTAAAATCAATGCCATTCTGCAGAGTCTCAACGATGGCGTCATCGTGTGCGACCTGTATGGAAGCATTCTAGCAGTAAACGCGGCCGCGGCGCCGATTCTGCAGCGCAAGTTCGAGGAACTGCTGCTCTGGAACCTGCACGACCTGCTCGAACGCTACCTCGGCCCGCGCATTATCGAGTTGCCGCTCAACGAACTGCTGCGCCATCCGCTCACCAGCGAGGGTCAACCCCGTATCTTCACCTCCACCATGCGCGTCGGGATGCGTGTTGTCAGCCTGACACTCGGCCCGGTGCTTAAGAATACTGACGATACCGAGCTGCTCGGCGCCCTGCTGGTGCTCCGTGACATAACCCGCGAAACCGAAGCCGACCGGATGAAGACCGAGTTTATCGGCACCATGTCGCACGAGTTGCGCACACCGATGACGGCGATTAAGGGCTTCACGCAATTGCTGCTCATGGGCAACCTCGGCCCGTTGACCCCCACGCAGCGGGAGTTCGTTACCACGATTTACAACAACACCGAGCGCATGATCAACCTGATCAACGATGTGCTGGATCTCACCAAGATCGAGTCCGGTAGCATTGAACTGGAATGGCGCTCGCTCCACATGGCGGAGGTGCTGAGCGGGGTGATTGCCGAACTGAAGGATCTCATCGCCGAACGGGGCCATCAGTTGACGATCAGCCTGCCGCCGGGTTTGCCGCTGGTGCGCAGCGATGCTCACCGGCTGCATCAGATTGTCTACAACCTGCTGATCAACGCAGTAAAATATACGCCCCGCGGCGGCCAGATCTGGGTCGAAGCCTGCGAGCCGGTCATCGCCGATCTGCCTGATGAGGTGCGCGATCAGATAGCTTCTGATCGGCGCTATCTGCAAGTGAACATTCGCGATACGGGCGTGGGCATCAGTGCCGAGGATCTGCCGCGCATCTTCGATCGCTTCTACCGCGCCGAGAATCCCCTGAAGATCGAAGCCGGCGGAACCGGACTGGGACTGTCACTGGTGCGCCCTCTGATCAACCTGCTAGGGGGGCGCTTATGGGTGCGCAGCACCCTGGGCGTCGGCAGCACCTTCGCCTTCGTGCTTCCCGCAACTGATCCGTGGTAAACCCACCTGACTCCGCAGCAACCATCCCCGCAAACGGGTCATCGCGCTGCCAGCCAACCGACCTTGCAACAGCCCCGTCGTCAACGTCCGGGAGTGTGACGAACCGTTCTGCACGCGCCGCGGCCCGCCGGCCCGTCCGGAGCCTGATGATCTTTTAACATTAAATCCGGTATCTCCGAACGCTGCGGGCTAAAGCCCTGGCTAAGCTCATAAACGCCCCTGCGGGGCTTCCACGTCCTAAACAAGGGCTTATGATCATTAAGAAATGAATCTGGTATAGCCCGCGCAGGCGGGCTTCGCAGCTACAGGGCGAATACCAGTGTATATTCTTAATCTTCATTAGCCCGCAGCATACTGCCGCCGCTTCGTCACACCCAACGTCCGGCGGACCGTCGCTCCGCACGGGCGTGGTATTATACAGACAAGGTGCAGGCCTCTCGTATAAAGCATACCTTACCGCGAATCGCGCGGAGGAACGGTGGTTCTGAAACGCTCCCCACCCTCCGCAATCCCCGCATGTGCCGTAGAGGCGAACCCTGTCGCTCTGGAAAGGCACCGTGGCCGCGCTGGCTGGAGAACAAGGACAAGCGATGAAGCCATTGATCGGGATCTCGTGTGGCACGTTTTACGATCAGGAGTGGTGCCCGCCGTCATTCGGGCATCGCCGGACGTATGTTGACGCCATCCTGCACGCGGGCGGCGCGCCGCTGCTCATCCCTCCCGTGCCTGACGAGCTTACCCTGCGTATGCTGTTTGACCGCCTTGATGGCCTGTTACTCGCCGGTGGCGGCGACATCGCCCCGGCCAACTATGGCGCCGAGCCTCACCCGAACCTGGGCACGGTTGACCCGCTGCGGGACAGCGCCGAACTGCCGATGGCGCGCTGGGCCGTCGCCGAGGGCAAGCCGGTCCTGGGGATCTGCCGGGGCATTCAGGTGCTGAACGTGGCCCTTGGCGGAACGCTCTACCAGGATATCCCGTCGGAAATCGAGAACGCCCTGGCCCACAACCTCTCCTACGAACGTGAGGACTGGACCCATCTGGCCCATGAGTTGCGCCTGGCGCCAGGATCACGGCTGCGCCAGTTGCTGGGTGTCGAACGGCTGCTGGTGAACTCGTTGCACCATCAGGCGGTGCGGGACCTGGCCCCCGGACTGCGAGCAGTGGCCTGGGCGCCTGACGAGGTCATCGAGGCGGTGGAAGGTACGGGCGAGGGCTTCGTCATCGGCGTGCAGTGCCATCCTGAGGCCCTGCAGAGCGGGGCCGACCCGCGCTGGCAGAGGCTCTTTGCCGCCTTTGTAGACAGTTGCGGCACAGGGCAGCGCCGCGCCGCCCGCGCGGCGTAGATATCCGACATCAGGAGACCTTAACAGGTCTTGATCTGGTCTGTGAACGAAGTTTCCCGGCATTTCCGTCCCCCTTCCCAACCTCCCCCCGTTGGGGGGAGGCGCCGGACTCCCCCCCCCCGCCGGGGGAGGGCTGGGGAAGGGGCAGGCACCAAAAGACTTAGTTCACAGAGCAATGAAGACCTGTGAGGTCTTCAGTTCCGAGGTGGATCGAGCATGGCGCTCTAAAGGTCTCGTATACCTTCAAGCGGCAGCGGGGCGCCCCACACCCGCGCGAGGGCCGGGGCCACCAGGGCGGGATCGCCGGTGGTGGCGCAGCGCATGGTTCCGCCTCCAGGGCCTATGCCAGCGACCGCGGCCATGCGGGCCGTCTGCGCGGCCACCGCCGGCCCCGTATCAATGATCGTCGCTCCAGGCGCAGCCGCGGCGATGAGCGGGCGCAGCGGCGGAAAGTGGGTGCAGCCAAGCACCAGCGTGTCCACTCCGCGGGCGCTGAGCGGTTCGACACACGCCGCAACCACCGCGCGCGCCCGTGGCCCATCGAGTTCCCCATCCTCCACCAGTTGCACCATTGCCGGACAGGCCACCGTCACCACCTCGGTTCCCCGGGCGAAGCGCTCGCGGAGACGCTGAAAGCGCGCGCCACCCAGGGTGCCGCTGGTGGCCAGCACGGCCACGCGACCGGTCCGGGTAGCGGCAACAGCGGGCTTCAGCCCCGGCTCCATGCCCACAATCGGCACGCGGAGCCTGGCGCGGAGCGTCTCGATGGCAGCCGAAGTGGCGGTGTTGCAGGCCACGACGACCACACCGGCCCCCTGCGCGACCAGCCAGGTGGCGCAGGCCAGCGCCCGCGCCTGCACTGCCTCCGGGGCAAGCGGGCCGTAGGGGCAGTAGGCAGTATCCGCGAGGTAGAGCAGGTCGTGGCGGGGCAACAGCGCCCGCACCGCCCGCGCCACCGACAGCCCCCCCAGCCCGGAGTCGAAGAGACCGATCATCTCACCCGTTTGCGGAAGGGTCGCCCTCGACGGGTGGCGGCAACGGCTCGGGCTGTGGCGGCTGGACCGGCACGAGTTGCCCACTATCCGGCGCTCCAGGCGCCTGACCATCGGCGGGCGGAGGAGCAGCGGGATCGGTCGTGGGCGCTGCATTCGGATCGGGGGTAGGAGCTGGCTGATACGGGATCGGCCGCCCGTCCGGGCCAAGGTCAGCCGGGTTGACCTCGTAGATATTGGGCCAGGGCTTGAACTTTGTTTCAAACAGACGGCGCTCGATAATCTGACCGTCACGTTCGATCACCCGCGTGAACTGGATGGTCATCCCGCCACGGGCCCGGTCAGTTTGCCGAATGGAGCCGCGAGGCCGCCGCGGGTCGGCAACGTAGCGCGGCCGGGTCGGCGCGGGGATGCGCTCGGTGATAGTCGGACCAATCAACGACACCTTGCGACCATCGCTGGTACCATAAATGCGCACCTCGGCCAGGGCCTGGCTCGGGTCGGCCAGGGCCTGGATGAGCAGCCAGTTGCCGGTATCGTTGAGAAATTTCAAGTCGAGAGCCCCGCTGAAAATCGTTGCGTCCATACCCGGCCCGTTGCCATAGTCGCCAAAGCCGTACTTATCATACCAACTGATGTAGAACGAATGGCCCCAGCGTTCAGTGATCGGCAAACCGGCCCAGAACGCGGCGCGGAACATCGTGGTTGAGTCCTGGCAAATGCCGCCGCCCCACTCCAACTGAGTGCGATTCTGCACGATGGCGTACCCTTCAACAAAGCCGTTGGAGGCGTCAATGCGACCGATCGTCTCGTTAAACGAAAACTCTGCTCCCGGCGGAATGAGAACGCCATGGAGCAGACGCATGCCTGCCTGGATGTTAGTAACGCGATAGGCCGCCGAGCCGCTAAAGTCGCTGCGGCCCACGCCAAGCAATTCGGTGATCCCGAGTTGATCGAGATTGGCGGCCGTGACAGGCAACGACTCCTCGGTTAACGCCAGACTCACCTGACGAGCATCGGCAGGGGCGTCGAAGGCGGCGAGCACCAGTTCTTCGGCCCGCGCCACGTCCAGTCGGCGGCCGGGAACCCCTTCCTTAAAGATGCGCAGATTGCCCCCATTCCAGTCAACGCGAGGCAACCGGCCAGGAATTGCGGTGGTCGCGGCCAGATCCTCCAGTTTCGCGCGCAGCCGGGCGCGATCCACCGTCACCGCCAGGGTGGCGCCCCCGGGGCCCTCCTGCCGTTCCACGCGCACCAGACGCGCCAGATCCTCAAGCGACCAGACTACCGGCGACCGGGCGCCCTCAACGCTGATGGTGAGCGGTCCGGCCAGCAAACGGGCGATCTCCTCGCGGGCCGCCTGAACGGCTGCATCGCTCAGGCGCGGCGCCACCGTCCGGGTGCGCAGCGCAATGGTCTGCGGAGCAAGACTCTGGAGCGCGGTGGTCAGTTCGCGCAGCGTCTCATCAACCAGCACCTGCTGGCCGCTGGCAGCGGGCGTGACGGCAATCAGCGCGCCATTGAGGGCGATGCGCGCGTCCAGCGCCGGGCGTTCAACCCGCTCCGCGAGGCTCAGGAGATACGCCTGCATGGTGGCCTGATCCACAGTCAGATGCAACGGCAGCTCCAGACCATTACGGTAGACGGCGAACATCTCGGCCAGATTGGTGAGCGGATCATGGCCCCGGCCAGCCAGATAGGCCTGTTCGACGGCGCGATCAATCTCGAGGCGCACCCCCAGCTCCGCCAGCGTGGGCGCCCACATCTGGTCGCCGTAGGTCAGGATCACCGGTTGGGCCAGAAAAGGAGCGAACTGCTGTTCGAGGGTGGCTCGTGCCAGTTGGGGTGTCAACTCGCCAATGGGCACGCCGCGAACACTGACATTGGGATAGATTCTGCCCGCATAGCTCCGGTCAAAGGCAACCAGCGCTCCACCGGCGGCGATGATGCCAACGAGCAGCGCGAGGGCGACAATCAACCAGATCTTCCCTTCACCCCTTCGCGGCGTTTTCGGATGGGCGGTAGAGAGGCCCCCTGAGCGAACCTGATCGAAAATCTGATCGGCCTTTTCAGAAACCGATGCGTACCGGTTATGCTCCTGATCAACGCGGCCGTATGGCGAACCGAGGGGAGAGGAATGCTCGACCGACACCGGAACCTCCCTCGAAAACCGTGCAATGCTAAAATGGAAGCAATGTGCGCCGTAGCAACTATAGCGGCAAGGTATTACCATTGTCAATGACGATTAGCTTATGAGACACCCGTTCGCATGGCGCAGACCGCTGCAATGAAAACACAGGCCGCGAGCTATCGGCTATCGGCTGTTTCACCTCAGCACCGTGGTTGGCCCGTTCATGCGTGGTACAATGCATCTGGTTGTAACGCCATCAAGGAGAAACGGCATCCTCCGTCCTCCAGCGGGTGAAAGGGTCTGTCCAGGCGCAGCCCTCTACGCCTTCTCCGGGCAGACACACACCTGACTGCGCAGCGAGACGATGGCAAACCCGGACAGCGAAGGAGAAACCCATGGCGCAGGCGGTGAAACGGCCCGTGGCGGGCGAGGCGCAGCCAATGGTCGAGACAGCAACCATCCTTGAACGGCTCACCGCCGCCACACGCTACATCGCTCTGCTGGCAGCGATCATTGCAACCTGCGGGAGCCTGTTCTTCAGCGAAGTGTTGTTCTGGATCCCGTGCAAACTGTGCTGGTACCAGCGCATCCTGATGTACCCGCTGGTCCCGATCCTGCTGGTGGGGATCGTGCGCGATGATCGCGGCATCCACTGGTACGGCCTGCCGCTATCGCTCGCCGGCATAGTCGTATCCCTGGCGCACTATCTGGAAGTCCTGGGGGTCATCCCTCCCTCGCCGTGTGTGGGCAGCGTCCCTTGTAGCATTGATTATCTGACGCCAATCCTGACCGGGCCGCTTTCCTTTATCAAAATCCCCTTTCTGGCCCTGGTAGCCTTTGCGATTATCAGCGTTATGCTCGGCAACTACGCCATTGCCGGAGCCCCGCCCACCCCTCCGGGCCGGCGCCGCAGCGCGGCCATAACCGCCATCGCAATTGTCGTCGTGACGATCGTGGCGTTTGTCTTGCTTGGGACGCTGTGGCAACCGCAAGCGTAGCCGGCCGGCCGAGCCGCGCTGTAGCGCAACCCTCCGGGTTGCGCTACTACGTGTCCTCCTCATGACCGGCCAGAGTCATGCCGACGGCGCGATCCTGGCACGCCCTTCTCTGGGTGGCGCGGAGGATGTTTCTTTTGTTCCCGACATTTGACAATCCTGTCACAATCCTGTCAGATTACACGGCCGCAGCCATGCTATACTTGGCCATACAATGCGCGCTAATACAGGTTGCGCGGGGAACGCAACCAGGAGGAAGACCGGACCAGCATACTGTACGCAAGCGCACGGGCTCCGCTCAATGGCGGAGTTGACGAGGTGGAGGTTCCTCGCCGCGAGGCGAGGCTAAGGGTCAGACAGGGTCGCAGGCAGCCTGCGACCCTCCGGTCAGGTCAGGCGGGTCATCCGCCTGGCGCCTGCCGGTGGCCCGAACATCGAGAGATCAGCGGATGCCTCCCAGGCGCCGGCGCCGCCTGTGAGCGGATGGAACAACGCCTCCCGGCAACGGGCAGGACAAAGCCAGCCGCAGCGACCCCCCGATCACATTTCCCCACGAATTGAAACCCTGACCCAGGACGCATCGCGCCCGACGCTGATCGGGCTTGCACCGATGCGCCATACCAGGACTCTGCCCGATGCGAGGGCGGACATGGCTGCGCGCTCGTGAGAACCCCCTGCGATTGGGCATGGCGAAGCGGGATAACCGTCTGCGCGCCCCCGCTGCCGGGAGATGCGTCTGTGCGCTCGCCAGCCTTATTCCGGTGCGGCCCCGCAAGCCCTGACGAGACGCAGTCTGGTTGCAGCGCCAGCCTGCCGGTGCGGGGCGGGCATACCTTGGTCATCATCAGGAGGAACACAGACATGTGTGGCATTGTCGGCTACGTTGGACCGCGTGAAGCGACCGAGGTGGTAGTTGGAGGACTGCAACGACTGGAATACCGAGGCTATGACTCGGCAGGCATCGCGATTTTCGACCCCGACCGGGGGCTGCAGCTCCGGCGCAGCGTGGGAAAGCTGCACAACCTGGCGCTGCGGCTGAGCCAGGAACCGGTTACCGGGCAAGTGGGCCTGGGCCATACGCGCTGGGCCACCCACGGCAACGTCACCGAGGAGAATGCCCATCCCCATTGCGACGCCAGCGGGCGGATTGTCGTTATCCAGAACGGCATCGTCGAAAACTACCTGGAACTGAAGGGCCGGCTGCTGGAAATGGGCTATCACTTCCGTTCGCAGACCGACACCGAGGTGATTGCCCACCTGGTCGGGCACTACTACCGTGAGGAAGAAGCGCTGGCGCCGGCAATGCGCCGGGCCATGGCCGAACTGCGGGGCGGTAATGCCGTGGTGGCCTTCTGCATTGACGAACCCGATCAGCTCATTGCCGCGCGACTGGGCAACGCAGGCGGCGTGGTCATCGGCGCAGCCGACGGCGAGAGCTTCATCGCCTCGGATGCGCCAGCCATCCTCGACTACACGCGCGAGATGATCTTCCTTGAAGATCGTGAACTGGCGGTGATCACCCGCCATGGCGCGACCATCACCACCCTTGACGGGGCGACGATCACGCGCCGCCCGGTCAGGGTGCCGTGGGACCCGGTCTCGGCGGCCAAAGGCGATTACAAGCACTTCATGCAGAAGGAGATCCACGAACAACCTCGGGCGCTGATGGACGTGCTGCGCGGGCGGATTGATCAGGAAGCCGGACAGGTGCATCTGGAGGATCTTACCCTCGATGACGCCGCTCTGCGCCGCCTGGAGCGGATTTATGCCACTGCCTGCGGCACGGCCTGGCACGCCGGGCTGGTGGCCAAGTTTATGATTGAAAGCCTGGCGCGGGTGCGCGTGGAAGTAGACTACGCCAGCGAGTTCCGCTACCGCAGTCCCGTGCTCGGTGACGATGCCCTGTTGCTGGCCATCACCCAGAGCGGCGAGACCGTGGACACCCTGGCGGCAATGGAAGAGGCGCGCGCTCAGGGCGTGCCCAGCGTGGCGATTGTCAATGCCATAGGCAGCCAGGCGGCGCGCGTTGCCGACGGTGGGCCGATCTACCTGCACGCCGGCCCGGAGATCGGAGTGGCCTCGACCAAGGCCTTCACCTCGATGCTCGTGGCGGCCTATCTCTTCGCTCTGCGGCTTGGGCAGGCTCGCGGCACGCTCAACGCCGCACAGATCCGCAAGCATTTGCAGGCTCTGGTGGAACTTCCGGGCAAGGCCGCGACGGTCATCGAGCGATCGCTGCCGATCTGCGAGGAGCTGGCGGAACACTACTACCGGGCCAGTGATGCCCTGTTCCTCGGGCGGCAGGTCAACTACCCTATCGCGCTGGAGGGCGCATTGAAATTGAAGGAGATCAGCTACATCCACGCCGAAGGCTACCCGGCAGGCGAAATGAAGCACGGCCCGATCGCGCTGATTGACGAAGCGATGCCCGTGGTGTGCATCGCGCCGCGGGACGCGATTTACGAGAAGATGATCAGCAACATCGAGCAGGTGCGCGCCCGCCACGGCCATGTGATCGCCGTCGGCACCGAGGGCGACGAACTGCTGCGCAGCAAGGCCAACCACGTGATCGAGACGCCGCCGACCCTGCCCTTGCTCCAACCGGTGCTGACGGTCATCCCCTTGCAGATCTTCGCCTACTACATGGCACTGCGGCGGGGCTGCGACGTGGATCAGCCCCGTAACCTGGCCAAGAGCGTCACTGTGGAGTAGGGCGACCTGCATCGAGCGCATCGGCCCCAATTCACGGAGCTTCTCGGAACGCCATCTGCGGCAACCCGCGGGCAGCGATCCAGCATCCCGTATCACATCATCCGGCAGGGGCATGGGGAACGCAGATGTCCCCATCCCCTTTCAACCGCCCGGTTTTTCTCCCGCCAGCGCCCGGCGACGTGTACGTTTTGCCACAGGCCGTGGCGAGAGCATCACACAATTCGGCGGCAGGTCTGTTATCATGAGGAGAAGCTGAACGACGCCGTAGCGGCGGGATGTGTGGAGCGCAGGTCTCCCGCATCCCGCAAGTTGGTTGTGCGCCAGAGTCTGGCTATGGACAACGAGTGCGTCTACGAGGAACTGGCCCATACCGCCGATGTGGGGATGCGCGTGCGCGCGCCGACCCCGGCGGCCCTGTTCGCCTGCGCAGCGCGGAGTCTCATCGCGCTGGCCGGCGCCACCCCCGGCGAACCCGCAGAGCGGCGGCAGGTGAGCGTCGAAGCCGTTGATGCCGAGAGCCTGCTGGTGGAGTGGCTCAACGAGGTGCTCTATCTCTGCGAGAGCACCGGCGCGGTCGTCGCCGACGTGCTGGTTACGACGTGGACGCCCACCAGGATCGTGGCCGACGTGCGTCTTGCTCCCCCGGCGACCCCGCCGCGGGGAGCGATCAAGGCGGTCACCTACCACCGTATGCGGCTGGCCGAAACGCCGGAGGGCTGGCTGGCTGAGTATTATGTTGATGTCTAGGGAGGCGCCGTGATGATCACCAAACGCGATCTCCGGCCCCTGGGGGGGGACCTCTGGGAGATCCCCGTCGGATTTCGTCGCGATATGCGTGTGCCGGCGCGGATCTACGCCAGTGAAGCCTTGCTGGACCACGCCCTGGAGGATCTGAGCCTTCAGCAACTCGTCAACGCGGCGACGCTGCCCGGAGTGGTGGCCTACACCCTGGCCATGCCCGACATTCATCAGGGCTACGGCTTTCCCGTCGGCGGCGTCGCGGCGATGGCCCTGCCTGATGGCGTCATCTCCCCGGGGGCCATTGGCTACGATATCAACTGCGGCGTGCGCCTGCTCGCCGCCGACCTTGACGCAGAGCAGGCCGCGCCTTACCTGGATGAGCTTGCTGACACCCTCGACCGGACCTGCCCCAGCGGTACTGGACGAGGGGGCCGTTTTCGCCTGAGTGATACTGAGCTTGACGAGGTGCTGGCGGAGGGCGCCCGCTGGTGCCTGCGTCACGACCTGGCTACCGAGCACGACCTGGAACACACCGAGGAAGGGGGCTGCATGGCCGGGGCCAACCCGGCGCGGGTCAGCCCGCGGGCCCGCGATCGCGCCCGCGACCAGCTCGGGACGCTGGGCGCCGGAAACCATTTTCTTGAAGTGGATCGGGTGGCGCAGGTGCACGATGCCGCCATCGCCGCGGCCTACGGGCTGCGCGAGGGGCAGCTCGTCGTGCTGATCCACTGTGGCTCGCGGGGGCTAGGGCATCAGATCTGCACCGATTACGTGCGTGACTTCCAGCAGGTCGTGCAACGCTACGACATCAGCCTGCCCGACCGCGAGCTGGTCTGCGCGCCGCTGAGCGCGCCAGAGGCTCAGGCCTATATTGAAGCTATGCACTGCGCCGCCAATTTTGCCTTTGCCAATCGGCAGACCCTGGCCGCGCTCGTGCGCGAGAGCTTCACCCGCGTCTTCGCCCGGCGCGGGCTGCCCGCCGGTCTGCGGCAGGTGTATGACGTGGCCCATAATATGGGCAAAATGGAGGAACACCGGGTCAACGGAAAGCGGATGCGGGTCTGCGTTCATCGCAAAGGGGCCACGCGGGCCTTTGGTCCCGGTTCGCCGGAGATCCCTGCGGATTACCGGCCCTACGGGCAGCCGGTGCTGGTGCCTGGCTCGATGGGTACAGCCAGTTATGTGCTGGCAGGAACGGAACACGCCATGGCGGTGAGCTTTGGTTCAACCTGCCACGGGGCCGGGCGCATGCTCAGCCGCACGGCGGCCAAGCGCCAGATCCAGGGAGAACAACTGCGCAAACAACTGAGCAAGCAGGGCATCCACGTGCGCGCCGGGAGCATGGCCGGCCTGGCCGAAGAGGCCCCCTTCGCCTACAAATCGGTAGATGAAGTGGTAGCAGTGGTGGACCGGGCCGGGCTGGCGCGCATCGTCGCCCGCCTGGAGCCGTTGCTGGTGGTGAAGGGGTAGCCGGCAAGCCGATAGAGGGGCGACTGGCCAGGGCGCCGATGTCGCGCCCTGATAGCCAGGACGCCTTTTACCCGCACGGGATAGCGGCCGGTCCTGAAACCGCCGTTACTGCTTATTCGGAGAAACCAGCTAAAATCGCGGATCGGGCGCGGCTCGGCGAGACGTGGCCGGCGTGGCCCGGAAGTCGGGAAGCAGAGAGCCTGCAATGGCCCATTCTTTGCGCCCCTCGGAGGCATTGCCGCTATTCGGCAGGCGCATATTGCTCACTGCGCCACGCACCTATGCGCCACGCTTCGCCGCCGCCATCCTGGACCAGGGCGGCCTGCCCGTCCTGATGCCTACCATTGAGACCACGCTGCTCGATGATTACACGGCCCTCGACGCCTGCCTGCGCCAGCGTAAGACCTTCGACTGGATCGCCTTTACCAGTCGCAACGGGATCGAGGCGCTGCTGTACCGCTGTGAACAACTCGGCCTGTCGACCACGGCGCTGAACGCCTGCCGGCTGGCGGCGATCGGCAAAGACGCTGAACGCCTTGCTGAACTTGGTCTGCGTGTTGACCTGACACCGCGAGAACCCAGTCCTCGCGGCATCGTGACGGCCCTGGCAGCGCTCGACACTATCCAGGGCGCCGCGATCCTCGTACCCGCGCCGCTGGTCGAAGGCGTGCCCGAACCGGATGTGATTCCCACCTTCGTCGCCGACCTGCAACGCTGCGGCATGCGCGCGACCCGCGTGCCAGCCTATCGGACGCGCGCGCTCGACAGGGCGCGCTATGCGCCCGAACTGGCGCTCATGCGCCAGGGCGCGATTGACGCGATTGCCTTCAGCAGCGCCGCTGAAATCGCCGCCTTCCTGACCATGGTCAACACTCCCCAGGACTACGGCCACTGCGCGATCTGCTGCTTTGGACCTTACACTGCCCAATACGCCCGCCAGATGGGGCTGTCACCCGACGTAATCGCCGAAGACTTCAGTTCCTTCGACGGCTTCGCCACGGCCATTGCCCGGCACTTCACGGGCGCAAAGCCGGCACACTCAGGTTAAGACTTCATAACCAGACACAGGGCCGGTTTCCGCTCTTCCGCATTCTGACGACCCAGAACCGTTCGGCATCGTCGTGCACGGGGTTTGCAGATATTGATTCTCATGCTAGCATTGATGACTAAAGGCACAACAGACTCCGTACTACGAAGCCGAGGGAGGTTTCAGGATTCGTACCATGCGCGTACTCGCCCTACTGCTGCTCGTCGCCGTTGCGGGTTGCGGCCCGGCGGCTCAGACGCCCTCTGCGGCGCCGACCACGGCGCCAGCCTCTCCCACCGAGGCCGCCACGGTCGCGGCGACTACGGCCCCCGCAGCGCCCACTACGGCGCCTGCTCCAACGCCGGTGATCGGCGGCGCCGTCACTCGCGCGATCACGGCTGAACCGACCAGTCTCGATCCGCACGCCGCCCCAGGTTCGGGCCAGAATGTCATCCTCCCTTACATCTTCGACACCCTGGTGTTTCGTGACATGGACAACACCTACCAGCCATATCTGGCCACAGACTGGGAGATCGCCCCCGATGGCAAGAGCGTCACCTTTACCCTGCGCGACGATGTGATCTTCCACGACGGAACGCCGCTCAACGCCGAGGCGGTGGCATTCACATTCAAGCGTTTCAAAGAGGCCAGGACGTCGGCCGGTGAGGGCCTGGCCAGTATGACCGACGTGGAGGCCCTTGACAACCGCACGGTGCGCTTCACGTTCAGCGAGCCTTCGGCGGTGTGCTTCAGCACCCTGGCGACCCCCTACGCCGGGATCGTCAGCCCCGCGGCGGTTGAGGCTGCAGGCAATGCCTTCGGCCAGCAACCGGTGGGCAGCGGACCTTTTAAGTTCGCCTCATGGAAGCAAGGCACCGAGATTGTGCTCGAGCGCAACCCGGACTATCGCTGGTCGCCGCCGCCGGTCGCCAATCCAGGGGCGCCCTACCTGGAGCGGGTGATTTTCAAGGTGATCCCCGACGCCAGCACCAACTGGCGGCCCTGCAGGCGGGCGAGGTCGATCTGATCTTCGTGAATGCGCCCAACCATATAGAGAAGCTGAAGGCCGATCCCTCGGTCGAGTCAATTGAGACGCGCCTCAATAGCCTGATCTAACTGGGCTTCAACTGCGCCAAGGCTCCCCTCGATGAGGTCAAGGTGCGTCAGGCGCTCTCGCACGCGGTCAACAAGGAAGAGATCCTGGCGGCAGCCCTTGGCGGCACAGGCCAGGCGGCCTTCGCGCCAATGGCGCCCGCCCTCCCCGGCTTTGATCCGAGCCTGAAGCAGTACGAACTCGGCTACGATCCGGCCCGCGCCAGCGCCCTGCTGACCGAGGCGGGCTTTGCGCCCGGCCCCGATGGCACGCTCGTCCGCAACGGCCAGCCGCTGAACCTGACTCTGCTAACCTTCGCCCGCGCCCCGAACGAAGACGTGGCTACGCTCTTGCAGAGCCAGTTGAAGGCCATCGGAGTCAACGTGACCATTCAGCAATACGATACGCCTACCGCGGCGAAAGCGGCCACCGAGGGGCAGTACGATCTGTTGCTATGGCGCTATGATCGCAACGATGCTGATGTGCTCAACGTCAACCTGCACTCCAGCCGCATCGGCAGCTCCAACCGCTTCGGCTACAGCAACCCCCAGGTGGACGAGTTGCTCGACCGGGCGGCCCGCGAACTGGACGAAGCCGCTCGCGCCCGGTACTACATCGAGGCTCAGAAGCTGATCATGGCCGACGCGCCCTGGCAGCCGCTCTACGTGCCGGTGGACGTACTGGCCATCAATAAGCGCATCCAGAACTACCACCTGGCCTCGATGGGGCGCATTTTGCTCAACGAAGCGCAGGTGCTGACACAGTAACGCGTATGGCCAGATATGTGCTCAGGCGGCTTGCCGGGGCGGCGCTGATGCTGCTCGCCGTTAGCCTGATCGTCTTTGTGTTGCTCGATGTGGTTCCTGGCGATGTGGCACAGACCCTGGCGGGCGACCTGGCCTCGCAGGAACAACTGGCGGCCGTGCGCCGCGAACTGGGCCTCGACCAACCACTCCTTATGCGTTACGCGCGGTTCGTTGAGGGGGTCGCGCTTCGCGGCGACCTGGGCGCGTCGGCCGTCTCGGGCCGGCCGGTGGCCGCCTTGCTTGCCGAACGCTTCGGAGCGACCCTCAAGCTGGCGCTGGCGGCGCTGGGGCTGGCGCTGGCGGCGGGGTTGCTCCTGGGAACCCTTGCGGCTGTCCGAGCGGGGGGATACCTGGACCTGGCAGTGATGGCCGGGGCGACGCTGGGCGAGTCGTTGCCATCGTTCTGGGTGGCCCTGCTGCTGATCCAGGTGTTTGCCCTCCAACTCGGCTGGCTGCCGGTGGTCGGAGCCGGCAGCCTGAAGCATCTGGTGTTGCCCGCAGTGACCATGGCGCTGCCAGCGATTGCACTGCTGGCCCGGATCGTGCGCAGTTGTCTGCTCGACGTGCGTGGCGCCGACTTCGTGCGCACGGCTCGCGCCAAGGGACTGGACCCACTCCTGGTATGGCGCGATCACATCTTCCGCAACGCCATTCTGCCAGTGATCACCATCCTGGGCCTGTACCTTGGTCATATCCTCGGCGGCGCGTTCATTGTTGAAACGATCTTCGCCTGGCCCGGCCTGGGCCGACTGGTGGTGCAGGCTATCTTTGACCGCGATGTTCCCGTCGTCGTTGGCGCCGTGCTGCTGATCGCCGTAATCTACCAGGTGTTGAACCTGGCAGTTGATTTGCTCCACGCCTGGCTGGACCCGAGGGTGGGGCGCGAAGCGCTCTGACATCGCTATGGCTCTCAAGATCGAGCAACCTGCCGGACGTGCGATGGAGCGTCACCGGGACGCATCTGCCGCAGCCCGGGACGAGCAGCGACGCTGGCGCGTCGCCCTGCGTCCGAACGTCGTAGTCGGCGCCGTGCTGGTAGGGATGCTGACGCTGGCGGCGGTGCTTGCACCGCTCCTGGCCCCTTACCCTCCTGACCAGATCCAGCCCGCGTTGCGCCTGCGACCGCCGAGTTTCGAGCATCCCTTCGGCACCGACGCCTTCGGGCGCGATCTGTACAGCCGGGTGCTCTACGGCGCGCGGATTGCCCTGCGCGTCTCGCTGCTGTCGGTCGTGCTGGCAGCAGCGCCGGGGATCTGGCTGGGCCTGCTGGCGGGGTACCACGGCAGGTGGAGCGATCAGATCCTCTCACGGGTGATGGAGATCTGGCTGGCCTTCCCCGGCCTGCTGCTTGCCATCGTGCTGATGGCGCGCCTGGGTCCCTCACTGGACACGACGGTGATCGCCCTGGGGGTGATCGGCCTGCCCTCGTTCTACCGCCTGGCCCGCAGCGGAACCATGTCAGCGCGTCAGGCGCTCTACGTGGAAGCCGCCCGGGCGCTAGGGATCGGCCATACGCGTATTCTCTGGCGCCACATCCTGCCCAACCTGGCTTCGCCGCTAATTGTCCTCATTACGCTGCGGATGGGCACAATGCTGCTGGCCGCTGGCGGGTTAAGCTTCATCGGGCTGGGAGCGCAGCCGCCCACTCCCGAATGGGGCGCCCTGCTGGCCTCCGGGCGCGACCACCTCGACACGGCCTGGTGGCTGGCGTTCTTTCCCGGGCTGGCCTTCACCCTGAGCGTCACTGGCTTCAATCTCCTCGGCGACGGATTGCGCGACCTGCTGGCGCCCGAAACGCAGGGCGCAACGGCGCGCTGAGATGACTGCAATGGGAAGCGACGCAAGGAGGGCGGGGGCTTCTGGGCATACCAATTTCGTGCGCGCGTGTGGTTGCCTCTGTGTCCAAATCTTCAGGTTCGGAAAAGCAGGAGCCACTGGCCTGTGGCCCCTGCCTCTACCAATAGAAACAGATCATGCCAGGCCCTTGTGGCGCCACTCCGCCTCCAGGGCGCTGGCATCGGCGGCGCCGTCGCGGTGGAGGATCGCCGTAGCGCGCTCGCGCTCATCGCCGTCGGCGCGCACCATCACCAGGGTGCCCCCGCGGCGGATGAGATCTTCGTACACCAGCGCCTCCTCGTGGGTAATGCCTGCCCAGGTGAGCGCCCCGAGGATGCCGCCGCCCACCGCCCCGGCCCCCGCGCCGACCACCATTGTAGCGCCAGCGGCGCCGCCCAGCGCCGCCGCAAGGGGACCGGCGGCAAGCACCGGGCCGATGCCGGGGATAGCGACAACCACCATGCCCACCAGCGCCCCCAGCATCCCGCCAAGAAGCCCGCCCCCGATGGCGCCGATGGCCATGTCCTCCACGTGCTCGACGTTGGCGCCCACGATATTCACGTGCTCCTGCTGTTGCTGAGGCGTAACAAGGCTGATCTTCTCGCGCGCGATCCCGCTGGCGAGCAGATCAGCAACCGCGCGCTCCGCGTCCGCGGGCTGCGCGAAGATCCCTACCACGGTCTGCGTCATAGAAGCACCTCCTTGTGTACCGAACATAGGGAAACCGGGTTTCCGCATGCCTCCCGCCCGATGGAGAGGCGTATCGTCAGGCGCGCGGCGTGCCTCCTCCTCACAATGCAATACAGCGATTATTTCGCAGTATAGGCGATCCGCGCCGGTTGCTCAAGGGGGGATTCCTGCTCCAGCGAGAGATGAGCAGTCTGTAAAATAAGTTTCCCGGCAATTCCGCCCCCTCCCAACCTCTCTGGTGTAGGGTTTTTCGAGCAAGAAGGGGTTTTCGGCATTCCAATGCGCTTCCAATCCTCACCCCCCCGCCCCCCTCTCCACCTACGGTGGAGAGGGGGGAGTTGGGCGTCCCGATGCCCCGGATGGCGAATGTGGCGCGAGGATGTGCCGGAAAACCCTACACCTGAGAACCTCCCAACCTCCCCCCGTTGGGGGAGGAGCCGGACTCGCTCCCCCGGCAGGTTCAAGGGCGGACAAACCATGTGAGCCAGAACAGCCGCTAACCGCTTTGGGACGCCCCAACGCTCGGCTCGGCGCTCCCCTCTCCCGCGTTGCAGGAGAGGGGCAGGGAGTGAGGGTGAACCGGCGCATCCCAATGCCATCCACCGTATCTGCGCTCACGCGTTCTGTCCGCCCCTGAACCCCAACGGGGGATGGTTGAGGAGGGAGCAGGGGTTAGCGAAAAACTTCCTTTACAGACTAAATTAGCAGCGTAGTCGCCTGATGCGGTCATGTTTCGCTGGTTTTGGCGGCGGAGCTGCCCAAATCAGCGAAAAACCCGGAGTTTGGGGCAAGCCCCAAAGACTTTGCAATCGCCCCGCTCAGGGAGGCGCGACGAAACGTTCGGCACGAGCTGGATGCAAGCAACCAGAGCATCAATCAGCGTCGAACACCTCATCCACGGAAACGGCGAAGCCATTAAGCAGCGCAGACGTGGCCACTTCGCCCCGCCGGAAGACGCCGTGTTCGGCGTAGCGCGCGCCGGCCAGGGTCAACACGGTGATCGTCTCGTCGAAAGGATTGACGATCCAGTACTCGGGTATCTGAGCTTCGGCATAGTCGCCCACCTTCTCGACGGTGTCACGCTCGGGGTCGGCCTCGCTCACCACTTCGACAACCAGATCGGCCCCGAGCCAGTAGCGATTCTGCCGGCGCGGGTCATTCGCGTCACGCAGAAGCAGGATATCCGGCTCGCGGAACTTGCCCTCACGGATGCGCAGGCGCAAGGCGGCGAAGAGCACGCGCCCGCCGCGCGGCTCGACAAACGCCACGAGCGCAAGGAACAGGAAGCGCAGGATCGTCTGATGCCTGTCGGTGGGCATTGGCAGGACCTCAATACGGCCGTCGGTGAACTCGACAAGGTAGCGGGTATGATCGGTCAGCCTGAGATACTGCTCCTCGGTCCACAGTCCCTGAAGGGGTAAGAGGTCAATTTCCAGCCCGTCAGCCTCGCGGACGAGCTTGAGGGACTCGGCGCGCGTTTGCATAGCCATAGGCGCCTCACGTTGCAATCGCTTATAGTGAAGATAGTATACCCTCTGGCATGGCGCTACGGCCAGCAGCGACCGCGGCCTCCCTTCATCAAAATTCCAAAACCTGCTATTACCACAAGACTCGGCAGGGGTGGCCGGGGCCCGCGGCTCTCCGAGCCTTCCCTCCAAGGAGCGGGCTCGTTGTCGTGCGGCTATTCGAAATGGCATTACCCCCGTTACCCCCGGCTCAAGGCCGAAATCCGCATGAGCAGACCGACAATGATGAAGTTGACCAGCACCGACGAGCCGCCGTAGGAGACGAAGGGCAGCGTAATGCCTGTGAGGGGAATGAGCCGCAGGTTGCCGCCGATGATGATCAGCGTCTGCACGGCAATGATCGTTGTCAGGCCGATCGCCAGGAGTTGCTCGAAGCCGCGAAAGCGACCGGGGATCCGCAGGGCGATGTGAAAGCCGCGGAAGATCAGCAAGATGTAGGCGATCAACACTGCCAGCGTGCCCGCCAGACCCATCTCCTCGCCGATGGCGGTGAAGATGAAGTCGGTGTGGATGGCCGGCACAATCGCCGGCACCCCCAGCCCCAACCCCGCCCCGAAGATCCGCCCCGCCGCCAGAGCATAGATCGCCTGGACGATCTGGTACCCGCTACCCTGGGCCGTGGTCCACGGGTCGAGCCAGATCTGCACCCGAACGGCCACCACTGGCACGAGCTGGTACAGCACATAGGCGCCCAGGCCAAAGGCCAGCATCCCTGCCAGCACGTACCAGCCCTGCCCGGTCGCCGCGTAGAGCATGGCCAGAAAGACGCCGAAGAGCAGCAGTGCGGCCCCCAGGTCGCGCTGGAACACAATCGTGGCCATTGCCACCCCCCACATGCCGACGAGCGGCGCCAGGTACGGCAGCGGCGGCAGGGTCAGCGGCCCGATGCGGTAGCCCGCGCTCACCACTTCGCGGTATTCGTTCAGGTACGAAGCCATGAAGATCACCAGAATGATCTTCAGCAACTCCGAGGGTTGAAAGAGAAACAACCCGAAGTTGAACCAGACCCTGACCCCGCTGTTGTTCGGATCGACGCCGAAGATAAAGGTGGCGAAGATCAGCAGCAAACCCAGCGCCAGCCAGACATAGCGGTAGTGGTCGAGGAAATCAATCAGCGAGAGGCGCAGGGTGCGGATGAGCAGGCGATCCCAGGGCACGAACAGCATCGCCCCCAGCCCCAGCACGCCCAGCGTCACCCAGAGCGATTGTTTGGCCGCTACCCCCTCGTAGCATGGAAAGACCACGCCGTCGGCGGCGGTGCAGCGGTAGAGCATATTGAGACTCGGTTCAAGCCGCGCGGTGAGCATCAGGCTTAAGCCGGCCAGCAGAGCCACCAGGGGCAGGAGCACCTGATCGGCATGCGGGCTGCTCACGCTCAGGCCCAGCGACACGCCGATGAACAGGAGCAGGGGAAGCGTTGAGGGCCACAGAATGTTCAACACTCCTGGCACGCTGGCGACAAACTCCCGCTGCCGCGTCGCGACGACCACCAGCAGATAACCCGCGGCAAAGAAGAGGAGTACGGTCAGAAGCAATTGAAACTCTACCCCACGAAACCGGCGGAGTATTGCCATAAAGGGGCGCTGTGCCATAGATGATCCCGTTTGCTCATATGTATGGCCCTGTGTGAGACAGTGTAGCAAAGGCGCGAATGTAGGGCGAATGCAGGTAGTGAGAACAAAACAGCGAATGCCGGATTGGGCATCAGTCGCGGAGCAAGGCGAGAACAAGTGAAAGTTTAGTTTCAGCATTTCTCTGTCGCCTATCGAAATCAGGAAACACTACCTGTTATCGCTATTTTAGCGACTCATCTCTACGATAGGCAAGGATTAACTCAGGCTTAACATATTCATGACGCCATCACAATCTATCTTCGGTATAGTTATGAGGTAAAAAGATCGGCCCGCTAGCGAACGACGCTGCCATTCACTCCCCCTCGCATCTCCCGTCAACACGTGAAAGGAATTCAGGAACATGATGTACCGCACGCTGACAGGGCCTCAGCAGGTTGACACACTGGCAGCGCCGCAGCAGTCCGGCGCTAATATGTTTATGCCGGTGCTGGCATTCAATCCGCTCACCCTCTCGCTCGGATGGATGGCGGCCTATCTGGATTACTTGCAGGATGCGTCGCAGCGCTCCGTGCTCTTCCTCGATGTGCTGCGACAGCGCGGCAACCAGTTCTTCGAGCACGCAGCCGCTGGCGCGCCGCCGGTGCTGAGGTTCGAGTATGAGTTGCTGATTGACGGCAAGGATCTGCCCCGACCCTGCAACTACATCCTCTACCGCATCATCCCTGAAGCCGGCCAGGAGATTGACCCCAAAAAACGCCCCTTTGTCATCGTTGATCCTCGCGCCGGCCACGGGCCTGGAGTTGGCGGCATGAAAGAAGACTCGCAGATCGGGGTGCTCCTGCGGGCCGGCCACCCGGTCTACTTCGTCAGCTTCCGTCCCGATCCTGTGCCCGGCCAGACCCTGGAAGATATTGGCATCGCCGAGGCGACCTTCCTGCGCGAGGTCCTCCGCCGCCATCCCGACGCGCCGAAGCCCTGTGTGACCGGCAACTGCCAGGCCGGTTGGGCCGTGACGATGCTCGCCGCCGTCGCGCCTGATCTTACCGGCCCGATCATTCTCAATGGCGCTCCGCTCGCCTACTGGTCCGGCGCGCGCGGTCAGAACCCGATGCGCTATAGCGGCGGCCTGTGGGGCGGCGCGTGGATCACCTCCTACCTCTGCGCCCTGGGCAATGATCGCTTTGATGGCGCCTACCTGGTGCAGAACTTCGAGAACCTCAACCTGGCCAATACGTTCTGGACGAAACAGTATAACGTCTATGCCAACATTGACACCGAGCCGTCGCGCTATCTCCACTTCGAGAAGTGGTGGACCGGCTTCTTTAAGCTGACCACCGAAGAGATGGAGTTCATCGTCAACGATCTCTTCGTGGGCAACAAGCTCGCCACGAACCAGATCCAGCTCTCCGACGGCCGCCGGGTGAGCCTGAAGAACATCAAGGCCCCGATCGTGGTCTTCGCCTCCCGCGGCGATGACATTACGCCGCCGCAGCAGGCGTTGAACTGGATCCTCGATGTCTACGAGAACGATGAGGAGATTATCCGCGACGATCAGGTGATCGTCTATACCCTCCACGAAGACATCGGGCACCTGGGGATCTTCGTCTCGGGGCGCGTCGCCCGCCGGGAGACTACGGCCATCTTCGGCACCCTGGAGTTCATTGACCAGCTTAATCCAGGGCTCTACGAGATGCTCATCGAACCCGCCGATGAAACGCCTTACGATTCCATCTCGGCGCTCCCGCAGTACAATATTCGCTTCGTCCAGCGCTCG
Source organism: Chloroflexaceae bacterium (assembly GCA_025057155.1). Lineage (NCBI taxonomy): Bacteria > Bacillati > Chloroflexota > Chloroflexia > Chloroflexales > Chloroflexaceae > Chloroflexaceae bacterium. Next base: position 26,489 of record JANWYD010000022.1, read on the forward strand.
CTGAACGACCTCAAGCGCATTGACGATGGGCGCGAGGAAGAGCGCTACTTCGACACCTTCGCCCAGGTCTCCGAGGTCACGACGAGCTGGTACAAAACCTTCGCGGACCCCTGGGTGCGCCTGGGTGTGACGGAGCAGTCGGCGGAAGCGCTGCGCCAATTGAACCCTGCCCGGCTCCAGCACTACTTCTTCTCCAATCGGAACCCCTGGATGTGGCCCGTCGCGGCGATGGCCGAGGCGGCGCGCCGCAACCGTCGCCCTGTCGCTGCCGACAATCCCTTCGTGGCCCTTGAGCGCGAGGTGTCCCACGTCATCGAGACCTGGCTACAGTCCGTGGGCAATATCCGCGATGCAGGGCTGGAACTCTGGTTCAAGGCCGTCTATGGTCCCATGGGGCTGGGTATGCTGTTCCCGCCGCGCGAACAGCGCAAGGTGCCGGTCGAGTCGGAGGCTGAACAGGCGTTCAAGGCCAGGGCCGAGCACCTGCGGGTGAACATCGCCGAAGGCGGCTTCCGGGCCGCCGCGGCGCGCCTTATCATCCTGCTCTCGCGAGCGGACAAAGACGTTGAACCACGTACTATCCATAATATCAACCGGCTCGTTGATCATCCCCGCTTCGCCGGTATGCAGTACGAGGAAGCGCGGGCGCTCTTCAAGGATCAGTTCCTGACGATCGCGCTGGACCGGCAGGGCGCCCTTGCTGCGCTACCCCGGCTCCTGCCCGGCCGCGAGGAGCGCGAAGAGGCCGCGGCCCTGGCATGCCAGGTGGTGCTGGCCGGCGACAAGCCCAACATGGCCGAAAAAGCCGTTCTGGATGAGATCGCCGCCACCCTGGGGCTGGAGGCGGATCACCTGATCTCGAGCATGGCTGGATCGCCAAATGGCGAGATCGGGGCCGAACTGGCCCGCCTCCGGGCCGAGAACGAACGCCTGCGCGCCGAACTGACCCGGCTCCGGGAAGGTGAGGGCCTGGCCGTTGGCAACGACTAACTTGCCGGCCGGCCCGGTAGGGCAACCTTCAAGGTTGCCCTACCGGGCCGAACCTGGCAGCCTGTCTCCTAGCAACCATGGAGTTCCCATCTATGTACAGTGCAGCCGACCTGCGTCTGGACGGCAAGAAGGGGCTGGTCCTCGGCATCGCCAATCAACAGTCGATTGCCTATGCCTGCGCCAAGGCCTTCCGCTTCCTCGGCGCCGAACTCGCTGTGACCTACCTGAACGAAAAGGCCCGTCCCTTCGTCGAGCCGCTTGCGGCGGAGCTTGAAGCGCCGATCTTTCTCCCCTGCGATGTACGCATCGAGGGTCAGCTCGAAGCCGTATTTGGCGCCATCCGCGAACAGTGGGGCGAGCTCCACTTTGCTCTGCACTCCATCGCCTTTGCGCCCAGGGAAGACCTGCAGGGGCGACTGATCGAATCGTCGCGCGAGGGGTTCTCGGTGGCGATGGACATCTCCTGCCACTCCTTCATTCGCATGGCCCGTCTGGCGGAACCGCTGATGACCTCGGGCGGCACGCTCTACGCGATGAGTTTCTACGGCGCGGAAAAGGTGGTCGAGAACTACAACCTGATGGGCCCGGTCAAGGCGGCTCTGGAGTCCGCGGTGCGCTACATTGCCTACGAACTGGGACCTAAAGGCATCCGCACCCATATCATCTCTCCAGGCCCCATTCAGACCCGCGCCGCCTCAGGCATCGAGGACTTCGACGAGATCCTGGCCCGGGCCGCCGAACGCGCCCCGGCCCAGCGTCTGGTGACCACCGCCGACGTTGGCCTGTTCACGGCCATTCTCGCCACCAACGCCGCCCGTCTGATCACCGGCGAGATTACCTACATTGATGGCGGCTACCACATTATGGGGTGAAACAAGAAGAGGACCGGCGGGCTGCACCCCACGGCGCTTCTCCCACCAGCGGGGTCGTGGGGAAACCAGGTGAGGTTTCCCCACGCCCTCTCTCCGGACTGTTGCTCGTAGCCGAGGCTCGGAGAGGGGATGCCCCTCCCAGAGTCCGTTCCGGTGCGACGCAGCGAAGCCGCGTCGCACCGGAACGGAGATCTTGCGGGGGCCTGTGGCCCCGCGAACTCGCCGAGACGAAGGTTCATTGTCACGTTAGCCGAACGATTCTGATTTCCATATCAAAGTCAAGCGAAAGAAGGGGTTATGGCAGCATCATCGAATACGCCCCGACCTTCCAACGACGGCGGCACAAGCGTCAATCAGGATGAACCGGCCATCCAGCTCACCCAGAAGCAGATCGAGGAATTCAAGCAGGCCGACGTGCGCTCCGACCGGCGTCTGGCCCTGCTCGTCTTCTTCGCCACCCTGGCCGGCAACCTGCTGGCCGTGGTCGCCAGTCTGGCGGACGCGAGCGGGCTGATCGTGCCGATTGCCAACCTGGTCTCTCCGATGCCCTCGGTGACGATTGCCGGGAGCGCCACCATCCTGGGTGACGAGTTACGACTGGCCAGCGACTGGGTTGCGGCGTTTCAGGAGCTTAATCTGGAGACCTGGGATCTTCCAATAGCCGGTGAGATTGAACGCAAAATCCGGTTTACGGTCAATCCGGTAGGCACCGTTCAGGGGATCGAACTGGCGACGAAAGGCGACGTTGATCTGCTTGCCGCCTCCGAACCGCTACCCGACGAACAGATCGGCAGGCTTGCCGCCTCCGGCGTGAACATCGCATGCGCCGCGCCTATCGGCTACGACGTGATCGTCTTCGTGACGGACATCACCAATCGCCTGGAACGGCCGATTAACCTCCAGGAACTCTCCGGCATCCTCAACAACAACATCCGCAGCTGGTCAGAAGTGCGCGGTCAGCCAGAGCCGGTCCGGATCTTCGCCCGTGAAGGCAGCGGAACGACCGAACTGGTGTTGCGGAAGTTCCTTGGGCGCAGCGACATGCCCTCGCACATGATCAATTGCACCTCCCAGGCTGATTGCCTCAACCTGACCCTGAGCACCCGCGGCTCACTCTACTGGGTGAGTCTCTCCTGGCTGCGCCTGCAACCCGAGAACTATCTGGTTCCGGTGTTGATCGAGAATGCTGAAGGACGGGTGACCGATCCACTCAGCCCGCAGTTCGATCCGTGGAACTATCCAGCCGAGCTGATCCGTCCGCTGTACATGTACGTTCTCCAGAGCCCGCGTTCGGATCCGCGCTCGATTGAGGTGAGCAAGCAGTTCTTGAGTTATATCCGTGGCGTCCAGGGGCAGCAGATCCTCGAGACCCACTTCTTCACCACGCACTTCCAACCCCCACCCGGTGTGGAACTGGAATTGCCGCCCGGCTTTGGCACGTCGCCAGGCGGATTGCCGATCATTTGCCGGTAGGCGCTCTCTGAGGAAGAAGCAAGGCGATAACTTCCCAGATCCGCAGCCCAACATCGGCAATCCGCGATCGCCCTATCCTGGCCACGGCCCGACGCCGTCGCGCTCGCAGCGGTAGCCGTGGCGTTGCAGGCGCTCCAGCACGGCCTGGGCGTGCTCTTCGTCGCGCACCTCCAGCACCAGTTCCACCCCGGCCATGGTGATCGGCACGCGCCACATGGCCCGGCGGTGGAACAGGTCGAGCACGCTGGCGCCGGTCTCGGCTACCAGATTGATCAGGCGCGCCAGGCCGCCGGGCCGGTCCTCGACGCTGGTGCGCAGCAGCAGGTAGCGTCCCTGGCGCACCATGGCCGTTTCCAGCACCCGGGCCAGCAGTTCGTCGTCAATGTTGCCTCCGCAGAGCAGCACCGCCGCCACCGAGCCAGGTTCGAGGCGCGTCTTGCCGGCGAGCAGGGCGGCCACACCCGCCGCGCCTGCGCCCTCGACTACCAGACGGCTGTTCTGCACCACGTGGGCGATGGCCAGCACGATGTCCTCATCGTCCACCACCACCACCTCGTCCACAAGCGCCTGGATGAGCGGCAGGGTCAGGCGGCCCGGCGCCTTGACCGCAATGCCGTCGGCGATGGTGCGAGCGGCTTCGACGGCGACGGGACGACCGGCGGCAAGGGAGGCAGGCACGGGGGCGCAACCGGCGGCCTGCACGCCCACGATGCGCGTGTCAGGCCGCAGCGCCTTCAGCGCCAGCGCGACTCCGCCGATCAGGCCGCCGCCGCCGATTGGCACGACCAGGGTGGTCAGGTTGGGCAGGGCCTCGGCAAGCTCCAGGCCAATCGTGCCCTGACCGGCAATGACGTAGGGATTATCGAAGGCGTGGATGTAGGTGTAGCCGTGGCGGGCCTGCAACTCGCCGGCGTAGGCCGCGGCGGCGTCGAAACTGTCGCCATGGAGTATCACCTCGGCCCCGAAGCGGCGCGTGGCGACGATCTTCTTCAGCGGCGCCCGTTCGGGCATCACAATCACCGCGCGCACCCCGTGAAGCTGCGCGGCGAGGGCCACACCCTGGGCATGGTTGCCCGCCGAGGGAGCGATCACGCCCCTGGCCTTCTCTTCGGCGCTCAGGCGGGCGATGGTGTTGAAGGCCCCGCGCACTTTGAACGACCCGCTGTACTGCGTGTTCTCGGCCTTGTAGAATACCTGCGCGCCCAGTTCGCTCGACAGTTGCGCCGCGGGCAGAACCGGCGTGTTGATCACCACGTCGCGGATCGTCTGTCGCGCCTGCTGGATGTCGGCCAGGGTGATGGGGAAATCGGTCACAGCGCCGCTCCTGTTAGCCGGGAAGGTCGGAAGGTCCTCCTTGGCCCTCCCGGATCAGGCCAGGGCGTGAGGAAAGCCGGTTGCTCGACACCTCTGCGACCAGCGTCGGGGCCGCTGGCGCCTTCCCGGTGAACAGGAGATTGGGAAAACCGGGTTTCCCCACCCACCTTCGACCGCGTATGGGTGCGTTACAGAACCGGGATAAGTTGTGGGGAGTTGCGCCCTTCCGGACCCTCCTGATCGTCGCGTATGTTCACATGCGAAGAGGGCCTCATAGGGGATCAGTCATCCCCATTGTTGGCACCTTCGAGTTGCTCCTGGAGATTGGCCGAGCGCGAGGCCAGCAACTGGAAGCGCCGAGCGGTCTCCTTATCACCGGCGGTCTGCGCGGCTTCCATCAACACCACCAGCGCCAGTTGCACCCGGCGCAGGCCCTCCCTGTCGCCAGCGAGGTGTCGTTCGGCAATCGCATGCTCGCAATAACCTATCAGTTGTTCAATCGTCAGCATACATCCTCCTCCGCGTGGCGCCGCGGTGCAGCGTTGCCTCCTGGCTCGGGTATTGTAGCACGGGAGAACGGAAGACGGATGCTAGCGCTTCTGCCCGCCCTCCGCCGGTCAGAGGGATGGAGAAAGGGGGTTTCCCCCTTCCCCCTCCAACTGCAAATAGTCACGGGAGACGCCAACCCGCAGGGCCGCGCCCTTCCCGACCCTCTCGCGTGGCGCCCGGAGTCGCCCCAGGAGTGAAACCATGGACATCAAAGAACTCACCGACCGCATCAACCAGTTCGTCGCCGACAAAGGCTGGTACGCCCCCGACTCAATCTTTCCGCAGACCCCGCGAAACATCGCCATCTCGGTCGCCGTTGAAGCCGCCGAGTTGCTCGAGCATTTCCAGTTCAGCGAAACGCCAAAGGACCCCGATGAACTGGCCGGGGAACTCGCCGACGTCGCCAACTACCTCTTTCAACTCGCCTACCTGTTGAACATTGACCTCGAACAGGCCATTCTCGACAAGCTCCAGCGCAACTATGGCCGCACCTGGGAGTAACGGCAATGGACGGGAGGGGCCGTAAGCGAGCCGGGGTTCCTCCGCAAACAACGCACGTGTTCTGGCGAGCCTGCCAGACTGCGGCTCGCCAGCGAAGATTTTCGCATCCTGAAAATCTTCGCCGCAACGTGAAATTTGTAACTACGATGTAACTCTGCATCGGCTATAATAGACAGAGAGACTTGTGCATTCCGTTACAGTCACCCATTTCGCGATTCGAGGCAGGCAGTGTGGCGGCAGCGGTCAGGGGCGACCTTCAGGAGCGTACCCGGCTTCCGTTGAGGAGCGGCGGGTCTATGCGCCATGCAACCGGGTCGGGGTTTGCCGTGCCCTGACGCGCCGCTTGAACGAGCAGCCGGCCCGCGCGCCGGGCCCGCGCAGGTCTCGCCATTCGATGCATCGTCGTTGAAGAAAGGAACAGCGACCATGACTGCTGAACAGGAGATCGCAAAGATTGCCGCGAGCTGGAGCACTCCCCGCTTCCAGGGCATTACACGGCCTTACACCGCAGAAGATGTCTATCGCCTGCGCGGCTCGATCCAGATCGAGTATACGCTGGCCCGAATGGGCGCCGAACGCCTCTGGCATCTGCTGCACACCGAGCCGTATGTGAACGCCCTGGGCGCCCTGACCGGCAACCAGGCGATGCAGCAGGTCAGGGCGGGGCTGAAGGCCATCTACCTCAGCGGGTGGCAGGTTGCCGCTGATGCCAACCTGGCAGGGCAGATGTATCCTGACCAGAGCCTCTATCCCGCCAACAGCGTGCCCCACGTGGTCAAGCGCATCAACCAGGCCCTGCAGCGCGCCGACCAGATCCAGCACGCCGAGGGCAAGAGCGATATTTACTGGTTCGCGCCGATTGTCGCCGATGGCGAAGCCGGCTTCGGCGGGCCGTTGAACGTCTTTGAGTTGACCAAGGCATTGATTGAAGCCGGCGCCGCCGGGGTGCATTTTGAGGATCAACTGGCTTCCGAGAAGAAATGCGGTCACCTGGGCGGCAAGGTGCTCCTGCCCACCCAGCAGGCCATTCGCAACCTGGTTGCCGCGCGTCTGGCCGCCGATGTGATGGGGGTGCCCACGCTGATCATCGCCCGCACCGATGCCAACGCCGCCAATCTCCTCACCAGCGACATTGATGAGCGCGACCAGCCCTTCCTCACCGGCAAGCGCTCTCCCGAGGGCTTCTTCTACGTGAAGCCTGGCCTCGACCAGGCTATCGCCCGCGGGCTGGCCTATGCCGAGTATGCCGACATGCTCTGGTGCGAGACCTCCGAGCCGAGTCTGGAGGAGGCCCGCCGCTTCGCCGAGGCGATCCACGCGAAGTACCCCGGCAAGCTCCTGGCCTATAACTGCTCCCCCTCGTTCAACTGGAAGAAGAAGCTCAGCGACGCCGATATCGCTCGCTTTCAGGTTGAACTCGGCAAGATGGGCTACAAGTTCCAGTTTGTAACCCTGGCTGGCTTCCATAGCCTTAACTACAGCATGTTCCAGCTTGCCCGCGGCTACCGCGACCGCGGCATGTCTGCCTACGCTGAATTGCAGGAGGCCGAGTTCGGCGCCGAGAAGGACGGCTACACCGCAACCCGTCACCAGCGCGAGGTCGGCACCGGCTACTTCGATGAGGTAAGCCTGGTAATCTCCGGCGGCGTCAGTTCGACCACTGCTCTGGCCGGCTCGACCGAGGCCGAGCAGTTTCATTAGATGATGGTTTAACGTGGCCGTCCTGGAGTGGCGCCGCCTCCGCGCACCCCCCGTTCCGCCCGCGGGGGGTGCGCGCCCTGACGTCTGGGAGCTTCTGGGAGGGCTGCACCCTCCCAGGACCACTCTCAGGTGAATGAACTCCTGCACGAGAGCCTGGCAGCGCATCCCTCCGAGTTGCGCGGAAGGCCCGCCCGGACGACTGCTATGCAACCAGGAAAGAGGTGATCAATGACCGATCTCTCCCTGCCCGCGGGTATGCAGATCCTCGGGCGCATTACCCCGGAGTACGCCACAATCCTTACCCCTCAGGCGCTGGACCTGGTCGCCCGCCTCCACCGGCGCTTCAACCCCCGCCGCCTGGAGTTGCTGGCCGCGCGTCAGGCGCGCCAGGCCGAACTCGACGCTGGCAAGCGCCCCGATTTTCTGCCCGAAACGGCCCACATTCGCGCTGGCGACTGGACGATCGCTCCCGTCCCCCCTCAGTTGAATGACCGCCGCGTGGAGATCACCGGCCCGGTGGACCGCAAGATGGTGATCAACGCCCTGAACTCGGGGGCCAGGGTCTTCATGGCCGACTTTGAAGATGCGAATACGCCTACCTGGGACAATCAGATCAGCGGGCAGATCAATCTGCGCGACGCCCTGCGGCGCACCATCAGCTACACCTCGCCCGAGGGCAAGCAGTATTCCCTCAACCACAACCCCGCTGTGCTCTTCGTCCGTCCTCGCGGCTGGCACCTGCCCGAAAAGCATGTCCTCGTGGACGGCGAGCCAGTCTCCGGCGCGCTGTTCGACTTCGCGCTCTACTTCTTCCATAACGCGCGCCAGGCTATCGAGGTTCAGGGCGGGCCATACTTCTACCTGCCCAAGCTGGAAAGCCACCTCGAAGCGCGGCTCTGGAACGATGTGTTCCTTGATGCCCAGTCCTACCTTGGCCTCCCCGGCGGCACGATCAAAGCCACCGTGCTGATCGAGACCATCCTCGCCGCCTTCGAGATGGACGAGATCCTCTACGAACTGCGCGAGCACTCCGCCGGGCTGAACTGCGGGCGCTGGGACTACATCTTCTCCTGCATCAAGAAGTTCCGCAACGACCCCCAGTTCTGCCTGGCCGACCGCGCCCTGGTCACCATGACCACGCACTTCATGCGTTCCTACTCGCTCCTCAGCATCAAAACCTGCCACCGCCGCGGGGCCCACGCTATGGGCGGGATGGCCGCGCAGATCCCCATTAAAAACGACCCGGAGGCCAATGAGGCGGCCCTGGCCAAGGTGCGCGCCGACAAGGAGCGCGAGGTCAACGATGGTCACGACGGCACCTGGGTGGCCCATCCAGGATTGGTGCCGGTGGCTATGGAAGTCTTCGACGCGGTGATGAAGACCCCCAACCAGATCCATCGCACCCGCGAGGATGTGCAGGTCACCGCCGAGGATCTGCTCAAGTTCGGGCCGGAGGGGCCGATCACCGAAGCCGGGATGCGCCTCAACATCAATGTCGGCATCCAGTACCTCGGCGCCTGGCTGGCCGGCAATGGGTGTGTTCCAGTCTTTAACCTGATGGAAGACGCCGCCACCGCCGAGATTTCGCGCGCGCAGATCTGGCAGTGGATCCGCAGCCCCAAAGGCCGGCTCGACGACGGCCGCAAGGTTACGGTTGAGCTGTTCCGCCAGTTCCTGCCCGAGGAACTTCAGCGGGTGCGCGAGATCCTCGGTCCGGCCTACGAAGACGGTCGCTACGAAGAGGCCGCCGAACTCTTCGATGCCATCACGACCAGCGACGAGTTCGTCGAGTTCCTTACCCTCCCGGCCTACGACCGGATTGATTAGACACAGGCGGTGGTCCTCACCCTCCCCCGCCGCGTTACGCTCGGCGCCCCCTCCCTCTCCACCGAGTGGAGAGGGAGGGGTGGGGTGAGGGTGAGGACCATCCAGCCGCGCCCTCCCAGATTGCGCCCATCGGCACAGGAGTAAATGCACAATGCATGCACAGCGACAGGCGCCTCCCAGGACGTAGCACTCTCGGTTGAAAAATGCTAAAATTAAGACGTTACTGCACCTGAACAGGCGGATCGCGTATAGCTGCGAGCGGGCGCCGGTCAGGGCAGCACTACCCTGTCGTTGCGGTGAGAACGGCGATGCTGCCTCTCCAGACAGTCCTGCGGTGTCGCTGCCTCACCCCAAGCTCATGCGAGGTGGATTATGGCGTACTACCTGATCGCAGGCGCGTCTGGCTATGTTGGCTCGCGGCTCGCGGAACGTCTGCTCTCGGCAGGACACCGGGTGCGCGGTCTGGTGTTGAACCCGGACACCCCGGTCGTCGAACAGCTTGCTTCGCAAGGCATGAGCGTCTGGATCGGCGACCTTACCCGCCCTGAAACGCTCGTGGGCATTGCCGAGGGCGCCGAGTACGTCTTTAATCTTACCTCGTGTTCCGTCCTTGAGAGCAGCGCCCTCCATCGCACCTACGTGAGCGGCAACCTGAACCTGATCAACGCCTGCGAGCGGACCGGCCCCATCGCCGCCTACGTCTTCACCTCAAATGTGACGCCCTACGGAGACGCTGGCGACTCCTGGGTGAACGAAGACTTCCCCGTAGCGCCGCAGCACCTCCTTGGCGAGGTCATGGCCGAGGCCGAGCGCAACATTATGCGTGTCGCCCGCGAGCGGCGCTTCCCCGCGATCATCTTGCGGGTCGCGTCAATTTACGGCCCCGAGCGCGATCCGGTGACGGCTATGGAGACCGGTCTGACCACTATCTACGGCGATGGTCGCAACTTCGTGCCACATATCCACGTGGACGATCTGCTCGACGTGCTTGAGCGCATTCCGCTGAATGGTCAGCCGGGCGCGATCTACAACGTCGGCGACGATGAGCCGTTGCGCCAGATTGAGCTGGCCAGCGAGATTCGCCGGCGCCTGGGCATGGTGCCGCCCCGCACCTTCTCGCCTGCCGCCGCGCTGCGCGCCGGCCTCGACCCGAGCATCATCGGTTCACTGACGGCCTCGGTGCGCCTCGACAACCGTCGCCTGCGCCACGACCTGGGTCTCAACCTGCGCTACCCCAGCCTCCGCACGTGGCTCGATGAGCGCCTCCCCGTCGAGACTGCGGTGGCCGTGGATGCGTAGATCATCTGTGGAGGTGTGGAGGGGTAGAGATGTGGAGAAGAAAAAACACCTCCACATCTCTACACCTCCACATCTCTACCCCTCCACACCTCCACACCTCCGCAGCCCCGTACCCTCTCTCCCTCACCGGCGGTACATCTGGTAGACACGCTGCTACCAGGAGAAGGCCGCTATGCCCGAGTACCACCTGCGCCTGAAGGAACTCCCTGCTGGCGATCAACCTCGTGAGCGCCTGGCTGCCCTCGGCGCCGGCGCCCTTAGCGACGCTGAACTACTAGCCATTCTATTGCGCGTGGGGGTGCGCGGCGCCAGCGTCCTGCACCTTGCCCAGAAGCTCCTCGCCGAGTACGGCGGCTGGCCCGGGCTGCTCAACGCCGATTACCTCGACCTCTGCCGGCGCCATGGCCTGGGCGCCGCCAAGGCTGCCACTCTTAAGGCGGCCCTGGAAGTCGGGCGGCGCATGCTCATCGCGGGCCACGACGAACGCTTCCAGGTGCGCTCACCCGCCGACGCCGCCACCCTGCTCATGGTCGAAATGGGGCACCTGGACCAGGAACACCTCCGCACCGTACTCCTGGATACAAAAAACAAGGTGCAGCAGATTGCTACGATCTATATCGGCTCGCTCAATAGCGCTGTTATCCGCGTGGGCGAGGTCTTCAAAGGCGCCATTCGCCATAACAGCGCCGCCCTGATCGTCGCTCACAACCACCCCAGCGGCGACCCGACCCCCTCACCCGAAGATGTGCTGATCACCCGGCAGATCGTCGAGGCGGGCAAGCTCCTCGATGTGGATGTGCTCGACCATCTGGTGATTGGCCGCGGGCGCTACGTCAGTATGCGCGAACGGGGATTGGGGTTTGCGACCTGAGGAGGGCGCAAACCCCTCTGAAAACCCGGAGAGAGGGCTTTGCCCTCCCAGCCTCCTGAAGGGGCGCGAGGGAATTCTCAGGTGTAGGGTTTTCCGGCACATGCTCGCGTCGCATGCGCCATCCGAGGCATCGGGACGTCTAACTACCCCTCTTCCGCTCACGGGAGAGGGGGGCGGGGGGGTAAGGATCGTCAGCGTAGTGGAATGCCGAAAACCCCTTCTCGCTCGAAAAACCCTACACCTGAGAAGCGTGGGAGAACCCTGGCTTCCCCACCCTACTCCTCGCCGGCTGCGCGGCGGCGAGCGCGTTCCTTGGCTGCCCGCAGGCGCGCCAGGGGGTCGTCGGTGGCGTCAGGTGACGCAGGAGGAGGAGCGGGCGGCGCCGGGGTCGCGGGATCCCTGGGATTGGCGGCGCTGCTGCCTGACTGAGGAGGAGGCTCGGACGCGGCGTGGCCGCTGATGCGTTCCTGCGCGCGACGTTTGGCCCCGGCCAGCCGCTCCAGGGTCGGATCGCCCGGCACGGGGGCGGGGCGGGCCGGCGCGGCGCGAGGGATCGTCCAGGCCCGGAGGGCGGCAAGGTCCTCACGGCGCAGCAGAAGACGCCGCACCGCAATATCGAAGACCAGCAACAGCAGCGCCAGGGCGAGCAGGGGCATGGCGATCTCGCGGGCGCGCGTCACGCCGCTGTCAACGCGATTGAAGGCAGCGGCGGCTTCGGTCAAGGGCGCGCCCCCGGTAAGGGTGGCGAGTTCGGCCAGCAGGGCCGGGTTGGCCTGGGCCCCGCGGTACTCCGCGGAGTATGGCACCACCAGGCCGGCTGTCTCCTGCAACACCGGCCGACCCGCGGCGACGCCGCTGATCTGTACCAGGTAGGTGCCCGGAGGGGGACTCTCGAAGCGGCCCTGGTAGGTTTGCGGGCCAACCTGCGGCAGCGGGATCTCGCGCCGCGAGCCATCAGTGCCGATCAGGGTCGCGGCAACTTCGAGATTCTCCTGCCCCGGCCCGGTGGTGAGCCGGATGAGCGTTTCGGCGCCGGCCACCTGCATCTCGGCGCTAACCTCCTGGCCGCCGCGGGCAGGCAGCACTGCTTCGATGAGTTGCCCGGCAAAACGCGGAAAGCCCTCCCAGCGGATCCACTCAGCGGCCCATTTGCCGCGCGCGTCGCTGAGCCAGGCGGCGCTGCGTCCCAATCCGTATTGCCAGATCGCCAGCAAGGGTTGATCATCGTCAGTTTCAAGCACCGCGCGGGCGCTCTCTTTGAGGGTGCTGCCGTTGAAGCCAAAAAGGGGGGGCAGGCCGCCGAGACCGGCCAGGATCGGGCTTTCGCCGACCGCCACCGGTACAAAGGGGCGTTCGATAATGTAATTGCCAACCGTGGTGATGGTCTCCTGCACGAAGATCTGCGGCACCTCGGCCATGTCCTGGGCAGGATAGTAGCGACCGCCGCCGGCCATGGCCAGGCGTTCAAGATAGTCAGCCGAACCGCTGCCCGCCGCTACCACGGTGAGGGTCATCCCCTGGGCGCGCATCCGCTCGGCAATATCCACCTGATCGCCGCCGGAGCCCCAGCCGTCGGTAAGCAGAATCACGTGCTTGAGGCGAGCGTCCACGCCCTGGAGCAGCGCCTCGGCCTCCAGCAGACCGGCGCGGACATTCGTGGAGCCACGCGGTTCGAGGCTTGATAGGGCCTCAATCACCTCTTCGACCGTCGCGCCGGTGGTGGGCGGCATAGTCTGGACCGCGCGGCTATCGAAGGACACGATGCCGAGGGTGTCGTGCGGCCCCAGGAGCGCGGCGGCCTGGGCCACCGCCTCCTTGGCGATATCCACCTTGCGCGTCCCGGCCGCCTGGAGGGGCATGGCGCCGCGATCAGGACTGGCACAGTGGCAGGCGTCCATCGAACCGGACTTGTCAATGACGAAGACAAGGGCCAGGTCGGGCCGCTCCTCCCGGTCGCGTACATCCATATAGACCGGCAGGGCCTCTTCAATTGGCGTGCGCCCATAGCCGCCGACCCCGAAACTCTCCTCGCCGCCGATCATCACCAGGCCCCTGCCCAGATCGCGGACATAGGCGGGCAGGGCGGCCATGGCGCCCACTGGCAGCGCACGGGCCGGAGTGTTGACCAGCACGACGCTCTCGTAGGCGCTCAGACCGGCCAGGTCGGCGGGCATCATATCTGGAACGACGATCTCGGCGATGATGTTGGCGGCCTGGAGACCAGTTGCCAGCGCCTGAGCGTCGGCGCGGTTGGCAGCCACGAGGAGCACCCGCGGCGGCCCCTGGATCTGGATCAGCGCCGACGCCTCATTATTCTGCGGGCGTCCGTCCTGCTCGGCTTCGATCTGCACGCGGAAGCGCTGGAAGCCTGAGCCGGAAACTTCAACCTGGAAGGGAACCTGATTGGCGCCGGGTTGGAGATCAACAAACCGTTCGGCGATCACTCCTCCATCGCCGATCAGACGCACGGTGGCGCGTTGAGCCACCGTGCTTTCCACCGTGGCAATCACCGTGGCGCGCTGGTTGTCGCGCACGCGCGCGGGAGCCTCCAGACGGGCGATCAGCGCTTCGGCGTCATCAGAGTTCAGGGCGAGATCAACAATATCAATCGGCACCCCCCGCGCAGCGGCCAGACGCGCGGCCTCGATCGCCCGGCCCTCGTTCTCGCCGCCGTCGGAGAGCAGCACCAGCCGTTTCTCGGCGTCGGCAGGAAAAAGGGCCAGGCCAAGCTGAATGGCCTCGGCGATGTTGGTGCGGGTCGCCACCGGAACCGAACTGATGCGCCCCAGACGGCGCTCCTCACTGGGAGCGCGCTCCACCAACGCATTGCCGCCAAAGACGACGATTGCCGCCCGGTCGCCGGGGGGCATCTGCTGGAGGGCCTCCTGGATAAAGGTCTCAGCCTGGGCGCGGGCAGAGGGCGGCATGGAGTCGCTGCCGTCCAGCAAAAAAACCGTTGTCAGACGCTCGACCGGCAGCACCAGTTGCGCCCCGGCCACGGCGAAGACCAGCGCGATTGCGATCACGCTGCGGAGCGCCAGGCTGGTCCAGAAGCGGCCCGGCGCCAGGCGATGCGGCGGGAGCAGCGCAACGGCCCAGATCAGCCCTACGACGATGAGCAGCCAGAGCATCTCGGGATAGATGAACGAGAGGCGCGGCATAGGCAATCTTTCGGCGGGTAGCGTGACCCGCCTGGGCGGGCCGTGGAACGGTTTGGGGCGCGTTGGTTTATTCTACCGGATCGCCCCGTGGATGCGCAAGACATGCGACGCGCAACCCTCCGGATTGCGCCCGCAAGTTCCCGACCGGGCGCGGGGAGAAACCAGGTTGCCTCAGCTCCACCTGATGTACGTGTTCACGCTGCTCCTGGGAGCGAGGGCATCTTGCCCTCGAATCCTGACGAGGGCGCGACGCCCTCGCTCCGAGGTCTGCGGGGTTGCCCCAACTCTGAACACGTACCACCCGATGGGCTATTCTCACCTGAGAGAAACCTGTGGTAGACTGACGACATTACGATGTACATTCCGCACTCCCCCAGGCAAGGAGATCCCCGGTGACTGACGACCAGACCAACGAGCGCGATATGCGCGCCGATGACGATGCTTTTCCTGATCCCAACGACTCCGATGCGGCATCCGTAGAGACCGCGACCGACGATAACGCGGAACTGGAAGAGAAGGATCCCGGCGGGCGCCCGCGCTGGCCGGTCATCATCGGCCTGGTGTTGCTGCTGGCCGCGATCGGCGTCGGCCTCGGGCTGATCCTGCCCTCCGGCCCCCTGCGCGAGATTGACCAGATGCCCCCCGCGCTGGCCACGATGCAGGCGGGCGCGCCTACCGCCTTGCCGCTGCCCGTGGCGATTGAAGGCGACAGCAAGGAGGTGATCGCCACCGTCGGCGAGGCGGCCATCTACCGCGGCGACTTCGTGCGCTTCTATCAGCCGGGCAGCGATCCGCAGGAAGTGCTCGAGCAGTTGATCCAGATCGAGTTGATCGTGCAGGCAGCCGCAGAAGAAGGCATCAGCGCCGATGAGACTGTGGTGAGCGAACAGATCGAGCGGATCAAGGAAACGCAGGCCAACGGCGATGATGCCCAGTTCGAGGCGTTTCTCAAACAACAGAAGATCGGCGATCTCCAGGAACTCCGCCGCCTGCTGGAACGCGACCAGGTGGTGGAGGCGATGATCCTGCGCCATACGCCCCTGGAGCAGGTCCGCGCCCGCCATATCCTTATTGCCACTGATACATTGACGGATACCGCTGCTGTGGAAGCCGCGCGGGTCGAGGCCGAGGGCCTGATGGCCCGCCTTGACCAGGGGGCCGATTTCGCCGCCCTCGCCGCCGAGCATTCCGACGATGAAGGATCACGCATCAACGGCGGCGATCTGGGCTGGGCGCCCCGCGGCCTGTTCGTCGAACCGTTTGATCAGGCGGTGTTCAGCATGGCCCGTGGCGAGCGACGTCTGGTACAGTCCCAGTTCGGCTGGCACATCATCGAGGTGGTCGAGCCAGCCGAGGTGCGCCCTCTGGCCAGTAGCGATCTGCTTCAGACTCAGGCCGGACAGCAGGCCTTTGTCGAGAAGTTCCTGCCCTTCGTTGATCAGCTCCGCACCCGGGCTGACGAGGCCCGGCAGATAAAGATCCTCGTGCCTGCGGAACGTCTGGTCACCCGGCCAGGGCAGTGAGGCTCCACATCGAGGAAGCTCAACACCCGGCGAAACGGCTGAAGAACCGTTCCAGCGCCACACGGATGGCTTCATCCGCCCCTCAGCGGGATGTCAGTGCGAATTTCGCCTCCGCGAACGTCTATGTAACAGAGGCGCATGCGCTGTTAGAGCGCGTTCGCGTCACTGGTCATGACGCTCATTTCCCTTCGCGGAGGCCCCCTATGCACACCCGGATCGTTTTCCCCGTCCTGGCGCTGGTCGTGGCGCTCGCTCTGGCCGGCTGCGCGGGCCAATCCGCCGGTCCGAGCGCCACGCCCTCACCCTCGATGACGCCAACGCCCCTCCCGGCGACCGCCACCAGCGCCCCGACGCCGCTGGCGACCGCTACGGGCGCGCCGGCGGCGCCTTCGCCTACGCTTGTGCCAACGGCATTGCCTGCGCCTGCCATCACGGTTCTTCCCACTGCCGCGCCTGAGGCTAGCCAGATCGGCGAGGAGATCCTCTTTCTGCGGAACGGCGCGTTGGTGGCTCTCGATAGCGCCCGTGGCGACGAGCGGATCCTCGCCGACAGGGTGCGCTCGTTTAGCGCCACGCCTGATGGGCACCTGATCGCCGTCACGCGGGGAACGGGCGACGGGGTGGAGATCTGGGTGCTGCAGCGCGATGGCGCCGGGCTGCGCCAGGTAACGAAGAACACCCTGGCCGAGAGCGGGCTGAGCTGGGCGCCCGATGGGACCGCCCTGGTGTACGCCGCGGCGCCTACCCTGCCTCCCGCGCTCCCCGAGTGGGAGACCTGGAGCGTCTGGTGTGCCACGGCCGAGGTGCGGAGGCTTGACCTGCCGACCGGCAAGGAGCAGACCCTGGGGCGGGGGTGCGAACCGGCCTTCGCGCCCGATGGCCGGCGGATCGCCTTTGCGACGCCGCCAACCGCGCCCGCTCCCGGATTTGCTTTTCGCGGCGCGGTCAATAGCATCCAGATCGTCAACCGGCAGGGCGCGAATGGCTGGGACGCGGCCCGCGCCGGTGGAAGCGGGGAAACCGATGGGCTGGTGGTCTACGCCCCCACCTGGTCGCCCAATGGGAAGCAGGTGGCCTACCAGCGCTTCGTGGGTTACCACGCCCTGGTAGACGTCAATCTGACCGAAACAACCAGTTCCTACCGGCGGCAGCCTCGTCCCGTAACTGTTGGCGCGGGCTGGGCGGCGCCGCCTCGCTACGCTCCCGACGGCGCGCGCCTGGCGGTTACCGAGGACAACTACAGTGACGCGCGTGGTTTCACAGGGTACGATGTCTGGTCCACCAGCGCGTTGCGCCTCGGCGGCGAAAAGGTTATGGAACTGCCCTTCGCGACGGTGACGCTCTTCGCGACGGAGGCGGGCAGTCAGAAGTGGGCCACGGCGGCGGCCTGGGCGCCCGACGGCGCGCTGCTGGCGGTGATCCTGCCCGCGGGATGGTCGCCGGGGCTGAGCGCCGATGAGCCGCAGTTCCCAGACAATCGCCGCGGCGAAATCTGGCGCTGGCGTCCGGGAAGCGAGCCGGAGAGGCGCCTGGCGACCGATGTCGAGTTTGGATCGCCATTGCTCTGGTTGCCGGCGTTACCGGCACTGGCACGAGGTGAAGCGGGAGTTTCCCTGGCCGTGCCGGCAGGCTGGACAGGGCGCGCCATTGCGGCGGACTATCTGATCGCCGATGGCCCCCAGAGCGAACGCCTGGCTGCCCGGTTGCGAGCCGGCGGCCCTCCCGGAGAGGTGACGGCCATGTTCCCGGAGCTGCTGGCGCCCGGCGCCCGTTCCGGTGAGCGGCTGTCGCTCCCCGATGGTTCGACCGTGCACCTGATCACCGGGGCCGACCCCGGCGGCGCGCCCCGCGCGGGAGCCCTGCGTCTCAGCTCCGATGGAGCAGTGGCGACGATCTACCTCACCACGCCGGAACGCTGGCCGCTGGAGCAGGCTATCGCTTTCGGGCTTCTTACCGCCCGTTGAGGCAGGCCGGACGCCCGGCGGTCCCCAGGCAGGGGCGGGTTGCCCACCGCCCGCAGCGCGAAAACCCCGGGGCTGTTGCAACGTCCGCCTCCAGCGGGGGATTGGGGCTCCATCGTAGAGACCGATTGCCACGCTTTGGCCGTTGCAACGTCCGCCTCCGGCGGGGGATTGGGGCGGCATAGCCGCCCGCTACAGTCATTTTGCGCTGGTCTGGGCGAATACGCGCCCAGACAACCCCCAACGACGTCGCAACAGCCGTGGCGACAACTCCGAGACACCCGTCATCATTTCGGTTGCATGCTATAATGAAGCGTCCACAGAGCGTCAGGCACACGCAGAAAGGCCGGCAATGCAGAACTACTGGCACGATCTGGAACCCGGGCCAAGCGTCCCCGATGTGATCCATACCGTCGTCGAAATCCCCAAGGGTTCGCGCAACAAGTACGAGTTTGATAAAACGATCGGCGCCTTCAAGCTTGATCGCGTGCTCTACTCGGCGGTGCAGTATCCAGGCGACTATGGCTTTATCCCCCAGACCTACTATGACGACGGCGACCCGCTGGACGTTCTGGTGATGACCAACCTGCCTACGTTCACGGGCTGTATCGTTGAGGCGCGCCCTGTCGGCCTGTTCCGTATGCTCGATAAGGGCGAGCACGATGACAAGATCCTCGCCGTGCTCCAGTATGACCCGTTCTTTGCCAATTTTACGGACTACACCGATCTGCCCCCGCACTATTTGAAAGAGGTTGAACACTTCTTTACGGTCTACAAAGACCTCGAAGGCACACGGGTCGAGCCGGTGGGCTGGGAGCATGTGGACGTGGCGCGGCAGCGCATTCTCTACGCCATTAACAACTACTGGGATATGCGCGCTGGGCGCTTGCTCAAGCGCGCCTGAGGCCAATGTCGTCACGTTCCAACCGGTCTGGCGCCCATCGCACCGCCTACTCCGCTGGCGGCGTCATATTTCGCGTCGTCGCCGACCGGATCGAGGTCGCCCTGATTGCCACCGACCGGGGCGGGCGCTGGGGTTTGCCCAAGGGCCACGTGAATCGCGGTGAGACGGCCGAGGCCGCTGCGGTGCGTGAAGTGGCGGAAGAGACCGGCTTGCACGGGGCGATTGTGCGCCACCTGGCGACTATCGAATACTGGTTCCGCGCCGGTCCCTCCCGGGTCCACAAATATGTGGACCTGTTTCTAATGCGCTACGAACAAGGCGAATTGCAGCCTCAGGAGGCCGAGGTGGACGATGCGCGCTGGTTCCCCCTCGACGAGGCTATCCGGCGCGTCTCGTTCGAGCGCGAGCGCGACGTGCTCCTCCAGGTGCAGACGATACTGCGCAATACGGGGGCGTAAGCGAGATGGCCGCGCCCCTCAGACTCTCCTATCAGGCAGGGTGGGGGCAAAAGATGTCTCCGTACCCCGTAAGCGCCCGGATTTCCCGCAGAGCACGCAGAGGATGGGTTTTTGAAGCCCTTTGCGCTACTTCGACCGGCTATTCAGACACATTCGACTCAGCGTAGAGGTGTACCGATGACGGAGTATGTGATCGAAGTAACCATCGAAGCTGACCTGGAGGCGCATCTGGCTTCTCACGGCCTCGACGCGAGCCTGGTGGAGCGCGCCGTGCGCGAAACGCTCCGCGCCGAGGGCGTAGCAGGCCCGGTGGAGGTGGGTGTGCTCATCGCCGATGACGCCCGGCTGCACGCGCTTAACCGCGACTATCGGGGCGTTGACGCGCCCACCGATGTGCTCTCGTTTGGCGACGATGGCGCCACGGGTCCCTTCGTCAGCCAGCCGGAAGGTCCCCGTTACCTGGGGGATATCGCCATCTCCCTGGAGCGGGTGCTGGCGCAGGCCGCGGAGTACGGGCATCCCCCGGCTCGAGAACTGGCCTATCTCGCGGTTCACGGCGCGCTGCACCTGCTGGGCTACGACCACGAACGCAGCCCCGATGACGCGGCGGCCATGCGCGCCCGCGAAGAGGCCGTCTTGCTCGGCCTGGGGCTGGAACGATAAGGGAAAAACCCTCCTCCGTATCCCTCCCCGGATAGGGAGTTCTCCCCTGGAAGCTGTGCAAAACCCGGTGCTATAGTTGCTCAAGCCCTGTGCAGCAGGTGAGATGCTCGCCATCTGCTGTCGCATTGCGGTCGTGATTCGCAGGCTCTCGATGAAGCGAGTTGGAGGCGTATGACCACTCTCGATCTTGATCAGCGAGTGGCAGCCAGAACTGCCGCTCCCAGGGTTGCGCCAGCCGGAACGCCCGTTTCCCTGCCCTACCGCCATCTTCCCGACATGGTTGATCGGACCTGCGAACGCTACGCTCGGCAGCACGCCTTCACCGCCGTGCTGCCGAACGGCATGTTTGGCAATCTCAGTTTTGCCGAGGTGCGCCGCGACGCCGACCGCTTCGCGGCCTTTTTGCGCGAGGAGCTGGGCCTGGCCGCCGGCGACCGGGTGGCCATTCAGTTGCCCAACAGCCTGGCCTATCCTATCTGCGCCTTTGGCGTGCTCAAGGCCGGGTGCGTGCTGGTCAACACTAATCCGCTCTACACCCCGGCGGAGATGATCCACCAGTTCAACGACAGCGGCGCGCGTGTGCTGGTGATCGTGGATCTCTTCGGCGACAAGATCGCTCCGGTGCTGGAGCAAACCGGCATCGAACACGTGGTGCTTGTGCGCCTCACGGACCGCTTCCCCGCCCTGCCGGGTTTCGTGGCTTACAATGTCATCAAGTACTGGAACCGTCTGATCCCCCGCTGCACCGCGCCGACGATCTCCTTCCGCGAGGCCCTTGCTCGCGGCGCGCGCCATCTCCAGGAGCGCAGGATTGACGTCGCGGCCTACACCGCGGCCACAACCCCCGAAGACCTGGCAGTGTTGCAGTACACCGGCGGCACCACCGGCGTGAGCAAGGGAGCGATGCTCTCGCACGGCAACCTGCTGGCCAACGTGGCGCAGATCGAGGAGCGCGTGGCGGCTTATGTGACCCACGGCGCCGAGTGCCCGCTGGCTGTGTTGCCGCTGTATCACATCTTCGCCTTCACCACCAATCTGCTCTACTTCTTCCAGGCCGGAGCGCGCAACATTCTGGTAGCCAACCCCCGTCCGCTCTCGAACCTCCAGCGCGCCATTGAGAACTACCCGGTCACCTGGATCCCCGGTGTGAATACCCTCTTCAATGGCCTGCTGAACGAAGAGTGGTTCGCCGACCATCCCCCGCCGAAGCTGCGTGGCAGCATCGCTGGCGGCACGGCGCTGCATGCCGCTGTGGCCGAGCGCTGGCAGCGCGTGACCGGCACGCCGGTGATCGAGGGCTATGGCCTCACCGAGTGCTCCCCGGTGGTGACGCTCAACCCCTTTGATGCCAACCGGCCCGGCAGCATCGGCCTGCCGCTGCTCGGCACCGAGGTGTGTCTGCTCGACAGCTTCGGCAAACCGGTTCCGCCCGGCGAGCCGGGCGAACTGTCTGTTCGTGGCCCGCAGGTGATGCAGGGTTACTGGCAGCGCCCCGAAGAGACGGCGAAGGTGATCCGCGACGGCTGGCTTCTCACCGGCGACATTGCCACGATGGACGCTGATGGCTACCTGCGCATCGTTGATCGCAAGAAGGACATGATTATTGTCAGCGGCTTTAACGTGTACCCTAATGAGGTCGAGGACTGCATCGCCGCCTGCCCCGGCGTCTCCGAAGTGGCCGTGATCGGCTTGCCCGACGCCAGAACGGGCGAGATGGTCAAAGCCTTCGTGGTGGCGAAGCCCGGCGCGAGCCTGACCGCCGAGCAGGTGCGCGAGCATTGCAAGCAGCACCTGGCCCCCTACAAGGTGCCGAAGGCGGTCGAATTGCGCGCCGAGTTGCCGAAGAGCGCCGTGGGCAAGGTGCTGCGCCGCGAGTTGCGGGCTGAGTCGCTGACGGTATGCCAGCAGGAAGGAGTCGCCAATGGTTAGCCAGACCGAACAACTGCTCCTGGCGCTGATGATCGGGGTGATTATGCTCGGCATGGGCGCCTCGCTCACCTGGCGCGACTTCTTCCGCGCCTTCAAGCGCCCGCAGGCCATCCTGATCGGCTTTGCCTCGCAGTACCTGCTCATGCCGGCGATCGGCTTCAGCCTGGCAGTGGCTCTGCAACTGCCCCCGGCTATCGCCATTGGCCTGATCATTATTTCCTGCATGCCGGGAGGTTCGACCTCCAACATCTTCACCTACTTCGCCAAGGGCGATCTGGCCCTCAGCGTGACGATGACCACCTTTTCGACCCTGGCCGCCTTTGTTATGGCCCCGCTGTGGATCTTCGTCTACGGCAGCCGTTTCATGACCAGCGAGATCAGCGTGGGCATGAGCAGTGTGATCCTCGGCCTGGTGATTATGCTTATCCCGGTGGTGATCGGGATGTTTATTCGCCGGCACAATGCCAACGTCGGCGCGTTGCTCGAACTGCTGGGCGGCATTCTCGGCGTGGTGATCATCCTGGCGCTGATTGCTCTGTGGGTGCCGCGCAACGCCCCGCTGCTGGCCACGACCCCCTGGCAGGTCTACGCCGCTGCGGTGGGTGTCGGCGTGATTGGCTTCTTCTTCGGCTTCCTGGTGAGCCAGGGGGCGGGGCTGGGCTTCCGCCGGGCGACGACTGTGGCGCTGGAGACCGGCATTCAGAATGGCCCGCTGGCGCTCTCGATCGTGTTGCTCAGCTTCCAGGGCGATCTGGCCAATGAGATTGCTCTGATCCCTGTGCTGTACTCGCTGTTCATCGTTATCACCTCGTCGCTGGTGACCGTGTTCTTCCGCCACCAGAACCAGCTGCGCCAGCAGTATGTGGGGGCGTTGCTGTGAGGCGCAGGTTCGCCGCGCGGCCCTGTGTGTAATGGTTTGCGGGGTCGGCTCGTTGCATACAGGCGGGTATAGTTTGCTATAATATGCAGAAGCGATCCGTTCGAGTGGAGGGCATCGCCCTCCACTCGCCTGTTTTCAGACATCACGATGAGTACGAAGCAGGCCCCTCCGCGCGTGGTGGCGGAGAACCGTAAGGCGCGCCACGATTATGATATCGAAGAGACCTACGAGGCCGGGATCGCGCTGACCGGCAGCGAGATCAAGTCGGTGCGCGCCGGACGCGTCAACCTGCGCGGGAGCTATGCCAGGGTGCACAATAACGAGGTCTTCCTGTACGACGCCCACATTTCGCCCTATGAACAGTCGGGGAAGTACTTCAACCACGATCCGCTGCGCCCGCGCAAGCTGCTGCTGCACCGCCGCGAGATCAGCCGCCTCGACGGGCTGGTGCGCCAGAAGGGGTTGACGCTGGTGCCGCTCAAGATCTACTTCAAGGGCCGGCGCGCCAAGGTCGAACTCGGCGTGGCGCGGGGGAAGAAGGCCTACGACCGCCGTGAAGACATCGCCCGGCGCGAGGCGCAACGCGACATCGAGCGGGCCATGAAGTCGCGCGATCGCGATAGATTTTAGATTTTGGATTTGGGATTTTGGATTGCAGTCTGGACATGGTACACCTGCGTGGCTTCCGATCCAAATCTAAAATCTAAAATCCGCAATCACACTATGGCTGGCTACCTGCGGGTTCTGCGCGCGAACCGCAACTACCGGCGCCTGTGGTACGGTCAGGTGGTCAGCCAGATCGGCGACTGGCTCGATAGTGTTGCGCTGTTTACACTCACCCTCAATCTCACCGGCTCGGGGCAGGCGGTAGGATTGCTGTTCCTGGCCGAGTTCTTGCCCGGCGCGGCGGTTGGCCCTTTCGCCGGGGTGATCGTTGACCGGCTGCCACGCAAACTGGTGCTGATTGCCAGCGATCTGGGGCGAGCAGTCACGGTAATGCTGCTGCTCCTGGTCAGCGGCCCCGAGGATCTGTGGCTGTTGTATCTGGCGGTCGTGGCAAAGGTGTCGCTCACGGCCTTTTTTGAACCGGCGCGCTCGGCCATCCTGCCAGGAATATGCAGCCGCGAGGAACTGGCGGCGGCCAACGCCATCAGCGGAGCAACCTGGTCGGCCATGCTGGCCCTGGGCGCGGCCCTGGGCGGCGTTGTGGCAGGCACCCTGGGAGTGCGGGCGGCCTTCCTCCTCGACGCGGTCTCGTTCCTGCTCTCGGCGGTGCTGATCGCCACGGTGCGCGTCCCCCGGACTCGCGCTCCCGATCCGTTCGACGGGACCCGACCGATAGCGCCGCGCCCGCCAACGGGCGCGCGAGGTGCGCTGAGCGAGTTTCGGGAGGGTCTTCGTTACGTGCTGACGCGCCCTGAGATCGGGTGGCTGACCTTCAGCAAGGCCATCTGGAGCCTGGGGGGCGGGGTGCTGCTGCTGCTGACGCTGTACGGCCGCGAGATTGCGCCGCTGGGCCGCGATGGGGCGGTGAGCATCGGGTTGCTCTACGCCGCGCGCGGAGTGGGAACGGGCATCGGGCCGTTTCTGGCGCTGCGTCTCGGTGGCTCGGGGCAGCGCTTCCTGCGGCGCTCGGTCGCCACGGCGTTTTTCATCAGCGCCGCGGGTTACCTGTCCCTCGGCTTTGTAACCACCCTGCCGCTGGCCGCGCTATGCGTCCTCTTCGCGCACATTGGCGGCAGCATCCAGTGGGTCTTCAGCACGACGCTGCTGCAATCGCAAGTGCCCGATCGCCTCCTCGGGCGCGTCTTTGCCACCGAGTACGCGGCGCTGACCTTCACCACTGCGCTGTCGGCCTATCTGACCGGCGTGGCCCGTGACGCAGGGGCCACGCCGGCCGCCCTTGCCATGGCCCTGGGGGGCATCTTCGCCGCCTCGGGGGTGGTGATGCTGGCAGCACTGTGGCCCGAGCCGATGCTGGCGGAGATGGGGGATAGACGATCCTGATGCTCCTCTGAGGCTGCGGCGGAGAGGGCGCGCCCTTCCGAACCCTCTTCTCAGGTGCAGGGTTTTTCGAGCGAGAAGCGGTTTTTGGCATTCCCAAGCGCTTACGATCCTCACCCCCCGCCCCCCTCTCCCGCTCGCGGGAGAGGGGGGCGTTGGACGTCCCGATGCCCCGGATGGCGCATGCGACGCGAGCATGCGCCGGAAAACCCTACACCTGAGAACCCAGACCCTCCGCTAGGAGGTATTCGGACAGGCTCTTAGTCGGCAGCAGGGCCATCACACTCAGTTGTGGCTATTTCTATATCTAAGAGCCAGATAATATCCGCAATAAGCGCACCGTTTTTCAGATGTCCGAGCACCTTGATGGTATCGCCAGATTGAATAGGGGGACCCGCCAGAGGGCAGCCATTGCGGCTGTAGGTGGCAGTGCTATTCTCAAAGCCCGTTCCGACGGGGCGTTCGTTGAGCCAGATCGCTTCAAATCCATCTACGGGTTCTTGCAGGATGATCTTCCGCGGAGGTTGGACGAGAAACTCCGCAACCGTTGCTTTCGCAAGAACGATCGGCGCATCCGCAGGAGCGCCCGGAGCGGGATTGCCTTGCCCGGGCAGGCGCAAGCTGCAACCCCAGACAGCGGTCAGCACAGGCGTCAGGACCAGGAGATACAACCATCTCATAGCGTGCATCCCCGCACGGTAGCAGGTTCTAGATCGGTTCGGCAGGGCAAGGCCCACGCGCCGTCGCCCTCGCCCTGCTAACGTACCACAGTTCGCCCACGCCCGCCCTCCGTTTTCCTACGGAATGCGCTGCCCGCACCCTGCCAGACCCGCGCCTCTCATTTCCCGCTCCCCACCTGGGGTATAATCCAGTACAGAGGGGCCGCAACGCGCGGCCCCGAGACACCGGCACGCCGCGCCGGACGGAGTAGGTCGCGGGTTATGATTGGAGTCAGCGTCGCCACCGCTGCCCTGCGCGAGCGGCCGCGGATGGAGGAACAGGCCGAGATTGCCCGACAGCGCGCCCGGCAACTGGGGCGCCCCGTGCTGGTGAGCGTAACCACGCGCGTGCGTCCCCGCGACCCGCTGGCCCTCTTTGCCCGCGGCCTCGGCGTTACCCACAACCGGCTCTTCTGGAGCGCGCCCGCGGTAGGTCTGGCCGTAACCGGCCTGGGGGCCGCCTGGAGCTTCGAGGCCCGTGGCTCCGACCGCTTCGCTGCCGTGGCCGCCGCCTGGCGCGAGCTGATCGCCGAGGCCTGCATCGCCGCCGATCCGGCGCTGCCCTTCAGCGGCCCGATGGCCGCCGTAGGGTTCAGTTTCGACCCCGAGCGCCCCGCTTCCGGACTCTGGGCCGGCTATCCCGACGGGCTGCTGCTGCTGCCGCGCCTGGTTCTGGCCCGCGTCGGCGATACTGCCAGCCTTACCGTCAACGGCCTGGTTGGCCCCGAGACTTCGTCTATTGACCTGCATCTCTCGGCGGCGCGCCGCCTGCGGGCCTTGCTTGGCCGCGCCTGGCGTCCACCGCGGGTACCCGGCGGCATCGAACTGGAGGATGCCCTGCCCCCCGGCGCCTGGCGCGCCATGGTCGCCGATGCCGTGAACGACCTGCGCGCCGGGCGCCTTGAAAAGGTCGTGCTGGCGCGCGAGGTGCGCGCGCGTTCGGCACGGCCTTTCAATCCCGCCGCCACCCTCGACGTCCTGCGCCGCGACTACCCCGAGACCTTCGTCTTCGCCGTGGCCCGCGGCGGCAGCACCTTCCTCGGCGCTTCTCCCGAACGGCTCGTCGGCCTTAAAGACGGCACGGTGGCCGCCAGCGCCCTCGCTGGCTCCATCCGCCGCGGCGCCACCCCGGAGGAGGACGACGCCCTGGCCCGTGCGCTCCTGGATAGCGCCAAGGACCGCCACGAGCACGCCGTGGTGGTGCGCCGCATCGTCGCCAATCTGGCCGATCTCTGCGACGAGGTGCGCGCCGCCGCTGAACCGGAGGTGATGCGCCTGCGGAATGTGCAGCACCTCTTCACGCCCGTTACCGGGCGCATTCGTGGCGAGCACACTATTTTCGACCTCGTCGCGCGACTCCATCCCACCCCGGCCCTCGGCGGCCAGCCCCGCGAGGCCGCCCTGGCCTGGATCCGCGCCCGTGAGGGCCTCGACCGGGGCTGGTACGGCGCTCCAGTCGGCTGGGTTGACGCCCGCGGGCAGGGCGAGTTTGCTGTGGCCATTCGCTCGGCCCTCATCGGCGAACGCGAGGCCGCCCTTTTCGCTGGCTGCGGCATTGTGGCCGCCTCCGACCCGCTGCGCGAGGAGCAGGAGACCGAGATCAAGCTGCGGGCCATCCTTGGCGCCCTGGGGGCGGGGTAATGCTTTTTGGATTGGGGATTTTGGATTTTGGATTGCCATAGTTGATGACGCCTCGGCGAGGAGGTTTGGAGGGGCGAAGCCTCTCCAAAAGAGATTCCAGGGGGCTTATGGCCCCGGCTTCACCGCTCGAGGCGGCGCCGGGCCGAACCGACACAGTAATGAACGACCATATCCACACCCTGACCCTCTGGGTCGGCACGCTGATTGACGAGCTCGTCCGCGGCGGGGCCAGCCAGTTCGTTGTCTGCCCCGGCTCGCGCAGCGCCCCCCTGGCCCTGGCCGTGGCCCGCCACCCTGGCGCGCGCGTCTGGATGCACCTGGACGAGCGTTCGGCGGCCTTCTTCGCCATGGGCATGGCCCGCCAGCGCGACGAGCCGGTGGCCCTGGTCTGCACCTCCGGCACGGCCGCGGCCAATTTCCACCCCGCCGTCGCCGAAGCCGACCTGGCGCGCGTGCCCCTCGTCATCCTCACTGCCGACCGTCCGCACGAGTTGCGCGACAACGGCGCGCCGCAGACGATTGACCAGGTGCGGCTCTTCGGCACGATGACGCGCTGGTTCAGCGACCTGCCTGTTCCCGAGGAGGCGCCCGCCCTGCTGCCCTACCTCCGCGCCGTGGCCGCCCGCGCCCTGGCCGCCGCTCGCGGGGCGCCCGCCGGCCCGGTGCACCTCAACCTGCCCTTTCGCGAGCCGCTGGTGCCCGACCGCGCGGTGCTGGAGGATCTGTTCAAGAGCCGTTCCACCAGCCTGGCCGCGACTCCGGGCGACCCTGCCGAAGCGCGCGGCGGCGCGGCCCGCCCCGCAGCGACCGTGGTGGCCGGCCCGCGGCTGCTGCCCGAGGCCGCCCTCGGCGCGCTGGTTGACCGGCTCGCCCTGGCGACCAGGGGTCTGATCCTCTGTGGCCCCGGCTGCCCGCCGGACCTGCCCCCCGCGGTCGCTCGCCTCGCCGCCAGGCGCGGCTGGCCCATTCTGGCCGATCCTCTCTCCGGGGTACGCCACGGTCCCCACGACCAGCGTCTCGTCCTGTCGGCCTACGACGCCTTCCTGCGTGACGAGGGCTTCGCCGCTCGCTACGCCCCCGAGGTGGCGCTGCGCTTCGGCGCCATGCCCACCTCCAAGCCCGTGCTGCAGTTCCTCCAGCGCCACCCCGCGGCCCGGCAGATCGTCGTGGACGAGGGTGCAGGCTGGCGCGAGCCGACCAGCCTGGCCGCCGAGCACCTGTTCTGCGACCCGACCTGGCTCTGCCACGAGTTGAGCGCCCGCCTGCCCGCCGCACCGGAGCTTACGCCCTGGGCGCGAGCCTGGCGCGACGCCGACCGGAGCGCCCGCGAGGCCATCGCCGCCGTCCTTGGCTCCGAGGAGCGCATCAGCGAGCCAGGAGTCTTCTTCCACCTGGCCGAGATCCTGCCCCCCGGCGCAACGCTCTTCGTGGGCAACTCGATGCCCGTGCGCGACTGCGACACCTTCCTTCCCGCCAGCGCGCGCCCGCTGACCATCGCCGGCAACCGCGGAGCCAACGGTATTGACGGACTGGTCTCCAGCGCCCTGGGGGCGGTCGCCGGGGGCGCCGGGCCGCTGGTGATGGCGCTGGGCGACCTCTCGCTCTACCACGACGCCAATGGCCTGCTTGCCGCCAGGCTTCACAGCCTGAACGCCACCATCGTGCTGATCAACAACGACGGCGGGGGAATCTTCTCCTTCCTGCCGCAGGCCAGCGAGCGCGACCGGTTTGAACTGCTCTTCGGCACGCCCCACGGCCTCGACTTCCGGCCCCTTGCCGAGCTGTACGGCGCCCGCTACACCCTGGCGCGGGACTGGCCCGCCTTCCGCGCCGCGGTGCGCGCTGGCCTGGAGGGGAGCGGCCTGCACCTGGTCGAGGTGCGCACCGACCGCGAGCGCAACGTGACCGACCACCGCGCCATCTGGCCGAGGGTCAGCGCGGCCCTGCGCGCCGCCGGGGTCGTGTAGGGCGGGGCGCAACCCTGCTTACCGAAGCGAGTCTCATCTTAACGCCTTCGGAATCTCTACGGACTGGCTCTGTGGAGGTGTGGAGGTGTAGAGCTGTGGAAATGTAGAGCTGTGGATGGGCGATCAGATCGGGCAACGGTCTCCACATCTCCAGACCTCCACGCCTCCACGCCTCCACAGGCTGGTCTCAGCGCAGGATGCCAACGGAAACGACAGAACAGCCTGGCTTCCCGCCATACACGCTGACCGGCCACGGCCCGCCGCTGCTGCTGCTGCACGGCTTTACTGGCAGCGCCGAGGAGTGGGCCGGACTGATCCCCGCCCTGACGCCGCTGCGCCAGGTCATTGCCGTGGACCTGCCGGGCCACGGGCGCGCACCGGCCCCCGCCGATCCCTCCCGCTACACAATGGAGCGGACCGTTGCCGAGCTGCTGGCCCTGCTCGACCATCTGGACCACGCTGCCTGCGATATTCTGGGCTACTCGATGGGCGGGCGGGTGGCCATGCACCTCGCCGCGACGGCCCCGGCGCGGGTGCGCGCCCTGATCCTCGAAAGCGCCTCGCCGGGCATCGAGGACCCTGCCGAGCGAGCCGCCCGCGCCGCCGCTGACGAGGCCCTCGCCGCACGCATCGAACAGGAGGGTCTGGAGTGGTTCGTGGACCACTGGGCCAGCCTGCCCCTGTTTGCCAGCCAGGCCCGCCTGCCGGAGGCCGCGCGCATTGCCCTGCGGGAGCGCCGGTTGCGCGGGAGCGCCACGGGGTACGCCAACAGCCTGCGGGGTCTGGGCGCGGGGCGCCAGCGCAGCCTCTGGGCCGACCTGCCGGCGATGCGCGTCCCGACCCTGATCATCAGCGGCGAACTCGACGAAAAATACGTCGCCATCGGCGCGCGCATGGCGGCGGCTATGCCCCTGGCTCGCCAGGTGATCGTGCCCGGCGCCGGCCACACCGTCCACCTGGAGCAGCCTGAAGCCTTTCAGGAAGTTGTGGTAGGATACATGACAGGGAATGCGGTAGGTTGAGACTTCCGCGGCGAAGCTGCACGCTCCGGGGAGAGAGATTTTTGGGGAGAGGGTAGCCTTCCCGAAGCCTCCTCTGAGCCATGGGGCGGGCCAGGCTGATTGTATCACACTGCGCCTACCGGGAGAGGGTCAGAGGGTTGCGCCCTTGCGTGAACCACCTGCCCGCCAGGAGGGGGTGGGAGGGCTGCGCCCTCCCACAAACTTCTCTGCACCCTGCAGTGGTGCGGTGAATCCGCAGCGGACCCACGTGCACGTGGGGAAACGGGGGTTTACCCACGTGCACGTTTAGAATTTGGAGCAAGGAACACATATATGCCTATCGAGTGGATCAGCGCGGGCACCTACACCGACATCATCTACGAACACGACGCGGCGGGCGAAGGGATCGCCAAAATCACCATCAACCGCCCGGAGAAGCGCAACGCCTTTCGCCCCGAAACGGTGCAAGAACTGCTCGATGCCTTCTCGCGCGCCCGCGACGACGAGCGCATCGGCGTCATTCTCTTCACTGGCGCCGGCGATAAGGCGTTCTGCTCCGGCGGCGATCAGACCGTTCGTGGCGAGGGCGGCTACATCGGGCAGGACGACATCCCACGGCTCAATGTGCTTGACCTGCAACGCCTCATTCGGATTATTCCCAAGCCGGTCATCGCCCTGGTGGCGGGTTACGCCATCGGCGGAGGTCACGTGCTCCATGTCGTGTGCGACCTGACCATCGCCGCCGACAACGCCATCTTCGGGCAAACCGGGCCGCGGGTGGGCAGTTTCGACGGCGGCTACGGCTCCAACTTGCTGGCGCGCATGGTTGGCGACAAAAAGGCCCGCGAAATCTGGTACCTCTGCCGCCAGTACAACGCCCAGCAGGCCCTGGAGATGGGACTGGTGAACGCCGTGGTGCCCCTGGAGCGCCTGGAGGACGAGGGGGTGCAGTGGGCCCGCGAGATCCTGGAGAAAAGCCCCCTGGCGATCCGCATGCTCAAGGCGGCGATCAACGCCGCCGCCGATGGCCATGCCGGCCTGCAGCAGCTCGCTGGCGACGCCACCCTGCTCTACTACCTGACCCAGGAGGCGCAGGAGGGGCACCGGGCCTACCTCGAAAAGCGCAAGCCCAACTTCCGGCGCTTCCGGCGCTTTCCTTGATGTAGGGGAACCAGGTTTCCCCGTTACCCCTGCCTATGGGGGCAACCTTCCAGGTTGCCCCCACCGGGGAAACCTGGTATCCCTCCGCCTACGCCCCGTGCTATACTCTGAGTTATGACGACCAAGGTCACCACGCCGGCCCCTCCGGGGCCGCTCAAACGCTGGTTGATGGCCATCCGCGTGCCGACGCTTCCGGCGGCGGTCGTGCCGGTGCTGGCAGGATCGGCGACGGCCTTCGCCGACGGCTTCTTGCGGCCCCTGGCGTTCGTGGCGGCGCTGCTGGCGGCGTTGCTCATTCAGATCGGCACCAATCTCGCCAACGATTACTTCGACCACCTCAAGGGCGCCGATACCCCCGAACGCCTCGGCCCCACCCGCGTAACCCAGAGCGGCCTCATCGCCCCGGCGACGGTGCGCAACGCCATGTTGCTGTGCTTCGGCCTGGCCGCCCTCTGCGGCGTCTACCTGATCGTCATCGGCGGCTGGCCCATCCTGCTGATCGGCGTGCTTTCCATCGCCTCGGGCATTCTTTACACCGGCGGGCCATTTCCGCTGGGCTACCACGGCCTGGGCGATCTGTTCACCTTCGTCTTCTTTGGCATCATCGCCGTCGTTGGCACCGACTATCTGCATACCGGCGCCTTTCGTCTGCCAGCGTTCCTGGTCAGTCTGCCGGTGGCGATGCTGGTGACGGCGATCATCGTGGTGAACAACCTG
Organism: Chloroflexaceae bacterium; assembly: GCA_025057155.1. Lineage (NCBI taxonomy): Bacteria > Bacillati > Chloroflexota > Chloroflexia > Chloroflexales > Chloroflexaceae > Chloroflexaceae bacterium. The sequence goes on from JANWYD010000022.1 coordinate 58,575, forward strand.
CGCGACGCGCCGACTGACCGCAAGGCCGGCAAGCGCACCCTGGCGGTGATCTTCGGCGAGCGCTTTGCCCGTGTCGAGTACTTGACCCTGGTGCTCGCGGCCTACCTGTTGTTGCCGGTGATCTGGTGGTGGAACGGCACGTCGCCCTTCGTGCTACTGCCGTGGCTCAGCTTCCCACTGGCCCTGCCTCTGCTGCGCATGGTGTGGACCGAGCGAGGTCGCGTGCTCAACCTGGCCCTGCGCGGCACCGCCCGCCTGCACCTGATCTTCGGCGCGTTGCTGGCGGTTGGGTTGATTGTATGAGGTTGGAGCGGGCAAGTCCTTCGATGATATGCCATCCCCCCCTCCCAACCTTCCCCCGCTGGGGGGAGGAGTTCATTTCCTTCCCCCGGAGAAGGGGCAGGGAGGGGGCGACCGCGAACGATGTTTCGTCACCAAGATAGATCATGACCACCATCCCCGACTGGCTGGCCCGTCGCGCGGCGCTGCATCCCCATCGTCCAGCGCTGATCACCCCTGGCGGCACGTGGACGTTCGCCGAGCTTGATGGCCAGGCCACTTATCTTGCCACACGCCTTGCCGACCTGGGTGTGCAAGCCGGGGACCGCGTCGCGGTGCTGGCGCGCAATGGCCCGGCTTATGTGGCCGCGATCCACGCCGCGCCCCGTTGCGGGGCCGTGCTGGCGCCCCTCAACATCCGCCTGGCCCCTGCCGAACTGGCCTGGCAGCTCGCCGATTGCGGGGCCACCCTGCTGCTCCACGACGCCGAGCACGCCGGCATCGCCGCCAGTCTCGGCGCGGCGCCGCGGGTGGCGCTTGAGGACCTCGGCGATCCCGGGCCAGACACCGGCGCCTCGATAGCGGAGCGCGCCCTGGCCCTTGACGCGCCGCATACAATCATCTACACCTCCGGCACCACTGGCCGGCCCAAAGGCGCCGTGCTAACCATCGGCAACCACTGGTGGAGCGCAATGGGATCGGCGCTTAACCTGGGCCTGCGCGACGATGACCGCTGGCTGGCGGTCCTGCCGCTGTTCCACGTCGGCGGGCTGGCGATTGTGCTGCGGGGGGCGATCTACGGCATCCCGGTGGTGCTCCACGAGCGCTTTGACCCCGCCGCCGCCCTGGATGCGATTGACCGCCAGGGCGTGACGATCGCCTCGCTGGTGGCGGTCATGCTCCAGCGCATGCTCGATCTGCGCGGCGCGACGCCCTTCCCGCCACATTTCCGCTGCGCGCTGCTCGGCGGCGGCCCCGCCCCCCGGCCGCTCCTCGAAGCCTGCGCCGTCCGCGGCGTGCCGGTCGCGCCGACCTACGGCCTGACCGAGGCCGCTTCTCAGGTCGCTGCCCTGGCTCCCGCCGACGCCCGGCGCAAGCCCGGCTCTGTGGGCCAGCCGTTACTGCCTGCCGAGGTGCGCATCGTTAACGCCGCAGGGCACGACGCCGCGCCCGAGGAGGTGGGCGAGATCTGGGTGCGCGGCCCCACCGTCACCCCCGGCTACCACGGGCATCCCGAAGCCAGCGCCGCCGCCATCGTGGACGGCTGGCTGCGCACCGGCGATCTGGGCTATCGCGACTCTGAGGGCTTCCTCTACGTAGTTGACCGGCGCAGCGACCTGATCATCTCCGGCGGTGAAAACGTCTATCCGGCGGAGGTCGAGGCGGTGTTGCTGGCCCATCCCGCGGTGGCCGAGGCGGGCGTCATAGGCGCCCCCGACCCGACCTGGGGGCAGGCCCCGGTCGCCTTCGTGGTACTGGCGTCAGGCTGGTCGCCGACGGAGGCTCTGGCCGCCGAAGTGCTGGCCTTCTGCCGGGAGCGCCTGGCGGCCTACAAGCGCCCGCGCCGCCTGCGCTTCGTCGCCGCCCTGCCCCGCACCGCTGCCGGCAAGCTGCAACGCGCCAGACTGCGGGATATGCTGTAATATTCGATTGCCGTTCAATGGGGATTGGTATAGTACCAACGCTTGTTCTCCGCCTCCCCGCCCGCTGTGACGCCTGGCGCTCTGGCGCTGAACGGGAGCAGGAGGAATACCAGAGCGAACCCCAGGACCGTGGTAAGCAGCGCGGCGGTCCAGAAGGCGTAGTTCAGAGGAACGGCATAGGTCAGCGGGGGATGGTGGCCGAGAGCATAGTCAACCAGTAGCGAAAGGGCATACCAGCCGACGATGCCCAGGCGCGTCGGCAGGCCCAGGGCGCCGATGCGCGTGGCGAGCAGGAGACCCTCGCAGGTCAGCCCGATGTGCGACACAAACAGCATCGCCTCCAGCGGCCAGTAGCCCGGCACAAACCCGGCCACACTCCAATGGCGCAACCAGAAGGCCAGGGTCCACAGTCCGTACTTGATGCAGGCGACGGCGGCGAAGGCGTTGAACCAGCCCCACTGCCGCCCGTAGTACAGGCCCAGGAAGGCCGCCGTGGCCAGCAACGCCGCCAGCGGGCAGTCGGGGATGAAGGGCCAGGCCCAGAGGGGAGAAGCAGTCAGTTGCGGCCCGTACCACACCCAGCCGCCCCAGACCACCCCGACGGCGTTGGCGGCCATACAACTCCAGAAGATCAGCGGGTTCCGCAGGATGAGGTTGAGGATCTTTTCAAGCAGAGTGAGCATACGCCTCGGAGGGTCTGGGAGGGCTTCGCCCTCCCGCGGAGATCGTTTTTCAGCGGCAAAGCCGCCCAGGTTCCCAACGCGAGCACAGGCGGTGAGAGCAGGGCGAGGAACCCGGGGTTCCCTAACTTCTCAGGTGGAGGGTTTTCCAGCGCATCCTGGCGTCGCATTGGCCATCCGGGGCATCGGGACGCCCAAGCCCCCCTCTCCCTGAGCGGGAGAGGGGGGAGGGGGGGTGAGGACCGTAAGCCCACTGGCATGCCGAAAACCCCTGCTCGCTCGAAAAACCCTACACCTGAGAAGGTTCCCCAACCCCCTTCCGCCAGGATGGCAAGGTTCGGGACAACCCGGTCATCCAACGCCTCAACGCAGGCGCCGGATGGGCACCCCGCCCACGAAGGCCCCGGGGGGCACATCGCGGTTGACCAGGCTCATCGCCGACACGGTCGCCCCTGTGCCGATCACTACGCCGGGGAGGACTGTGCAATTCGCGCCGATGGTTACATCGCGGCCGATCACCACCGGCCCCCGCCGCCACTCTTGCCGCGTGAACTCGTGGCAGAGAATGGTCGAGTTATAGCCGATCACACAATTCTCCCCCAGGGTTACGTCCTGGGGGAAGAAAATGTCGAACATCACCATCAGCCCAACCGAGGCGTGAGCGCCCACGCGCATGCCGAGCGCGCGGTACAGGGCATTTTTGAGAGGGAGAAACGGAACGTAGCGCGCCAGTTGGATGACTGCCGCGTTACGAGCTATGCGCACATAGCCGCCTGTGACCTGTGGGAAGTACCAGAGCGCGTTGTGCGGCCCTGGCGAGGGATGCACCGCGAGGCGAGCCTTGCGCGCCGCGCTGGAGCCCAGCCCGTCGGCCTCCCAGGTTGCGAGCGTTTGCCCGTTGCCCTGCCGCATAGTTCCTCGTATGGTTCACTCCGTCGCGTTTCAGTGTAACATAGTTCCGCGGAAGGGCGTAGGCAAACCGGGTTTCCTCCAGGGCTAATCCAATGTCTTTGCGGCGATCCCCGGCCTTCGCGCCAGAGGCGGACTTTGCATCGGCGCCGGGGTATCCCCCATCTCTCAGGTGCAGGGTTTTTTGGGCGAGCAGGGGTTTTCGGCATTCTAATGCGCTTACGGTCCTCACCCCCCCCGCTCCCCGCCCCTGCGAGCGGCAGCGGGGGGCCTGGGCGTCCCGATGCCCCGGATGGCCAATGCGACGCCAGGATGCGCCGGAAAACCCTACACCTGAGAATTATCCCCCACTCCTGACAAAGCAAGGGGTGAAAAACGAATCTCTCTGAGATGGCCGCGCGCTTCCGGACCTTGCCGCCCGGTTCCGGCCTGTTTGCCATGCCGGCGCTTCGGCCCTAGAATGCAGTACAGTCAGGTTTTTGAACCGGAAGTCCGGGAGGCTTTGACCTTTCAGGAACGTTCTTCCTCCCTCGTCGGGAGGAGCGTGGGGGAAAGCCGATTTCCCGTCCGCAGGCATGGTCTGTAAGAGCTGCGACCTCGCAGAAACGCTGTTTCCCGATCATCTTGGTAATGAGAATTGCCGGATGAACTACAAAGGACCAATCAATGAAAATCTACACCAAGACTGGCGATGCCGGTGAGACCGGGCTGTTTGGCGGCCAGCGGGTCGCCAAGGACTCGTTGCGCGTTCAGGCCTATGGCAGCGCCGATGAGTGCAACGCCGCCCTGGGCGTGGCCCGCGCGATGGGCCTCGATCCCGAACTCGACAACCTGCTGGCTCAGGTGCAGAACCAGCTCTTTATCGTCGGGGCCGACCTGGCGACACCCGGCGAGAACCCTCACATTCCGCGGGTAAGCGAGGCTGATGTCACCTTTCTCGAAGGGTGGATTGACCGGCTCGAGGGTGAGCTGGCGCCCCTGCGGCAGTTCATTCTGCCGGGAGGCGTCCCGGCGGCCGCCTATCTGCACCTGGCGCGCACCGTCTGCCGGCGCGCCGAGCGCTGGGTAGTCAGCCTGGCGCAGGCCGAGCCGGTGAATGCTCAGGTGCTGGCCTACCTGAACCGCCTGTCGGACCTGCTGTTCGTCGCGGCCCGCGTGGCGAACGCGCGCGCCGGGGCCGCCGATGTGCCCTGGGTCAGCCCGCGCCTGGCGCGCCAGGGGGAGTGAGAGGCGTTCCCGGAGCGTCGCGCCCTCCGGGACCCGCGCCGTGCGGATTGCGGGATGCCATTGTTGCCGGTTCACAGATCTGGCACATACGACGTCATCATCTCGCCCTCGACCAGGTGCACCCTTGCGCCCACGCGCGCCGCCGTCTCCGTCACCTGCCAGGGCGCCTGTTCCAGAACGCGGCGCATATCGGCGTAGCCTGCGGCGCGCCGCGCCGCGATGGATGGGCGCGAGAAATCGGCGGCGCTCTGTGGCACCTCGTCGGGACGCGGCTGGTACACGATGTGCACCAGATCCACGCTCCCCTTTACCGGCTCCGCGGGCAGACCAGGGGGCAAACTGCGGCGTTCCGCTTCAGGCAGCCGCTCACGCAACTGGCCGAGCATCCAGCGCATATTCAGCATCTGCGCGACCATCTGCACGTCGTGGATGGTCCGGCTGGCAAACTGGATCTGCCGCTGACGCCAGAGGACATCATCAATAGTCTCCGGCGCCGGGCCGTGCGGATTCCAGAGGTCAATCGCGATAATCAGCGCATGACCCGCCAGCGGTTCGCTGAGCACGGCCTGGAGCGGCGTGTTGGCCACACAGCCGCCGTCCCAGTACCATTCGCCGTCAATCCGAGTCGCCGGGAACCCCGGCGGCAGAGCGCCGCTGGCCAGCACATGCTCCGGTCCGAGGATCTGACGCCGGTTGTCGAAGAAGACCAGCTCGCCGGTGGTCACCTTCGTGGCCCCCAGGCTCAGGCGCACCGGGCCATGGTTGATGAGTTCAAAGTCGGCGTGGCGGCAGAGCGTCTCCACCAGCGGCGTCGTGTCATAGTAACTGGTCGCGGCGGGCGTGCCGGGCGGAGCGAGATTAGGTGCGATCAGGCGCGGGGTAAAGAAACCGGGTTGGCCAAAGACAATCGCCTGTCCCACGCTGAGCCGGTTGAAGAACTGTCGGGCCAGGCCCCGGAGAGTCGCGCCCCACTCATCGGGCCGTGAAATCGCGCGCCAGAAACGCTCCAGTTGCGCCACACGCCGGTCAGGTGCATTGCCGGCGATGATCGCGGCGTTGATGCCGCCAATCGAAATCCCGGTCACCCAGTCGGGATGGTAGCCGGCTTCAGCCAGGGCCTGGTACGCGCCGATATGGTAGGCCCCCAGCGCGCCGCCACCCTGGAGCGCCAGAATGATCTGCGGACGGCTATGCAGCGTCGTGTTCATGCTCCTTCCCTCCTTCCCTCCTTCCCGGTTGGCAGTGTAGGAGGGGGAGTTACAACATATCGCGCATTACCGAAGGACGGGGGCCGGCTCCTCCGCCAAACCGTTGGGGGCCATATACTCCAAGGATGATCAGGGCAACGATCGCCGTCACTCCCACGACCAAGCCGTAGGACGAGACAAAAACGCCCAGTGCAAGTAAGACGTAGGCCAGCATATTGGACATCGCATGGAACACGCTCACGAAGAACAGACTGTGCGCCGTGTTCTGGTAGAGCCAGGTATAGATCACCGTGAGGGACAAATAGAAGAGAAGCTGGCCGGGCCATGGCAGAGCCGCCATTGGCGATGCCGGATTGAGCATCAGAGGGACGTGCCATAGGAACCACAGCACCCCCATGATGAGCACGAGTTGCCAGTCAGGGCAAGTTGTCTGTAAACGGGGCAGGGCGTATCCCCGCCAGCCGATCTCCTCCCAGGCGCCGGCAAGCAGCATGGCGCCGAAAACCGGCAGTAAACTTCCCCAACTGAACCAGGCTACATCGGGCGACGCCTGGCCAGTGACGGCCCCGATGGCCAGGGCAATCGCCGCTACAAGCGGCCAGAAGCCCAGCACCAATACCCACTGCCAGGGCGAAGCGCGCCACCGGAACAGCGGGCGAAACAGCGCCCGGAGGCCACCGGATTCGCGGAGGGCCAGCACGACCGCTACCGCCGCCAGGGTTGGCCCCAGGCCGCCAAGCAGGCTGAACAAGGGGCTGTCGAAGGGGAAGAGGCCCCGCGCATACAGGGCCTGGGGAACCCATCCTGACCAGGAGAAGCCGAAGGCCAGGAGGTAAAACGTTACGACCCGGTGGCGCTGGATCGGACTAGCATGGCCCATAACCGAATCTCGGCGACAGAGCAAAGCGCCTCACGAGCGGACATTGACGATAGTTGCCTGCATAATCGCCACTACCTTGCTCGCGGTTCCTATAAAAGCGTGCGCTTCGCCGGTGCAGACGGTGAGCGTCCTGCCCGCGAGGTTTCGCTGCTCACTGGTAATGATACTCGACACGCTCAATGCGCCCGCGCCAGTAGGGATGCGGCCCCTGGGGAAGCAGCCAGGCGACCTCGCCCTGCAACGGGACGAGCATCCCATCGCGCGCCTGAAAGTCCCAACAGCGAACCTGCCAGGGCGTGGGCACGAGCGTGCCGTTGACGTCGCGGTAACGGTCATCGGCGCGAACGGAGTCGATCAGGCCCTGGGCATCGAACTGAAACACCAGCCTGACGCTCGTCGCGCCGTCGCGAAGCGTCGCAGCGGCGCGGGTGTCGTCAATGGCTTCCCATTCCACGCCCTGACCGGGCAAGAGCGCCGTGGGGTACCACACCGCTTCGGCCAGAAAGCGCATCAATTCGCCATGGTTCAGTTCCGGACTGGCCGGCATTTCCGCCACGGTGAACAGTCCCAGCAGTCGCGCCGCCAGCGCGCCCGTGCCTGCGACATAGGCATCATACACGTAGATGGGCATACCGGGCGCCATGCCGATCCGCGCATCCCAGACAAAGCCTGGGTGGCGCGTAACGACGTGCTGGGTCGAAGTCAACGGGCGCCACTGCTCCGCGGTCTGGCTCATATTGAAGACGCCGGTAAACTTAACCCGGGCGGAGGCGACCACGGGCTGGCCCTCCTTCAACACGGTGCGGAAGTAGCGTTGCACCGGCACCGGCAGGTCGGCCAGGTCACGCGGGTCGTAGGGCCTGACACCGGCGGGCAGCCGGGCCGCGTACATCTTCGCGTGCAGGGCGCCGATGGCCCTCTGCCAGCGGAGCGCGCCGTAGAGGTATAGCGCCCCGACGCCGCCAGCCAGGAACAGGAACAGAGCCAGGAACGACTTCGGCCATGAAAAACGCATCGCTTGCTCCTTAGTTGTGCGTCCGACAAGTTCTCGAATGTGAGGGCTTAGCTCTCCCAGAAACCCTCCTCCCATCCCTTTCGTGCAACTCGCCGGACGAACCACTTAGTGGTCTGTAAAGGAAGTTTCCCGGCATTTCCGCCCCCCCTCCCAGCCTCCCCCCGTTGGGGGGAGGAGCCGACCTCACTCACCCGGCGGGGGAGGGTTGGGGAGGGGGTGGAAGTTCAGCGAAAGACTTTGTTTATAGATTACTTAGCGGCCTCCCCAGTGGAGGACGGAATGGATACCGCTTACGTTGTAGCGTATACTACGGCGAGAAGCAAGCCACACTTGCACCGGGCATCATTGTAACCCGGCGCCCCTGCGCCGCATCACATCATTCGAGGGCGCTCCGGGCGCGCAATCCTTCAGGCAGCGGTGGAAAACGGGGTTTCGCCAATGGTCGCTTCCGGCAACTGTATGAGTTGGCCCTGTCCTCCCCAGGCAGCCCGGCAGGTCCTCTGTTTACCTCAGGAGTCTGAACCATGACCGACCAACCATCGCTCCACGTCGCGACCGGTGATCATGACCACATCGAAGCCCGCCCACGGTTGCAGTACTTTCCCATCTCGTTCTTTGCGTCGGTGCTGGGCATGACCGGCGCAACCATCGCCCTGCAACGAGCGGAGCGCTTCCTGGGCTTGCCGTTCGCCATCAGCGGCATCGTGCTGGTGGCCTCGCTGGCGATCTTTCTGGTGGTCGCGACCTTCTACACGCTGAAGGCGATACGATACCCCGAAGCAGTAAAACGGGAGTTCGCCCATCCCGTTAAGATCAATTTCTTCCCCACCATATCGATCAGCATGCTGCTGTTCGGGATTGCCTTTATGCGCCTGAATAGCGACGTTTCGCGTCTGTTCTGGATGGCGGGCGCGGCCCTCCATATCGGGTTCACCATCGCCATTCTCTCGGCCTGGATGCAGCGAACCACGTTACAGCCTCAACACGCCAACCCGGCGTGGTTCATTCCGGTGGTGGGCAACATCATCGTCCCGATCGCGGGGGTCGAGCACGCTCCGGCTGAGGTGTCCTGGTTCTTCTTCAGCATCGGCCTGATCTTCTGGCTGGTGTTGCTGACCATCGTGCTGTACCGGATCATCTTTTACCCGCCGCTTGCCGAGCGCCTGAGACCGACCTTGTTCATCCTGATTGCCCCGCCCGCCGTCGGTTTCATTTCCTATCTACGGCTGATGGAGCACGACGTCAGCGGCTTTACCCTGGATAGCTTCGCCAGGGTTATGTACTATGTCGCGCTATTTATCTTTATCTTGCTGCTGACCCAGGCGCGCTACTTTGTGACTCTCCCCTTCTATCTCTCGTGGTGGGCCTATTCCTTCCCCGTGGCGGCGATCGCTATTGCGACCATCGTGATGGCCTCCAGGACGAACCTGCCGGTTTTCCAGGGGCTGGCCTATGGGCTGCTCATTGGATTAGGAGCGCTGATTATCGTGCTATTGTTCCGAACAGTTATGGCGATTGTCCAGCGCAAGATTTGCATTGAGGATGAGTAACGCACCTGCCTGACGTGAGGGTCTGGGAGGGCGCGGCTTCCGAGGAAGGCTCGTTCCTTGCCCATTTGAAGCAGGGTGGGGCAACCAGGTTTCCCCGCACCCCTGCCCGGAGGACGGGTCCGAGCGGGCCGCGCCCTTCCAGGAATGCTCGTTCCTCGTCCGTTTGAAGAAGGGGCGGGGAACCCTGGTTTCGCCACGCCTCTGCCGAATGAACGGTTGTGGGGGCCCACGCCCTGTTTACCTTCCACCCCCGAATCGCCCGCCCGAACACCGGAAAAGCAGCGCGTCCCAGGTATTGCCGAGCAGGTTGCCGATCCGGATCATGCGCAGCGCGCGCTCGATGGCGCGGGCCTGTTCCGCTATGTTCACATCAGCCGTGCAACCCTGGCAGAAACACGGTCGGGCTGGGCACCAGCAACGGGCTGTGGCTCTTAAAGGCTTCGGCGTAGGCGACCCCGAACAGGCGCCCCAAATAGGCGTCCTCGGCTTCATAGAGGGTCAGGAGACGGTCGCCCTCTTCCACCCGAAAGATCGAGCTATACTCGGCCAGGGCTGCGCGCTTCCGCTCGTAGGTATCGCTCACGTCCACGGCGAAGGCAAAGTCGCGGCCCCAGGGCGGCTCCATCTTACAGTGGGGGAAGAAGAGCCGCTCCACTTTCCAGGGTTCCGTATCGGCCAGCAGTTCGCCGCCGGGCACTCGCTCCCAGTGATCCAGGCGAGCGTAGAAGACCGCGGCGCTCAGCAGCGCGCCCGCGGCGGCATGGTCGGGATGCACGCAGGCATCGGTGGTGCCAAAGACTATCTGGGGCCGGTGGATGCGGATCAGGCGCGCCACCTGCAGGCGCAGGGGAATGTTGTCGCTGAGAAAGCGATCCTGCCCGTTGAGGAACATCCGCTCGGCGCCGAGAATGGCCGCCGCGCGCCGGGCCTGGGCCGCTCGCTCCCCCGGCGCGGCAAAGTCGCTCGGCTCTCCATCACAGAGATCCACAAGGAGCACTCGCAACCCTTCCTCTACCAGTCGCGCAACCGTCCCACCCATCTGCACCTCGGCATCGTCAGGGTGGGCGGAGATCACCAGCGCATCGTATGACATCGTCGTCCTCTTTTTACAGTCACAGTGCATGGACTATCATTATACTGATGCGCCGGGATCGTGCGATGTTACAGGCGAGGCTGATGCAACGTCCGCCTCTAGGGGGGTTGGGGCGGCTACGCCGCCGGGGCCAACCAGAAACGTGGAATTTGGGGCTCGTCCCGGAGACTTTGCATTCGCCCTGCCCGTTACAGGCGCGCCGATTCGCGCTTCCGCCGCGATCGGCTATACTGGTGCGAGCACAGGATCTTCACCCTCCCCCTGACTCCCTCCCTCTCCACCTGCGGGGGAGAGGGCGCCGTTCTCAGATGAGGGTTTTCCGGCCCATCCTCGCGTCGCATGCGCCATCCGGGGCATTGGGACGCCCAACTCCCCCCTCTCCCGCTCGCGGGGGCGGGGGGGTTGAGGATCGTAAGCGCATTGAAATGCCGAAAACCCCTGCTCGCACGAAAAACCCTACACCTGAGGAGTGGCCGGTGTGGCTGGCAATCCTTGCCGGTTACACCCTGGTCGCATTGCTGCTCCTGACGCCCGTCCTGCCGATGTTCGGCGCCGCCATTCCTGGCGGGCCGGTGGCTGCCGTGGACGGCTGGCAGAATGTCTGGAACCTGTGGTGGGTGCGCCTGGCGCTCTTCACCGGTCGCGATCCGTTTGTCACCGATCTGCTGTTCTTTCCCGAAGGGACACCGCTGCACCTGCAGACCCTGGGCTTCATCAACGGGGTGCTGGTACTGCCGGTAACAGCCCTCTGGGGGCCGGTGGCGGGCTACAATGCGGCCATGCTTCTCAGTCTGGTTCTGGGGGGAATGGCCGGGTACGCCCTGGCCCTGCGCGTCTGTGGAGTACCGTGGGCCGCGTTCCTTGCCGGGCTGATGTTCACGATCGCCCCCTTCCATATGACGCGCATCTGGGATGGGCAACTGGAACTCGCCAGCCTGCACTGGCCCGCGCTGTACGCCCTGTTCTTGCTGCGCGCCGTTGAAGACGGTCGCCGGCGCGATGCCGTTCTCGCCGGAGTGTTCCTGGCCTGCACCGGCCTGTCGAGCTGGTACTACCTGCTGTTTATGGGTCTCTATGCGCTGAGCTTTGCGTTGCTGTGGGCCAGCGGGCCACAGGCGACCCGCCTTGCGCTCCGCCAGACGGCGCTGAGTCTGCTGGTGGGCGGGCTGCTGCTGCTCCCCGTGCTGCTTCCGGCGCTGCGTCTGGCGCTTGGCTCGCCGGGAGCGGTGCAGCAGTTCGAGGGTGAAGAAGCGCTGCGGCGTTCGGCGAACCTGCTTGACTTCTGGTTGCCAAGTTACCTGCATCCGCTGTGGGGCGCCTGGCTCTTCAAGCAGGTGGGCCGGGCCTGGCACGATTACAGCGGCGACTGGAACGTGGCCCTGGGCTACGGCGCTCTGGCGCTAAGCGCGCTGGCCGCGGCGCGGTATCCGCAACGCGCCTGGCGCTGGCTCGCGCTTGCCGGTATGGCCCTGGTCTTCGCCCTTGGTCCACGCCTGCAAATCGGCCCCTGGCAGACCGGCCTGCCACTGCCCTATGCCGTGCTCGAAGCGCTGCCGGGCATCAACCTGGGCCGGCGCCCGCTGCTTTTCACCGCGGTCGCGACCATTGCGCTGACGCCGCCTGTGGCCCTGGGCCTGCGCGCCCTTGGCGCGATGGTAGAGGCCCGGCGTCGCTGGGTGGCGGCCCTGTCGCTGGCGCTGATCGCCTTTGAACTGGCGATTGGCCCCTGGCCGCTGCTGCCGGCGGATACGCACCTGCTGAACCGGCAACTGGCGACCGGCACGGGCGCGGTGTTTGAGATACCTCCGGCGGTCTACAAGTATGTCGAGCCCCAGCGGGCGCAACTCATCCACGCCCGGCCCATCCCTGGCGGCTACCTGGCCCGCCCGCCACGCTACGCCTGGCCGTACACGGCGCCCGGCGTGCGCCCACTCTGGCGCATGCATCCCGACCCGGCTTCGCCCTTCCTCGAAGGCTCCGACGGCCCGCTCGCCGCGCTGGCCTTCTACGGCGTGCGCGACGTGGTGGTGCGCTGGGATCAGATCAAGCCGGAAAGCATCCCTGGGGTTCGGGCGGCGCTGGAGCAAACGCTGCCCGGTCTGGCCCCGGTATTCGATGACGGAACGCGCAGCCTCTACCATGTGCCGGTCAACCCCGGACGCGCGATTGCCGCCTTTAGCGGCGACGGCTGGCAGCGCCCCGAGAGCGACGGCCAGCAGACCTGGCGCTGGATGGGGCCGGAGGGAACGCTGACGCTGATCAATCCTGGCGCGGAGGTGCGGCGGTTCACCCTGCTCCTCGTCGCCCAGAGTTACCGCGCGCCTCGCACAGTGACGCTCAGCCTCGACGGCGCCCCCGCGGGGACCTGGCTGGTCAACCGGGGACCGTCGCGCACGTACCTGCACTTCTGGCTTGCCCCCGGCGAGCACCATCTGGTGTTGCGAGCGCCAGCCGACCGTGAGGAGTTGCCGCATAGTTCGCGTTTGCTGAGCATTGTGCTGCTTGAGGCGCGCCTCGAGTCGTCGGCAGGGGCGGTCCCGGGTGGCAGGGTGGCAGAGGTGTGGCGGTGTAGCGGCGTGGAGGTGTGGAGATGTGCAGATGGCGAACCGCAGTAGACCCCACCCCCGCCTGCCGGCCCTGCCGCGTATTCGCGCTGGCGGCGAGATCGGCCTCATCTTCCTCCTCCTGGCAGGCGCGGCGCTCGTGCTGTGGCTCCTCGCCAGCGGCCCGCGGGTAGCGCGTTACCCGCCCGAAGCGCCGCCGCCGGCCACCGGCCTGCACGCCCTCGAACGGCGCGCCGACGGGGGCGCTCCCTACCGCTGGACTACCGGCCACGCCTGTTTCAACCTGCCCAATCCAGGCGGGCCGCTGCTCCTGCGCCTGCACCTCTCCGCCGGGGCTCGGCAGCGCGTCGAGGCAGCGCTGAGCGGCCCCATCAACGTCCGGCTGCGCCTTGGAGCGGATCTGCGCCAGTATCACCTGCTCGTCCCGGCGCAACCGGGGGAGCGCCTGGCGCTAGAATTGTCAGCGCCGCCGTTCGTTCCTCCCGGGGAAACACGCGAGGTCGGGATTGTGCTGGGCGAGATCGGCGTGTGGGGCGGAGGCGCGGCCCCGTCGGCCCTCATCGCAGCGGCGCTGCTCACCACGGTGGCTCTATATGTCGCCATACGAACCACAGCGCCCCCGGCAGTCACAGCGGCGCTTGCGGGTCTGGCGGCAGGAACGCTGCTCGTCTGGCACCTCGGCGCACGCTGGGCCACGTGGACCTTCGCGCCGCTTGGCGCCATCGCCGCCCTGGTCGCCATTCTGGTCGCCGCGGGATGGCCGCTGGCGTTGGGCGCCGTAGCGCGCTGGCGGGCCGCCGGGGAAGCGGCGGGCGGCGGAGAGCGGCGCGCGCGGGCGGCAGGCGATGGCGGCACACTCGTCCAGATCGATGGGCGGCGTGGCCGCGAGGTCGTCCGCACGAGTGCAGTCATTGCGGGGATGGGCCTGTATCTGGCGGCAGGCCTGTGGAACCACCTGTACGTGCATTCGGGCCTGGCCCTGGACCTGGAGATCTACCTGCGGGCCGGGCGCCAGGCCCTGGCCGGGCAGATCCCCTATGATCCGCCCGAACTCAATGTGATCGGCGTCTCCTTCGTCTACCCCCCGCCGACGATCCCTCTCTTCGCCGCCCTCGCCGCGGTGGAGCCCTGGCTCGCCCACGGTCTGTGGCTGGCTGGTTCGGTCGCGCTCTACGCCCTGGCCCTGCTGGGCATCTACGCGGCCCAGGAGGGAGTGGAGCGCAGCATCCTGGTAGTCGCGCCTGTGCTAGGCCTGGGCTTTGCCCCGTTTCTGGAGAACCTGGCCATCGGCCAGATCAACAGCCTGATGCTGTTCGGACTGGTGCTGTTCGTGCTGGGGCACATCGAGCGACGTCTGGCGTGGGCGGGTGATGTGGCGCTCGCCGCGGTCTTGCTGATCAAACTCACGCCGGTAGTGCTGCTGCTCTGGCCGCTGGCCCGCGGCGACTGGCGCCGTCTGGCGCGGGTGACCCTCGGAGTGGTTGTTCTGAGCCTGCCGGCCCTCGCGCTCTACGGGACGGCGCCATGGCTAGCCTTCGCGCAACTGCTCCCCGATCTGCTTGAGGGCGTGCCTCGCAACCCTTACAACCAGGCCCTCACAGCGGTGCTGACCGGATTGACAGCGCCCGGCTCGGCGGCCGAGCGAGCCGCCGCCTGGCTGGGGCGAGCCTTCAGCCTGGGGCTGCTGGCCACGTGGGCCGCCATTTGCTGGCGACGCCGTGGCGCGAATGACGGCGGCGCCATCCTTGCCTGCGGCGTAGCGATACACACCGTCAGTTCCAGCCTGCTCTGGTACCATCACCTGGTGTTCCTGGCCTTGCCCCTGGCATGGCTGGCCCTGGCCGCCCCCCGGCGCCCGCCGTGGCCAGGACTGGCTCTGCTGGCCCTCGGCCTGATCCAGGCCACCCGCCCGATTGAATCTGGCCTGGGCATGCCGCCCTGGCCCGCCGTGGCGGGATATGTGATCCTGGTCATCGCCTGGATCGTAAAATCCCGCTGACAGGAGGGATTGGGAGGGCTGCGCCCTCGCAGGGACATCACCCGTCACAACGACGCCGCCAGGTCTGGTAGGAGCCATCGGGCAGCGGCTCGTCAGGCTCGCAGGGACATCACCCGTCACAACGACGCCGCCAGGGCGGCCAGGAGTTCGTCGCGCTCGCTGAGCACCTCGGGCGGGGCCTCGCCATCAGCCGCTTCCAGGCGCAGTTCCAGTTGAATCAGGCGTTGCACCGCGGCCGTGTTGCCGCCGGCGCCGCCTCCCGCCGGGCGCAGGGCCACGGGCAGGTTCTCGCCTGGCTGCGCGGTGTAGAACAGCGGCTCCTGGAGCAGGGCCTCTTGGCGCTGCAACGAGCGGCCATCGGCGGGCACGGCGACCCGCAGATACGCGTACAGATCGAACACGCCAATGGCCGGCCCGCTGCCCGGCGCCTGCCCGCCCAGAGCCAGGAGCAGGTGTTCGCCGAAGATCGTATGGCGCGGATTGACCGCCGAGCGACTGCTGGCGCGCTGGCCGGGCCGCGCCGAGGAGATGACCGCCTGATCGCCGCTCACCGACAGGGGCCGGTAAAACTCCGGGGGCGGCGCGGCTCCCGACAGCGCCGTGGAGAGACCGTCAGGGGCCTCCTCTCCACCGCCATGGCAGCAATTGAGCAGCACCACCAGCCGCCGCGCACGCTCACGCACCTTCGCCACGCGCCGGTGGAACACCTCGGCGGTCAACGCCGTCTCGACCAGGCGATCCGGATCGGCATCGAAAGGCAGCAGCGCATAGCCCGCCGTGGTAGCGGACCCGCGACCGGCGAAGCAGATCAGCGCCGTGCCGCCGTCAACCACGTGAGCCAGTTCCTCCAGCGCATCCAGAATGTAGTTGCGGGTCGCCTTGCCATCCACCAGCAGGCGCACCTGCTGCTCGGGATAGGCCGCCAGATGCGGATCGCGGAGCAGAGTGGCCAGGGCTCGGGCATCAGTGGCGGTTGCGCCCCCGGGAAGGCGGAGCCGGGGATGGGCATACTCGGAGACGCCGATGATCAGGGCATAGCCGTAGCTGAAATGTTCGCCGTCGGCGCTCAGGCTGGCCGGCAGGGGTTCGGCGCGGATGGCGCCCGCAGGCGGCATTCGTCCCGCTCCGGCGACGGGGCCGCCCGCCTCGACGCGCGCGCCGGAGCGGCTCTCAGGCGAAGCTGCCACGACGCGCAGCAGCGCGTCTACAATCGGTTGACCAAAGCGCTCACGTAACCGTTCGAGCTTGTCGGCATACTCCGCATCGTCGAGCAGGCCCATCGCATGCAGATCGCGGAGGCTCCGCAGGGTGGCGGCAAGGTCGTCTCTCATCGGCAACTCCTTATCGCTACATGCCTGCGTGAAACAGGCGACGGACGGCGCGGGCGTTCCGGGCGACATACGACGCGCGTGAGTAAGGCAACCGCAACGCGGGCGCGCTGAGCAAGCCCTCGGAACCATTATATGATATGCGAGCCTTCACCTCTGCCAACTCGTCGGGTATACTACAAGAACAACTACCAACCTGCGCCAATAGAGGGGCAACCTGGCGCCCCTGCCCTCCGGCCCACAGGTGAACTCTGTGACCGCGCAACCATCCGGGTTGAACGCCGGTGGTCTGCGTTTCCCGATGCCCCGGCCCGGAGAAGCGTCTTTCATCCAGCCATGGCCGGCAATTCCCGTGGAGGTGTTCTATGCGGATCGTACAGCACCCCGACATCCAGAGCTTCGTCGCACGGGCCATGCCGCTGCTTCTGGCCCATGAGGCTCACAACCATCTGATCCTTGGCCTCTGCGCGGAACTGACCCACAACCGTAAGACCTCTGGCCCGGAAGCCCCCCTCTTACTCACGGTCGAGGAAGAGGGCGCAGTGGTGTTCGCGGCCTTGCAAACGCCGCCCAACAAGCTGGTGCTGTCACACACCCGGCATACCGGGGCCATCGAGGCGCTGGTGGAAGCCCTGAGCCGCTCGGCGCGCGCTCTGCCCGGTGTGCTCGGTCCGCGCTCCGTGGCGGAGCCGTTTGGTCGCCACTGGGCCGCGCGGAACGGGGGGCGCGTCGAGCAGGGCATGCCGCAGCGGATCTACCAGCTGACCACTGTGCGCCAGCCCGCTCCGCCGCCGGGACACATGCGTCCGGCTACCGAAGACGACCGCCCGCTGCTGGAGTGCTGGTTCAGCGCCTTCCGGGCCGAGATCCACCCGGGCGTCGCGCCTGGCGATAGCCGGAGCACCGTCACCCGCTGGCTCACCTCGCCGGATCGCCGGTTGTACCTCTGGGAAGTGGACGCGCCAGTGGCGATGGCTGGCGCCGCCGGTCCTACGCCCCATGGCATTCGCATCAGCGCCGTATACACTCCGCCGGAGCACCGGCGACACGGCTACGCCAGCGCCCTGGTCGCCGCGATCAGCCAGGTCCAGCTCAAGGCCGGCAAGCGCTGCTGCTTCATCAACGCCGATCTGAACAATCCGACCCCGAACCGCATCTATCAGGCGATTGGCTTTGAACCGGTGGTTGACAGCGTAGAACTGCGCTTCGTTAGCACCTGACAGAAAAGTCGTGCTATACTATTGTGCAGACTGTCACATGCAACCATCCGCCTGAGAACCAGATCACTGCATGCGCGCCATTGTCTTCGACCAGCCGGGCGATCCCGATGTGCTCCGCCTCGACAACGTTCCCGATCCTCACCCCTCCTCCGATGCGATCCCGGTGCGCGTTCACGGGACGGCCGTGAACCGGGCCGACCTCCGCGTACTCGAAGCCAATCGCAATGCCGGCAAGGCGGCGCTGCGCGTCGCGCCCCGCTGAGCGGCGGCAGGCGGCTGGCAATTGACGCGAGGGCGCAAAGACGCAAGGCGTTTATCGGCTTAGCCGCGATCCTTTACGCCATCGCGTCACCATCAGCGACGCCAGCGGTCGAGCCAGGCGCCCCGACGAGGCGACGCGCTCGCGGATCTGCACCCAAGTCGCGACAGATTCTTCGGTTGTAATTCGCTGCGATATAATGACTAGAAGACATCCTCGTCTGGGAAGGCAACCTCATCCCGCCTGCACCGAATCCACAGCCGATGATGCCTGACCTCCGCTAAGTGCGCTCGAACATAGATATCAGGAGCAATTCGTATGGGTAAGGACACGTTGACGATCACCGATAATCGTACCGGCATGACGTATGAGATCCCGATCGAACATAATACGATCCGGGCCACGGATCTGCGCAAGATCCGCGTCTCAGAGGATGACTTTGGACTGATGTCCTACGACCCGGCCTTCATGAACACCGCCGCATGTAAGAGTACTATCACCTACATTGACGGCGATAAAGGCATTCTCGAATATCGTGGCTACCCGATTGAGCAACTGGCCGAGCAAAGCTCCTATCTCGAAGTAGCCTATCTGCTGATCTACGGCGAACTGCCCAGCCGGGACCGCCTGGAGTGGTGGAAGTATCGCATCAGCCGGCACCTCTTCCTGCACAACAGTCTGGTCGAGCTGATCCAGGCCTTTCGTTACGACGCCCACCCGATGGGCATCCTGATCAGCTCGGTCGCGGCGATGTCCACCCTCTACCCGGAAGCCAAGAACGTTCACGATCCCGCCGTGCGCGAGAAGCAGATCTGGCGCATCATCGGCCAGATCCCGACCATCGCGGCCTTCGCCTACCGCCACCGCATCGGGCGGCCCTTCAACCTCCCCGACAACTCGCTGAGCTACACTGCCAACCTGCTGTACATGATGGATTACATGAATCAGCGGGATTACGAGGTGAACCCGGTGCTGGCCAGGGCGCTGGATGTGCTGTTTATTCTACACGCCGACCATGAGCAGAATTGCTCGACCTCAACCATGCGCGGCGTTGGTTCGAGCCGGGCTGACCCCTACTGCGCTCTTTCAGCCGCTGCCGCCGCCCTCTATGGCCCTCTTCATGGCGGCGCCAACGAAGCGGTGCTGCATATGCTGAAGGAGATCGGCACCAAGGCCAACGTGCCGGCCTTCATTGAGAAGGTGAAGAAGGGGGAACGGCGTCTCATGGGCTTCGGTCATCGCATCTACAAGAACTACGACCCGCGCGCCAAGATTATCCGCAAGATAGCCTACGAGGTTTTCGAGGTGACCGAACCCAATCCGCTGCTGGATATCGCCGTCGAGCTTGAACAGATCGCGCTGCGAGACGAGTACTTCATCTCGCGGAAGCTCTACCCGAATGTAGATTTCTATAGCGGCGTGATCTATCAGGCGCTCCGCTTCCCGATTGAATATTTCCCCTTCCTCTTCGCCATTCCTCGGGCTGCGGGGTGGCTGGCCCAGTGGCAGGAGATGCTGGCCGACGAAGAGCAGAAGATTATGCGCCCGCGGCAGATCTACCTCGGCCCGGCCCGCCGCGATTACGTGCCGGTAGACCAGCGCTGATGCGCCATCGGAGACACGGCGCGGCCATCGGCGAGTCTGGGAGGGCGTCGCCCTCCCAGACTGCGTTTCCGGACCTAATCCGCCGCGTAGACCTCGGCGGGGAAGGCGTAGCGCACGCCGGTCAGTTGCTCGGAGACCTCCCACAGCCGCCGGGCCAGCGCCGGATCGTAGGAGCGCGCGTTCGAACGCTGCGGCACAGGGTAGCCACGGGCGCCGCCGGGCCCATCCGGGCCGATGAAGTCGCCGCCGTGGGCATCCGGGGACGTAGCGGCGTAGAGGGTCGGCAGGGCGCCCATCGCGGCGCTCTGGGCGAACACGCGATTGAGCAGGCCCGACAGCGCCTCGCCGAGGGCGAAGCCGTCCATCCGCGGGCCGACCTTCTGCAACTCGGTGTCGGCATAGCCGGGATGGCAGGCCAGGCTGATCGCTCTGGCCCCTGAGGCGGCGAAACGCCGCTGCAACTCATAGGCGAAGAGCAGATTGGCCAGCTTGCTCTGGCCATAGGCCATCCAGCGCTGATAGCCCTTCGAGCCGTCGAGGTTGTCGAAGTTGATCTGCCCGAAGCTGTGGGCCATGCTGCTCACCGTCACCACTCGCGCTCCCGGCGCAGCGAGGATGGCCGGCAGCAGCAAGCCGGTCAGGGCAAAATGCCCCAGATGATTCGTACCGAATTGCAACTCAAACCCATCGGCAGTGCGACGATAGGGCGTCGCCATGACCCCGGCGTTGTTGATCAGCACCGGCAGGGCGCTATAGCGGGTCTGGAAGCGCTCAGCGAAGGCGCGCACACTGCTCAGGTCGGCCAGATCGAGCAGGTCGAGCTCCACCTGCGCCTGTGGATGCACGGCGCGGATCTTCTCGAGCGCGACCTGGCCCTTCGCCGCGTTGCGCACCGCCAGAATGACGCGCGCCCCTTTGCCTGCCAACGCCTTCGCCGCTTCAAAGCCAATGCCGCTGTTGGCGCCGGTGATCACCACCAGCCGGCCTTGCTGGTCAGGCATTGCATCAAGTGTCCAGTGTTGTGCCACGTAGAAACTCCTCAGGCTGCTCATTGCGAGGACATAATGGTTTGGGAGGGCTTCGCCCTCCCAGACCCTCCCCTACGGAACCGCTTTTTCATCATGCCGGGTTTCTGGAAGCAGGTCAAATTCGGACCCGGCGCCGCGCCCGATCCCCAATCGGCTAGGCCGCCTTCAGGGCGTTCATCAGGTCAAGGGCGCCCTTCTTGGCGTCGGCGAAGAGCATCAGCGTGTTGTCGGCGGCGAAGAGCGGGTTGGGAATGCCGGCAAAACCGGGGCTGAGGCTGCGCTTGATGACGATCACGCTGCGGGCCTTGTCAACATTCAGAATGGGCATGCCGGCGATGGGGCTGTTGGGGTTGGTGCGCGCCAGGGGGTTCACCACATCGTTGGCGCCGATCACGATGGCCACATCGGTCTGTTCAAATGTCGGATTGATCTCGTCCATCTCCTTCATCTGCTCGTAGGGGATGTCGGCCTCGGCCAGGAGCACGTTCATATGGCCGGGCATGCGCCCCGCCACGGGATGAATGGCAAACTCGACCTCCACCCCGCGCTCCTCGAGCAAGAGCACCAGGTCGCGCACGGCGTGCTGGGCCTGCGATACAGCCATGCCATAGCCCGGCACGATGACCACCCGCCGCGCTCCCTCCAGCAACAGGGCCAGTTCATCGGCGTGGGCGGCCTTGACCTTGCCGGCGTAGACATCATCGCCGCTTGCCGCCTCGTCAGAAGGCGCCCAGATGCCGAAGAGCACGTTGGTGAGCGAGCGGTTCATGGCCTTGCACATGATACTGGTCAGGATGATGCCCGAAGCGCCCACCAGCGAGCCGGTGATGATCAGCGCGTTATTGTTGAGCACGAAGCCAGTGGCTGCGGCAGCCAGACCGGAGTAGGAGTTGAGCAGCGAGATCACGACGGGCATATCCGCGCCGCCAATGGGGAAGACCAGCGACAGTCCGAGAACGCTCGCAGTGACCACCAGCGCCCAGTAGGCCCAGATGGCGCCCGGATCAATCGCCAGCCAGACGCCAAAGGCCGTGGCGAGGGCCAGGAGCGCGGCGTTGAACATCTGCGCCCCGTTGACACGGATATCGCCCACCAGGCCCTGCAACTTGCCGAAGGCCACCAGGCTGCCCCAGAACGTCACCGCGCCGATCAGCCCCGAAGCGGCGGTGGCGATGGTAAATTGCAGCGGCACGCCAGCGCCAAGCGCCAGCATCTCCAGCAGCGCCGCGCCGGCAACCAGGGTCGAGGCGATGCCGCCAAAGCCATTGAGCAGGGCCACCATCTGCGGCATATCCGTCATCTGCACACGTCTGGCCATCAGCGCGCCGATCCCCGCCCCGACCACGAGGCCGGCGATGATCCACTCGTAGCGCACCACGTGCATATCCAGCAGCGCGGCCACCACGGCGATCAGCATGCCGATCGCCCCCATGCGGTTGCCCCGCACCGCCGTGCGCGGATGGGTCATGCCCTTAATGCCCAGAATGAACAGCACAGCGGCAACCAGATACGCTAGATTGATCAGACTCTCACGCATCGCCGTTAATCCTTCCGCCGGAACATCGCGAGCATCCGCTCGGTTACCAGAAAGCCGCCCACTACGTTGATCGTCGCGAACACCACCGCCAGGAAGCCCAGGATCGTCGTCAGCAGCGAGATCTGGGCCCCCGCGGAAATCACCGCGCCGACCAGCGTGATGCCGGAGATGGCGTTCGAGCCGGACATCAACGGGGTATGCAGCGTCGGCGGGACCTTGGTGATAATCTCAAATCCGACAAAGATGGCAAGCACAAAGACCGTCAGCGCAATAACCAGCAGTTCCACGGATGTCTCCTCACAAGTTCTGGATCGGACTTGATTTTAGAGATGGGCATTCCTCAGTTCGACGGTCGCTCCATAACCCCCTCACAACTCTGTAGAGGTGTGGAGATGTGGAGGTGTGGAGGTATCCATAGGCGCAATGCATTCACAGGCTCACGACGCAACGGTGTCGGCCTGGGCGAGCAACTCGCGGATGCGTGCGTTGGTGACGGCGCCGTTGCGGGTCACCAGCGTCTCGCGCACAATCTCATCGTCGGTGTCAAGGGCCAGCCGGCCATCCTTAACTGCGAGCTTGAGCAGATTGACCAGGTTGCGGCTGTAGAGCTGGCTGGCATGATTGGGCACCGTGGAGGCGATGTTGGTCGGGCCGATAATCGTCACGCCGTACTCGACGACAATTTCGTTCGGGCGCGTCAACTCGCAATTGCCGCCATGCTCGGCGGCCAGGTCAATGATCACCGAGCCGGGCTGCATCCCGGCGACCATGTCGCGGGTGATCAACACCGGGGCGCGTTTGCCGGGAATGGACGCTGTAGTAATCACCACATCGTTCCGCGCGACCACTTCGCTCATCAACTGGCGCTGGCGGCGGTAGAACTCCTCGCCCTGGGCCTTGGCATAGCCGCCCTTGTCCTCACTGTCGCCCGTTTCGAGAGGCAACTCGACGAACCTGGCCCCGACGCTCTCCACCTGCTCCTTCACCGCCGCACGGACGTCGTAGGCTTCGACGCGGGCGCCCATGCGCTTGGCGTGGGCGCAGGCCTGCAGCCCGGCGACGCCGGCGCCGATCACGAAGACGCGGGCGGGGGTAATTGTGCCAGCGGCGGTCATCAGCATCGGGAACATGCGCGGGAGATGCATAGCCGCCAGGATGGACGCCTTGTAGCCAGCAATGGTGGCCATGGACGAAAGCGCGTCCATACTCTGCGCGCGGCTGATACGCGGCACCAGTTCCACGGCCAGCGCGTTGACGCCGCGCTCGGCGAGGGCGGCAATCTGCCGCGGCTCCCAGAGCGGATCGAGGAACGCCAGCATGGTCTGCCCGGCGCGCAGGAGCCGCAGATCGGCTTCGGCCTGCAATGGCGCCGCGCCGCCCGCGCGCACCTGGAAGAGGATATCGGCCGCTGCGAACACCTCGGCGCGCGAGGCGGCCACCCTGGCGCCGCGTTCGACGTACTGCGCATCAGGAAAACCGGCCCGCAGCCCGGCGCCCGTCTCGATCACCACCTCCAACCCCAGCTTCTTGAGCGTGGGCACATCGCCGGGAACCAGCGCCACACGCTGCTCTCCGGGAAAGACCTCCTGTGGAACGCCAACAATCATGGAAACCCCCGTGCACGATGCGACAGATGCTCGCCGCAAATGATCCACAGAGCGGCTCGCACGACGCTGTGCAAGACCCTTTCATAGTCTTGAACTGCCCTGGGCACTTGAGGCTTCAAGTATACCACACCTTGGCGCATTTGGGAATTGCTTCACAGATGCTAAAATGGTTGACGAGCGCCCCCTGGATCTTTATACTGTCAGGTATCCGCAGGCCAGCAAACGAAGAATTGTATTCAAACGCCACCCCCTGGCCCGATGCTCAGGCCAGAGCAAGCCGGAATTATGTGGACAGGCAGAAGTGTCGGGGGTCAGCGTATGCACCCTGCGTCCGGGCCATACAACTCGCCCGCTGCCACGTCCGTGGCGGAGAAGCGCCTCGCGAGCATCGCCGTTGCGACGCGCCGCGAAGGGGGCCTTATCGAGCCGCAGATAGCGGCCGGCAGTCCCTTTGCCCAACTCCGTGTCGCTTCGGCGCGCATGGGCGGATTGGCGCTGGCCCTGAGCGCCGCGGCCCTCGCCGCAGCGGCGCAGCACCTCTTTTCGCAACGCGCCGCGTTTTCGTGGACGGCGCTGGGCCTGGCGGCGCTGGCGGTCGCGGCTATTAGCCTGGCCTTCGCCAGACGGCCGTTGTGGTGGATGCGCAGCGCCGGTCCTGAGGAGCGACGCCGCGACACCACCGCCCTGCCATTGACGCGGTGGCGGGTCGGATTGCTGCTGGCCGCGGGACTGCTGATACTGCTCACCCTCACGGCCCTGGCCGGCGACCGACCCGACGCGCCACGGCCGGATCTGAACTGGACCCTGGCGTCCTGGGCTATGGCAGTGGGTTGCTATCTGGCGGCAACAGCTACTCCCGGCGGATGGTTGCGGCGCCCGCGCTTCACCCCCGCAGTCTTGCTCGCGCCTCTGGCGATCGGAGCGCTTGCGCTGCTGCTGCGGGTATGGAACATCGGCGCCATCCCGCCCACTCTGAGCGGCGATGAGGGGTCACAGGGGTTAGAGGCCGTGCGCGTGCTCGCAGGGGCGATCCAGAATCCCTTCAGCACCGGCTGGCTAGGGGTGCCGACAATGAGCTTCTACTTCAATGCGCCAGGCATCGCCCTGCTCGGCCAGAACGCCGCTGGCCTGCGCCTGCCCTGGGCGCTCGTCGGCGCAGCCACGGTGATCGCCGCCTATGCTCTGGTCGCCCGGCTGCACGGCCATACCCTGGCGCTGATCAGCGCCGCGCTCCTGGCGGGTTATCACTACCACATCCACTTCTCACGGCTCGGCTCGAACCAGATCGCCGATGGCCTCTTCGCCACCCTGGCGCTGCTCTGCCTCTACCGGGGCTATGACCGGCGCAGTCCGTTCGATTATGCCCTCTGCGGCGCAGTGGTCGGCGCGGCGCAGTACTTCTACGCGGGGGCGCGCTTCGCCGGCATCCTGATCGCCGCCGTGGTGGTTGTGCTGGCCCTGCGCGATGGGCGGCGCTTCTGGCGCGAGCAGGGCCGGGGCGTGGCCGTCCTGGCGGGCGCGGCGTTGCTCAGCGCGGCGCCGATGATCCAGTACGCCCTCCGCTTCCCCGATGCGTACAATGCCCGCCTCAACGCCGTCGGCATCATCCAGAGCGGCTGGCTGGAGCGCGAGCAGGTCATCCTCAACCAGGGCGCCCTGCCGATCCTGGTTGACCAGTTCTGGCGCGCGGCGCTGGCCTACAACGCCTATCCGGATCGCACGGTGTGGTATGGTTCGCCGCGACCCCTCTTCGACCTGGCCCACGGCGCACTCTTCATCCTGGGGTTGGGATTCGCCCTCACGCGCCTCCTGGACCGGCGGATCTTCCCCCTCGTGGCCTGGTGGGGCGGAGCGATTGTGCTGGGCGGCATGCTCACCGAAAGCCCGCCCTCGAGCCAGCGCCTGGTGACCACGGCCATTCCGGCGATCATCTTCGTTGCGCTGGGGCTGACCCTGCTGGTCCAGGGCCTGGGCCAGGCCCTGGGCGCGTTGCACCCGCGGCGTCTGGCGCCCGTCCTGGGCGTCGCCACGGCGGTCCTGGCGGCGCTGAGCGTGCGCTACTACTTCGTTGAGTATACGCCTACGCGGGTCTATGGCAACCTCAACGCCGTGCTGGCCACCGAACTGGCCCACTACGCCAATAACCGTCTCGCCCCCGATAGCCGGCTGGTCTTCTTCGGCTGGCCGCGGATGAGCTCGGATTTCGGCACGCTTCCCTACCTGGCCCCGCACCTCGAACGGGTTGACGTGCACGATCCGCTGGAAGAACCGGTCAGCCCGGCGCTGGCCGCCCGCGACCGCCAGACGGTCTTCGTCTTCGTGCCCGAGCGAGCTGGCGAACTGGACCTGGTGCGGTTCGCCTTTCCGAACGGCGCGGTCGAGCACGTGCCCTCGCCCGTGGACGGAGCGCTGCTCTTTAGCATGTACCAGTTGCCAGGTGAAGAATTCCTTGCTAAACAGTGAACAAACCTCCTCTCACAAGAAAGACCCTTCACCTGACATTTCGGAGCCCGTGGCATATGATTGCAGGCAGAACTAAACGCGTGTAGAACTTGCTGCTGGCGGAGGAGCGCCATTGTGGCGTTCCCTGGCCATCCGTTGCGCGCGTGCGGGCGGATGACGGCAAGTCACTAGTGGAGAGGAACAGGCCGATGACGACCCTGGACACCGATACGCTGGAGATGGTGCTGACGACCCTTCGCGACTACGCGGCGAAGCGACTCAAGCCCGAGTACCTGCGGGAGCTCGACGAGCGCGACGAATTCCCGCACGACGTCCTCCGCGACCTCTACGATCCTGAGAAGTTTGGACTGCATCTCATCTTCATCCCCGAGGAGTATGGCGGTCTCGGCGGTGGCGCCTACGATGTCTACCGCGTTTCGGAGCAGATGGCCCGCATCGATCTCGGCATTGCGACCGGTGTACTGGCGACCTTCCTCGGCACCGATCCGATCGTGGTGGGAGGAACCGAGGAGCAGAAGGCCTACTGGATGGGCCGTATCGCTTCTGAGGGTCTCCTGGTGGCCTACGGAGCGACGGAGCCGCAGGCCGGCTCGGACCTCGGCACCCTGACAACCAGGGCCGTCCCGGTTGAAGAGAACGGCAAGATTATCGGCTACAAGCTGACGGGCCGGAAGCAGTGGATCTCGAACGGCGGGGTGGCCAAGCTCTACACCATTCTGGCCAACGCTCCGGGCGGCATCTCCTGGTTCATTATGGAGGCCGGGCAGCCGGGCTTCAGCTACGGCAAGCCGGAGGACAAGCATGGCATTCGCGCCTCGAACACTGCGGCTCTGTTCCTCGACGAAGTGTTCGTGCCTGTCGAGAACCTGGTGGGCGGGGTCGAGGGCCAGGGTCTGGCGCAGGCCCAGGCGGTGTTTGGCTACACCCGCCTGATGGTCGGCTCGTTTGGTCTGGGGGCCGGCTGGGCGGCTCTCGAGCGGGCCATTCGCTACAGCCAGACCCGCGTGCAGGGCGGCGGGCTGCTCTCCACCAAGCAGGCCTACACCCACAAGCTCCTCGTGCCGAACGCCGTGCGCCTCGAGGCCTCGCGGGCCTACATCGAGTGGGTCGCCGATCGCATCGACGGCGGCGATCCCGATCAGCAGACCGAGGGCGCTGTGGCGAAGTACTTCGCCACCGAGAGCGGCAACAAGGCGGCCGAGGATGCCATTCAGGCCCACGGCGGGTACGGCTACACCAAGGAGTACATGGTTGAGAAGATCAAGCGCGATGTGCGCATCACCTGCATCTACGAGGGCACCTCGGAGATTATGGAGTGGACCATTGCGCGCGACCGCTGGCAGCTCCACCTGAAGACCCGCGGTGCCTTCTACAACGACTGGGCCGCCCAGCTTGAGCAACTGGCTCGCCAGCACCCGGACAGCGGCGCAGCGACGGCGGCCCTGGCGATGCGCGCCCTGGCGGTCATTCTCGAACGCGCGCGCATTGACCGGCTCACCCGCAACCAGCACATCCTGTTCCGCCTCGGTGAACTGATCGCCTGGGCCGAGACCGCAGCAATCTTCAGCGAGCGGGCCGCCACCAAGCCCAGCACGGCTGTGCCCTTCTCGCAGGACACGCTCAAGACCATGGCCCGCGTCCACGCCCGCGAGGCGGCGATGAAGGTCGCCGCCGACGGGCTGCGCTGGTGCATTGGCGCCGGCCAGACCGATCCGAATCTGGCCGGGAGCATCAACCTGCCGGCCATTTTCAATGCCCAGGCCGGCCAGATCGAGGACATGAACGTCGTCGCTCAGCGCCTGATCGAGGCGTTCCCGGCGGAGTAGCCATCCATTCGCCTCCACCTGCCCCCCGCTCCCGCGCAAGCGGGAGCGGGGATGCGCGCAAAGACAGGTGGAGCACGTAAAGGAGCGATCCACTATGGATATGTCAAACCGCGCCATTGCCATTGTCGGCCTGGGCGCCATCCTCCCCGACGCGCCGAACGCCCGGGCCTTCTGGGAGAATATTCTGGCAAAGCGCTACAGCATCACGGAAACACCGCCTGAGCGCTGGCTGATCAGTGACTATTACGACCCTGACCCCAGCGCCCCCGATAAGACCTACTCCAAGATCGGCGGCTGGGTCCGGGGCTTTAAATTCGACTGGCAACGCTTCCGCATCCCGCCCCGCGTGGCCGCCGCGATGGACGAGGGCCAGCAGTGGGCGGTGACCATCGCCGCCGAGGCTCTGGCCGATTATGGCTACCCTGACCGCCCGCTCAACACCGAGAATACCGGTGTGATCCTCGGAACGGCCATGGGCGGCGAGTTGCACTACCTGACCAACCAGCGGGTCATCTTCCCGGAATACGCCCGCTACCTCAGCAACACGCCGGCCTTCCAGGCCCTGCCGCCCGATGTGCGCGCGGCCATCCTGGCCCAGTTCCACGCCGAGATGGACCGCACCCTGCCCCCCATCACCGAAGACTCGATGCCGGGCGAATTGCCCAACATCGTGGCCGGGCGGGTGGCCAATGTGCTTAACCTGCGCGGGCCGAACTTCATCACCGACGCCGCCTGCGCCTCGACCTTCGCCGCCGTGGCCGCCGCGGTCGAGATGCTCAGCGAAGGCCACGTGGACGCGGTAATCACCGGCGGCGTGGACCGCAACATGGGTCCCTCGACCTTCGTGAAGTTCTGCAAGATCGGCGCCCTCTCGGCGACCGGCACGCGCCCCTTCGGCGACGGCGCCGACGGCTTCGTGATGGGCGAAGGGGCGGTGACCTTCCTGCTCAAGCGCCTGGCCGACGCCGAGCGCGACGGCGATACGATCTACGCCGTCATTCGCGGCGTGGGTGGCTCCTCGGATGGCAAGGGCAAGGGAATTACGGCGCCTAACCCCGTCGGCCAGGTCTACGCCATCGAGCGCGCCTGGCGCAACGCCGGCATCGACCCCGCCACCGCCACCCTGGTGGAGGCCCACGGTACCAGCACCCGCGTCGGCGACGTGACCGAGGTTGAGAGCCTCACCAAGGTGTTCGGCGGCGCGGAGCGCGGACGCATCGGCCTTGGCTCGGCCAAGAGCAACATCGGCCACCTCAAGGCCGGCGCCGGCGCGGCCGGCTTGCTCAAGGCGGTCTTCGCCATCCACGAGAAGATCCTGCCGCCCACGCTTAACTGTGAGCGGCCTAACCCGAACATCGACTTCAACGCCACGCCGTTCTATCTGCTCAACGAAGCCCGCGAGTGGGAGCGTCCCGGCAACGCGCCGCGGCGAGCCGGGGTGAGCGCCTATGGCTTTGGCGGCACCAACTTCCACGTGGTGCTGGAGGAATATATTCCGGGCATGATCCGCACCGAGCCGCAGCGCTATCAGGGGGTCGAGGTGCCTAATCCGGGCGGCGGTTCGGGCAGTTCGAGCGGTCACTACACTGCTCCGGCGAAAGTGGCCCAGAAGCCGCCCCTGCGCGGCATCCTGGCCCTTGGCGCCGATACGCCTGCTGAACTGAGCGCCCGTCTCGACGAGGTGATGCGCAGGGTTGAGGCAGGCTGGACGCCACCGGTGGCGGCGCCCGATCCCGCCGACCTGCGCAAGGCCGAGCGGCTGGTGATCGACTTCGCCGACCACGCCGACCTGCTCGATAAGCTCGCCAAGGCCCGCAAAGCCGCCAGCCTCAACGCTCCCGCCGCCTGGAAGCCCCTGGCGGCGCAGGGCATTTTCCGCGGCAGCGGCAAGGTTCCCGGCAAAGTGGCCTTCCTCTTCCCCGGCCAGGGATCGCAGTACGTCAACATGGGCCGCGAACTGGCGAAGGTCTCGCCCGCCGTGGCCGCCGTTTTCGCCGAGGCCGACCGGGTGATGACGCCCATCCTGGGCCGCCCGCTCACCGACTATCTCTTCGTGGATAGCAACGACCCCGAGCGCCTCAAAGAGGCTGAACGGGCCTTGATGCAGACGGCGATCACCCAGCCGGCGATGCTCACCCTCGACATCGCCCTGCTGACCCTGCTGGCCGAGTATGGCATCAAGCCGGATATGGTGATGGGCCACTCGCTTGGCGAGTACGGCGCGCTGGTGGCCGCTGGCATCATGCCCTTCGCCGAGGCCCTCGAGGCCGCTGCGGCCCGCGGGGCCGAGATGACCAAGGTCAGCGTCGAGGACAATGGCTGGATGGCCGCAGTGATGGCCCCGCTCGATGTGATCGAGGCCACGCTGAAAGAGGTTGACGGGTACGTCATTCCCGCCAATCTCAACAGCTACAGCCAGGCGGTGATCGGCGGCAACAGCAAGGCGGTCGAGCAGGCCATCAATGTGTTTACCGCCAGGGGCTACCAGGCCCAGCGCATCCCGGTGAGCCACGCCTTCCACACCCGCATCGTCGCCCCGGCCTCCAAGCCGCTGCGCAAGGTGCTCGACCGGCTCCACATCGCTCCGCCTAAACTGCCGCTGGTGGCCAATGTGACCGGCGAACTTTACCCCACCACCGTCGAGGAGATCAAGGACATCCTGGAGAAGCAGATCGCCTCTCCGGTGCAGTGGGTCAAGGGTCTGGAGACCCTCTATCGCGAGGGTTGCCGGATCTTCGTCGAGTGCGGCCCCAAGAAGGCTCTCAAGGGCTTCGTGGACGATGTGCTGGGCGGGAAGCCCGATGTGGTCTCGCTCTTCACCAACCATCCGAAGACTGGCGAGATCGCCAGCTTCAACCAGGCCCTCTGCGGGCTGTACGCCACCGGTCTGGGCGCCGAACCGGCCCAGGAGGAGGCGCAGCCGCAGCCCGAAGCGGCCGCTCCGGCCCGGCCGCACCTGCCCGCCGTGAATGGCGAGGCGGCGCAGGCTTCATCGGTAGAGGATACGATCGTGACCCGCAAGAATGGCAACGGCGCCTCCACGAACGGCGCAACGAGCCTCGCCGACCTTGGCCAGTTGCTGGCGCAGGCGCTGCAACAGGCCAGCGCGCGGCCCGTAGCAACCGCCGGGCAGCCTGAGGTCTATGACCGCAACCTGCCGCCCGCCGGTTCAGTGGTGATCTCCGGCACCGGTCTCGGTCTGCCCGGCGCGGAAAAGCCGGTGATGGCCGAGGATAATGTCGAGCGCATCCTGCGCGGTGAGCAGTTCGTGGATCTCATCCCCGAGCGCTTCCGCCGCAAGATGGTGAAGAAGGGCGTGACCCGCGTGGTCAAGGGCGAGGATGGCGGTGGCAGCTTCCAGACGATTGACAGCCCCGATGATGTCATTCGCCTGGCCGGGCGCCCCGGCTACTTCGACCTCAGCGCGGAGTACGGCGTGCCCGCGAAGCTGGTCGAGGCCCTGGACATCACCTCGCAACTGGCAATCGCCGCCGGTCTTGACGCCCTGCGCGAAGCCGGCATTCCCCTGGTCCAGACTTACCGCAAGACCAGCAAGGGCACCTTCCTGCCTGATCGCTGGATGCTGCCCGAAGCCCTCCGCGATGAGACGGGCGTGATCTTCGCCAGCGCCTTCCCCGGCTACGACCAGCTAGCCGCCGAGATGGAGCGCTACTACGAGCACGAGAATCGGCTCAATCTGCTGGAGGAGCTGGAGAACCTGCGCAACCAGGCCCGCGACGAGGAGACCCTCACGGCGCTGACACGGCGCATCGCCGCTCTGCGCGAGGAGATCGCCGCCAATCCCTACCAGTTCGACCGGCGCTTCCTCTTCCGCATCCTCTCAATGGGCCACAGCCAGTTTGCCGAGTACATCGGCGCCCGCGGCCCCAACACCGCCGTCAACGCGGCCTGCGCCTCGACGGCCCAGGGCGTCGCCATCGCCGAGGACTGGATCCGCAGCGGCCGCTGCCGCCGCGTGCTGGTGATCGGCGGCGACGATGTGACCAGCGACCATCTCATGGAGTGGATCGGCGCGGGCTTCCTGGCCACTGGCGCTGCTGCCACCGATGACCGGGTCGAAGAGGCCGCCCTGCCCTTCGACCGCCGCCGCCACGGGACGCTCCTGGGCATGGGCGCCTGCGCCCTGGTGGTCGAGAGCGAAGATGCGGTGCGCGAGCGCGGGATGCGCGGCATTGCCGAACTGCTCGCCAGTGAGACCCGCAACAGCGCCTTCCACGGCACGCGCCTGGACGTGGACCACATCAGCGAGGTGCTGGAGAGCCTGGTCGCCTCCGCCGAGCGGCGCTTTGGCCTCGACCGCTACGCCATGGCCGCCCAGACGGTCTTCGTCTCCCACGAGACCTACACGCCCGCCCGCGGCGGCAGCGCCTCGGCCGAGGTGGCGGCCCTGCGCCGCGTCTTTGGCCCCGCTGCCAGCGAGGTGGTGATCGCCAACACGAAGGGCTTCACCGGCCATCCGATGGGGGTGGGGGTCGAGGATGTCATTGCGGTGAAGATCCTTGAGCATGGCATCGTGCCGCCGGTGCCCAACTACCGCGAGGTGGACCCCGAACTCGGCACGCTTAACCTGAGCCGCGGCGGGCGCTACCCGGTGCGTTATGCCATCCACTTCGCCGCCGGCTTCGGGTCGCAGATTGCGATTACACTGCTGCGGCGCGTGCCGGGCGGTCCGAACCGCATTGACAACCGCGCGCGCTACGACTACTGGCTGGCCCAGGTCAGCGGCTACGACCGCCCCGAAACCGAGGTCGTGCAGCGCGTGCTGCGGGTGAAGGCCGAGGGCGCGCCCGTCCGCGTGCCAGCGCCGAGCACATGGCAGCCGGGTACCGGCCCGACGCTGCGCGCTGCCGCACCCGCCGAGATCGGCCCGCGGGTCGTGGACGATGGCCGCCGTGCCGAGATCCCGGCTCGCCCGCCATACACTGAAGCGCCGCGCCCGGCCCCCGCGCCGACCAACGGCAAGACCGCGCCCGCGCCGGTCGCCCCGGCGCCCGCGCCGGTTGCTGCGGCCCCGGCCCCTGCGCCGGTCGCCCCG
>JANWYD010000023.1 GCA_025057155.1 Chloroflexaceae bacterium
GGGCGCCCGCGCCGCTGGCTACTCCGGGCGCAGCCAGGCCGCCTGGTATGGGGCCAGCTCTATCCCGTCCGTGCCGGGGGGATAGCGGGTTCCGCTGATGAGGTCGCGGGCGCCTCCCACAGCGGGCGCCGGCGCCCGCTGCGGCGCGCCAGAGACGTTGTGCAGGCACAGCACCGTCGCGTCACCCTCGGGCGTGCGGCGTTCCAGCGCAAAGACCGACGGGTGCACGTCGAGCACCTGCTGTGGGCTATTGGGGTGAAAGGCTCGCTCATTACGCCGCGCGCGGATGAGCCTTGCCATGCGTTGCAGCACCGTCCCCTCGCGGCGCCGGGGGTCGGCCAGGCGCGCCTCCAGATCGGCCCGCGTCCACTTCTCGCGATTCAGGCTGCGGAAACGGCCGGTGGCTTGCAGTCCCTGCTGATAATTAGGCGACCCCAATAGGCTGTGCACGTAGACCCCCGGCACGCCCTGCAGGGCCAGCATGATCGCCTGCGAGGCGAGGAAGCGCCCGATTGCCAGTTCTGGCGCCTCGCCGCCGGCGGGGCCGGAGAGAGCGTCGAACCAGGTGCAGTTCAACTCGTAGGGACTTTGCGAGCCGTCGGGGTTGGTCTTGTAGGAGACGCGCCCGCCGTGGCGCTCCACCTGCGCGCACAGGTCCTGCACTTCGGCCTGGCTCAGGATGCCGGTCGCAGGCACCACGCCGATGCCGTCGTGGGAGGCCAGGAAGTTGAAGAACGCCGTCGTTGGCGAGGGCGGGGCCAGTTCGCGCGCCCAGCCGCTCAGGCGGGTGGCGTCGCCGGTGGCGAAGGCGTGCAGCACCAGGGGCGCCAGCGGAAACTGATAGACCAGTTGGGCCTCGTTGCTCCCGTCGCCGAAGTAGCTGATGTTGTCGGCGTGGGGCACGTTCGTTTCGGTGATCAGCAGCACGTCTGGAGCGACCACATCCAGCACAGCGCGCCAGAGTTGCACGATCCGGTGCGTGTTCGGCAAATGGATGCAGGTCGTACCCGGTTCTTTCCACAGGTAGCCAATGGCGTCCAGACGGATCAGGCTCGCGCCGTGCTCCACGTAGGCGAGCAGCACGTCGGTCATCTCCAGCAACACTTCGGGATTGGCGAAGTTCAGGTCAATCTGGTCGGCGCTGAAGGTGGTCCAGACGTGGCGCACGCCAGCGGCGGTCTCGAAGGAGGTGAGCAGAGGGGTGGTGCGCGGGCGCGTCACTCCCCGCAAGTCGGTGGCGGGGTCAACAACGTGGAAGCGAGCCTCAGCGCCGGGCGCGCCGGCCAGAAACTCGCGGAACCACGCACTGCTGGCCGAGATGTGGTTCACCACCGCGTCGAACATCAGGCGGTAGCGCCGGCTCAGACGTTCGATGTCGGCCCACGTTCCCAGAGCGGGATCAACGGCGCGATAATCCACCACCGAGAAGCCGTCATCGGAGGTGTAGGGAAAGAATGGCAGGATATGGACGCCGCTGACAATGCCGCCGAAGGTCGTATCAAGGATCTCGCCGAGGGTCTGGAGGGGTGGGCGATCCGGCTCGCGGACCTGGTCGCCATAGGTGATCAGGATCACGTCATTCTCGGTGAGCCGTTCGGCGGGCGGGCGCGGCGGGCCTGGAGGATGGCGAGCCACGAAGTCATCGAGCATGGCCTGCAGGCGCGGAGTGATCGCCGCGCCTGCGGGCTGGCCGTAGATCGCCTCAAGCAGCGTGTGGATACGGGCGCGCGGGTCGCTCATCGCGGCGCCTCCTGCAGCGGCTGTCCGGCCACCTCCAGGGGCAGGCCGCGCAGGTGCCGGTATTCGGGGATCTGCAGCATCGGCGGGCGCTCGTGGTCGCGGATTTCACGCAGTTCCAGATGGAAGCTGCCGTCCTCGCGCTGGGTGATCAGTTTCATAGTCTGGTTGACCGGTTCGAGCAAGCTGGCGCGCTGTCGCTGTTCAAGCCGCTGGATGACCACCTGGGTGATGGCGAAGGCCATTTTAGAGAGAGGAACGAGTTCCTGGTTGCGATGGATGCGCTCGAGCAGATCAACCTGGGCCAGGGCGCTCAGCCCGTAGCGCTCGAGCAGATCAATCAGCAGGCCCGTCTCCACGCCATAGCCGGTGAAGAAGGGCACAGACTCGAGGGCGAAGCGCCGCCCGGCATATTCGCCGGCGAGCGGCTGGAGCATACCTGAAAGTTCGGGATAAAACAGGTTGAGCAGGGGCCGGGCGGTCAGCTCGGTGACGCGGCCGCCGCCGCTGGCCTGCACCCGCTCGCCGAACTGGATGGGCCGCCGGTAGAAGCCCTTGCAGTACACCAGCCGGCGTTCGCGCAGCAAGGGGCCGATCACGCCATAGACGAAGCGCGGATGGAAATTTTTGATGTCGGTGTCGCACCAGGCGATAATATCGCCGTTGAGCACATAGAGGCTCTTCCACAGGGCTTCGCCTTTGCCGTGGAAGGCGCCGTACTGCGGCAGGATCTCTTGATGAATGTAGACCGGGATGCCGTGGGCAAGGGCAATCTCACGGGTGCGGTCCTGCGAACCGCTATCAATCAGCGCCACCTCGTCGAGGAGGGGTGTTTTCTCCATCAGGTGCTCCTGCACCTGGCCGATGATATCGCCGATGGTCTGCTCCTCGTTGAGGGTCGGCAGGCCAAGGCTGATGCGCACCCCCTGCTGCTGTTTAAGGGCCAGGAGGCGTTGCAGGTCGTCATACTCGGTGGAACTGAAGGTGTTTTCGGCGAACCAGCGGTCAACAATAGCCGAGAGATCGCGCTGTTGCTGCCAGATCCGCTGGGCCTGCTCCTCGTCCTGGGCCATGCGATGGCGCACGAGGATGACCGTGGTCGCGGCCTTGCGCAGGATGCGGTCGGCGAGGGGGCCGATAGGCGCTTCGGGGTCGCCCTGACGGCCGGTGACGCCCAGCACAATTGCTTGATGGTCGGCGGCCTCGGCCAGAATGGCCTGCTCGACGGGGATGCTGCGCTCCAGCCAGCGGGTGACGCGAGGCATGGCGCGCAGCGATTGCAGGCTCTCGCGCACGGCGCCATTGTCGGGCAGGCGCGGGTTGGCGGCGTAGAGCACGCTGATGCCGGCCTCGTGGCTTTCAGCCAGAGCGAGGGCCACTTCACAGGCCAGGGGGGTGTGGGGGCCGCCGCGCACGGGCAGGAGGATGCGCCGCCACTGGCCATCACCCATGAGGCGCACCACCACCACATCACAGGGAGGATGGCGCAGCAGGCTGTCAATCGGCGGGCCGAAAAGCCGCTCCGAGGAAGACTGCTCGGCCTGCCAGCCAAGCAGGATGAGGTTGGCCCGCTGCTCCTGGGCGGCGGTGCGGATGCCCTCGGTCAGATCATGGGCCACGGTGATCACGGTGCGCACAGGGACCTGGATCGTATCCAGTTCGGCGATTGCGTCGTGGACGGCCCGCACCCGCCGCGTCTCCAGCATCCCGTCGCTCAGGGGTTGACCTTCGGGCACCACCACAATGCTGACGATCACCACCTGGCCGCCGTGATGGCGGGCAATATCCGCCGCCAGGGGCAGCAGCAGGCGGATCTTCTCCGGCGCCCGCGCGGGCAGAAGCACCGTATATTCTCCGGTATCGTTGCCGGTATATGCAGAAGTCATTACAAACGTTCCTTCCTCGCCGGTAGGGGATGCTGCAGGCGGTCAGGCCGACGTGCCTGCGAGCAATGGGACGATGTGCCGGCGCACGATCGCCTCCCACGTGTAGGTCGTGCGGACGCGTCGCCGCAGCGCGTAGCGCGGATCAGCGGCAAGCGCGGTCAGGATCCGTTCTGCGATCTGATCGGGACGCTCTTCGAGCCCAAAGTACACTGCGGCGGAACCGGCCGAGTCCCGCAGGGGCGGAATGTCGCTGCAAAAGATCGGAATCCCGCTCAGCCCCGCTTCCAGCACCGGGATGCCAAAGCCTTCGTAGCGGCTGGGGAAGAGCAGGCCGTCGGCCAGGTGAAAGAAATCGGCCAGCATGGCGTCGGAGACGGGGCGCGGCTGGCCTTGCGGGTCGGTGAAGACCTCGTAGAGAAACACCATGGAGTCTCCGGCCCCGGTTTCACGGCGCAGGGCCAGCAACTCGGCCAGGTAGGCGGCGTTGGTCGGATTGTGCGGCCCTGGCGGCCCGGTGACCACCAGGCGCGGATCGGCGCCCTGGCGGCGCATGGCGCCTGCGATGGCGACAGCCAGTTCGATGTTCTTGCGCCGGGTAATGCGCGCCGGCAGGAGGAGCAACGGGGCGGCCTCCAGCAACCGTAGCCGCTCAACCAGGTCAACCGTCTCGGGTTCGAGCTTGAGCAAGGCCCGCACATCAACGCCGGGCGTCACTACGGCGATCTGCTCCGGCGCCAAGCCCAGCAACTCGGCCAGGATGCCTCGCCGGTCCTCCGAGACGACCACATAGCGCACCCCGGGCCACGCTTCGCGAAGCAGATCCCAGGGGTAGCCGGGGTGCAATTCAGGCAGATATAAAGGATCGCGCCAGGCGAAGTCGTGGCACCAGGCCAGCATACGGGGCAGACGGCCGGCGTCGTGGAGGCGCCGCAGGGCAGCGGTAAAGGCCAGGTTCTTGTGCAGGCTCAGCACATTATGCACCATCAGCGCATCGCAACCGGCGATGGCGTCGTCAAGCCACGTGGCGAGGCGATCTCGCAGGGCCAGAAACTCGGCGCTGACACTTCCCGCGGCCAGTTCGCGGTTGATGCGTTCGACCATCTCGCCGCGAGAGCCGAGTTCGGGCAAGATGCGCACGTCTACACTCGGTCCAACATCCCCGCCCTTTCCGGCAAGGATGCGCACCGACCACCCCAGCGCGGCGAGCGTTCGCCCGTGGGCGGCCATGGTGATCTCGACGCCGCCGACGTAGGGCGGCCCGGCGTAGTGCAGGATGGCAACCGCGCTCATACAATCTCTCCCCGGCTCATGCGGATGGCCAGATCGATGAAGCAAGCCGCCGACCAGCCGAACATGGGCGCGGCCTTGGGCGGCGCTTCACCGGTCAGAGGGTGATAGTACTCGTAAATGTCGCGCTGGCCCATTACCAGGCGCAGCGTCTGCTCGGCGAGTTCCCCGGCGAGAGCCTGAAAGCCGGTGCGCTGTAGAGCCTCGACGAAAATGTAGTTGATGTTGATCCACACCGGCCCGCGCCACATCTGCTGGGGATCGTGGCGGGGATCGCACAGGGCTACCGTGGGCAGCGGATATGTGGCCCAGAAGCTGCGCGGGTCGCGCAGGTGGGCGATCAGGCGTTCGGTAATTCGGGGCGGCATGCGTCCCGTCCAGAGGGGGTAGAGGCTGAAGGGGGTGAGCACCTTGATCGGGCGGTGCTCGCGCTGCGACCAGAACACGCCGGCATCCTCGTCATAGAAATGCTCAATGATGCGCCGCGCCAGGGCATCGGCGCGGTTCTTCCACAGCGTAGCCTCACGCGGGCGCCCCAGGATGCGGGCCATATTGGAGAGGGCCTCCATCTGCAGGCAGAGATAGGTGTTCAGGTCCACCGCCTCGACCGGCATCCCCTCGTCCCAGAGCGGGCTGTCGTCGAGCCCTGAAGAGAAGGGATGCGAGTACTGCGCGATCCCGTCGGCGTCATCATCGTTCAGGCCGAACCACCACGAGTTCCAGCGCACCAGCGGCTCGTAGATCTCGCGGAGCATGGCAAAGTCGCCAGTCTGATTGTACACATGCATTGCGACCCAACCGATAATCGGCGGCTTGGTCACCGCGGCGGCCACCGGGGCCTCCAACTGGGTGATGGTGCCCTCGTCGTAGACGGCGTCGGGGATCATGCCATCGGGCAACTGATGGTCGAGCATGAACTGGATCTGGTCGCTGGCCAGTTTCGGGTCGGTATAGCGGAAGGCCAGGGCGTGGAAGTAGTTGTCCCATTGCCAGGCCCCGATGTAGTGGGCCTTGCTGGGGGCCACGCTCTCGCGGCGGAAGTAGCCGTAGGGCGAGAGCATATTGTTGCCGAGCACCCACCAGGCATAGTAATACTGCTGGCGGTAGGGCTCGTGCACCGCGGGCACTCCGGCGAACCAGCGATGCCAGCGCTCTTCGGCGGCGCGCAGGGCGGCGCGAAAGGGCACGACCCGCCGGTCAAGGTCGAGACCGGCCTGGATGTGCAGGGTGATCGCCGTATCGGCGTCGCCCTGGGCCACCAGCGTCACGTGGTAGCCGACGCCGTTATGCTCCACCTGGTTGAGGATCAGGGCGCCGTTGGTAGAGTAGGCGCAGTTGCGCACCGTTTTGAACTCGCCTCCCTGCGAGTCGGGGCGGGCCAGGTCGGGCACGACGGTGAAGCTGATGCCGCTCGCCACGCCCGTAGGCAGACCGAAACTCAGCGTGTGCGCGTCTTGAAAGACGCAGCGAAACTCGCCGACGGGGGTCTGGAACATGACGGCGTGGGGATAGGTGGTCGCCTCGAAGGGGACAGGGCGGCCATTGCCATCCACCAGGCGCAGGCTGGGAATGTACGGCGGGCGATGACGGTAGGCCGACAGGCCGGGGGTGACCGAGGTCAATCGTTCGGCAAGCTTGAGATACAGGGTGTCAGGCTGCCGACGATCTTTGAAGAGCAACAGTCGCGAGCCGCGGTCGCTGAAGGGAATGCGTTCAAGCAGGATGCGGTTCTCGAGGGCAAGGAGAAAGGACGACTCAGGG
This sequence comes from Chloroflexaceae bacterium, assembly GCA_025057155.1. NCBI lineage: Bacteria > Bacillati > Chloroflexota > Chloroflexia > Chloroflexales > Chloroflexaceae > Chloroflexaceae bacterium. The sequence goes on from JANWYD010000023.1 coordinate 6,672, forward strand.
ACGTACACGTGTGACACCTCCATGGCTCCGGCGCCCCTGGCGTCGGGCACAGGGGGATAGGGGGCGGCGGGGCTTTCCGGTCGGTCTACGCACCCGCTGTATTGTAGCATTTCCCGTTCGGAGGGCGGTGTAGAGCGGGCGGTTGCGCTGCATCGGTTCCTGAGAGGGCGTCTACCTCCCCGAACGACCCCGATCAGGCCCGGTGCGTCGCGTCCAGCGGCTCCTGGCGGCTCTAGTTGACATATGCGGTTCCGGGCCGTATCTTTAAGCTGTAGAGACACACGCAGTCGTAACGCAGAGCAGCGAGGACACCCCCATGGGCATTGCCGCCGACATTACCATCATTCTCGTCGCAGCGCTGCTAGGCGGCTTTGTGGCCCGGCGCCTGAACCAGCCGCTCATTCTGGGCTACATCGTCGCCGGCATTGTCGTCGGACCCTACACCGCCGGCCCGCGGGTAAGCGATATCCACGATATTGAACTCCTCGCCGAGATCGGGGTGGCCCTGTTGCTCTTCGCCCTGGGAGTAGAGTTTAACCTCAAAAAGCTCATCCGTTTCAAGTGGGTGGCGTTTGGCGGCACGCTGCTGCAAATGACTCTTACTGCCGCCGTCGGCTTCTTGCTGGGCCGCTTCCTGGGATGGGACCCGTATCCCGCCTTGTGGCTGGGCGCGCTGGTGTCGCTCTCTTCGACCATGGTCATCCTGAAGACGCTCATGGGTCAGGGCAAGCTTGGCACCCTGGCCAGCCGGGTCATGCTCGGCATGCTGATCGTTCAGGATCTGGCTGTGGTGCCGCTGATGATCATGCTCCCCGAACTGGCGAACCTGAGCGATGGCCTGGTGAATCTGGGGCTGGCGGCGCTCCGCGCCGGTCTGATCCTGGCGGCGATGGTCTTTGTCGGCACGCGGGTGATTCCGTTCCTGCTGAAACGGATTGCCACCTGGAACTCACGCGAGCTGTTCCTGGTGGCGATCATGGCCCTCGGCCTGGGGATCGGCTACGCGACCTATCTGGCCGGCCTGTCCTTCGCCTTTGGGGCCTTCGTGGCCGGCCTGGTGCTCAGCGAGTCGGATTATAGCCACCAGGCGCTGAGCGACATTATCCCCCTGCGCGATGTCTTTGGCATACTGTTCTTCGTGTCGGTGGGGATGCTAATCGATCCGGCTTTCCTGCTGGCCAACTGGTGGTCCATCCTGATGCTGACCCTGGTGGTGAGCGGAGCCAAAGCGGCGATCTTCACCGCCGTGGTGCGCCTGTTCGGCTACCGCGGCGACGTGCCGCTTACCGTCGGATTCGGGTTGTTCCAGATCGGCGAATTCGCCTTTGTCCTGGCGCGAGCGGGTCTGGGCGTCGGCGCCCTGACCGCCGCGCAGTCGAACCTGGTGCTCGCCACAACGGTGGTGACGATGATCCTCACCCCGTTCGTCAGCCGGCTGGCGACGCCCACATACACCCTCTGGCGCCGCTGGCGCGGCAAAACGCCCAGTCCCATGCTGGCGCGTATTGAGGAACCTCTGCGCGGCCACACGATTATCGCCGGTTACGGGCGGGTCGGTCGCTACACGGCCGACCTGATGCGCCGGCTGGGGCATCCCTTTGTGGTCATCGAGCGCGATCAGCATCGCATTGACACGTTGAAGGCCAGCAGCATCCCGGTGATTTATGGCGATGCCAGCAGCCCGACAGTGCTGGAGGCGGCGGGCGTCCACGAGGCGCGGCTGTTGCTGGTGGCGGTGTCGGCGGCGATTGACGTCGAGACCATCGTGCGCCAGGCCCGCGCGCTGAACCCGCGCCTGCACATCGTTGCGCGGGCCACGCGCCTGGCCCAGCTTGAGGTGCTGCGCCAGCTGGGGATTCACGAGGTGGTGCAGCCCGAGTTCGAGGCCGGCCTGGAAATGGTGCGCCAGGCGCTTCTGCATTTCGACGTTCCCACCGCGGAGATCGAACGTTTAAGCGACGCCGTGCGGGCCGAATGTTACCAGCCGATGGAGGCTCTCAACACCGACGCGGCGACGCTGCGCCGCCTGCGCCGCGTGCGCCGCAGTCTGGATATTGTCTGGTACACGTTGTCGTCCGATTCGCCGCTGGCGGGGAAGAGCATCGGCGCCAGCGCCATCCGCAAACGCACCGGCGTCTCCGTCGTTGCCGTCCTGCGCGGCGAACGGGTTATCGCCAATCCCGATCCCGAGACGGTACTGGAAGCCGGCGACCAGCTCGCCATTCTGGCGACGCCGCCACAGCGGGCGCTGTTCCAGCATTGGGTCGAAGGCGCCGGCGCAGAACCGGCCCCGGCGTCGGCAACAGCGGCGACCACCGTGGCTACCGGCACGTAGCCACTTATGCGGAGGTGTGGAGGTGCAATGGCAGTTTTTCATCTCCACAGCTCTACACCTCCACAGCTCTACAGACCGGTTATATAATGGCCGACCGTGAACCGGGCCTACGGCGCGGGTTCACCTGCGGCCCCCAGGACGCGCGCCACCGGCACTCCCTCCTGGTGCCCCTTGGTTGCCAGCAGGATCGGTTCGCTCGTCAGGTAGCGGCCCTGCACCTCGCTGCGCACGCGCCCTGAAACCAGGATCTCGCCGCTGTTGGCATGCTGCATCAGATGGGCCGCCAGGTTCATCTCATCGCCCTGAGCCGTATACACGCGCCGCTCTGCGCCGCCCACGGTGCCGAGATAGAGCAGCCCCTGGGTAATCCCGGCGTGGGTGATCAACCCCCGTTCGCGTAACTCCAGGCAGCATCCCACCGCCTGGCTCGCGTCCGCGCCGCGGCCCAGCGGCCCGCCAAAGAGCAGCACCAGCACGGCGCCTTTGTTGCCCACCTCGATCTCGTTCAGCCAGCCGCCCCAACGCCAGGTTGTCTCCTGCACCTGGCTCACCAGCGTATGCAGGCCACGCGGATGAGCCGGCAAAGCAAAGCCTGCAAAGACGGGAATGCACGTTCGGTACTCGGCAGTGAGCGTCTGGCGGCGCAGGCGTTCGATAAGCGCGCGGGGGAGGAAATCGTCATCCCGCAGCGGCGGCCCGGGCTCACCCGGCTGAAAACGCGTTCGCTCGGCAGTCATGGCGGGCGGGCTGGCAACAACGACCTGGCCCGTACATGCGGCGCGTTCCGCAGTCGCCGCCGCCAGCAGCGCCGGCCCCAGCAGGGTCAGATGCACCCCGTAATGCGGCAGGCCGGCAAGGATGGCATGGATCATTCCCGCGCCGATCCCAATTCGCAGGTAGAAACGAAAGGGCCCCGACGGCGTAGCGAGGGGCGGCAAGGCGTTCACCGCCTCGAGCAAGGCCATCGCGCAGCGCTGCGCCAGGACTACGTCGGCCTGGTTGGGCCACCAGGCGGTCAAGGCGTCACCGGCAATCGCCGACACGTCGCCGCCGTATGCGGCTACGGTCTCGATCAACACGGTATAGCAGCGGTTCAGGGCGGTATGGAGGCGTTCGGCGCCGTCGGGCAGGGTGGCGAAGGCGGCAGTCAGGCGAGTGAAGCCGCGCAGGTCAGCATAGAGCACTGTCGCCTGGCAGGTAAAGACAGCCCCTGGCCGCAACTCGGCGCTCCCGATCCGCGCGCGCAACCAGTGTGAAAGGTAAGGCCGCAGGTGCGCCGGATCGGTGGACATGGAAGTCAGGCGATGGAGGCAGGGGTGGAGTCGTCGCTCAGGGCGCTGCAAGCGGCGCAGACGCGAAAGGGAATGCCCGTGCCGCTGACGGTGCGGATGTTCTCGCGGCAGCCGCAGTACCGGCAGACCGAGAGATTTTCAATATCGTCGGCGCGCCAGAGTTGCGGGGCGAGCGTGATCTCCATTGGTTCATCTATCGAAAGAATACCCACCTTGACGCAAACAGCGGCGGGGAAGACGTCGGCGACGCGGGCAAAAATCTTGTGCGGATAGGAATACACCTCGTCGCCTACCATAATGCCCTGCATTCGTGGATGTTGTCGGATCTTCATGGCTCTTGAAGCCGGGCGATCAGCCGACGCAGGTCGGTTTCGTCCAGCGCGAAGCGCGTGTCATCGGCGAACAGCAACTCGTCGAGCACATCGGCGATAACATCAACATCTCCACTCTCAACGGCCAGCAGTCCCTGATCGAGTTCGTAGAATCTATCAAAAGCCCACTGCGCCAGCTCGGTAGCGTCAATCCGACCCTCTAGCCGTTCCTGGAGCTTTGCAATCAGGGCCTCACGCTCAAATATCATAGCACAGATTCTCCCGATAGACACCGGGGGCGCCCGGACCGGCAGGCTCCGCGCAAGGTTCTGAGGCCAGACCCGGCCTCTTTGCATTCCCAGAGGCGAGTGCCGGACCTGGGATTGATCCGCCGTCTTCGAGGCGCAGCCGGGAGTCCAGGTCTTCGTTGGCGTCAGGGTTGCTGCTCAGTCGGCCAGCGCGTCGTCGCACAGGGTGCGGAAGCCGCAACCGGCGCAGCGGCGCGGATCGTCGTGACTGCGGCTGACATCGTCGGCGTCGAGCAGGGCCTGCATCTCGTCGAGCAGGGCCACCAGGCGCCGGCGCACGGCGGGGGTATAGGCGAGACGAAAGGTGGCGTCGGCGTAACGCAGAAACCCCCATGGCGGCGCGCGGCCCGTCGTCTCTTCCACCAGCAGACAGTAGGCGGCCAGTTGCATGAGGTCGGAGTCGTAGGGCCGCGGCGCCCGCCGCCCCGGTTTCACCTCAACCGGGATGACGGCCCCGCCGCGTTCGATCAGATAATCAGGCTTGCCCGCCAACCTGTAGCGCATCGCGACCAGGGGGCGCTCCAGCGGGCGTCCTGCGCCGACATCCATAGCCGCCACGCGACCCCAGGGCAGCCCGGCCCGCTGGCGCAACACGAGGGCAAAAACCAGGAGCAGCAGGCCCAGGCAAAGAACAACCCCTCCGAGCATCGCCGCGATCAGACTCCCGCTGCCACCAGCAACAACCCGCCGGCCAGCAGCGCCAGCCCGGCCCACAGGACCACGCCGCTCATAGCGACCAGGCGCCCGTGGGCTGCATGCCTGGCGCTGCCGAGGGCGCGACGGGCCTGGCCCTCCGGTTCCAGGCCGGCCACCCGTCGCAGCCACCAGGCCCGGGCGCAATACACATACTCGCCGACTTCACTGGCCCGGATCATCAATTCCCGCCCAGCACCGGCAGGCCGCGGATGGCGTTGAGCACATCATTGACCGTAATCACCACCATCAAGCCCATAAGTGCGGCAAAGCCGATTGCGTGCACCAGGGCTTCCTTTTCCGGAGGCACCTTCTTGCCCCCCCGCAGCCACTCGACCAGGGCGAAGATAATGTGGCTGCCATCAAGGGCAGGGATGGGCAAAAGGTTCAGCAAGAACAGATTCAGGCTCAGAACCGCGGCCAGGTTCCAGAAGGCCGCGAACCCGCCTGGCTGCTGGATCACCTCGCCCGTCGCCCGGGCAATGCCTACCGGCCCGATCGGGCCGCCTTCGGGCGCCGGCGCCGGCGAGAAAAGGCCGAGGAGTGAAGCCGGCAGCGTTGCCAGGGCCTGGATCATCCGACCGGTCAATTCCAGGCTGTAGGTGATGCCGTGCCAGATGCCTGCCAGCGGCCCGACCTGCACTTGCTCCATCCGTGGACCGTAGCTGAAGCCGAAGCCCGACTCAAAGCTCTTTCCCTCAGGCGAGGTCCAGGGGCCGGGGACGACCACCAGAGTTACTTCTGCGCCATCGCGCAGCACCGTGGCAGTCACCGGCTGACCGGCCCTGGCGCGGGCCACTTCGCCGATCACCCTGGGATCCTTGACGGAACGGCCGTCCAGGGCAAGCAGTTCATCGCCGGAACGGAACCCGGCCTGTTCGGCGGGGGTGCCGGCGAAGACCTGGCTGATGATCTGGCTGCCAGCGGGTGTGGGAACGCCGAGGGTGCTGAAGAGCACGGCAAAGATCGCCATGGCCAGCAGCAAGTTCATCAATGGACCGGCCACCATCACAATAATCCGGCGCCAGGGGGGCGCCGCGGCCAGCGTGCCGCCGGCGCCGTAGAGGGGGTCGCTCGCGCCGTCGCCGTTCTGCGCAAAACGCACGAATCCTCCCAGAGGAAGCCAGTTCAACGTGTATTTAACGCCGTTCCGCTCAAAGAGCGTCAGCATGCGCGGCGGAAAACCGACTCCGAACTCATCAACCTTGATCCCCAGCCATACAGCGGTGAGAAAATGCCCGAGTTCGTGCATCACCACCAGCAACCCGAGCATTAACAAGAATGCGCCAATGGCCACCAGCGGATTTCCTGCGCTTTGCTCGGCGGCCTGCTGTATCGGCGCGGCTGCGATGCCTGCGAGAGCGAGCATACTATCTCCAATGCAACAAAACAGCGTCGGGCGCAGGAAGAGGCATTGGATGAGCCGTCCGCCTCTTCGTCTCTGACGCTCTCCACGAGCCCGACGCTCAAGACTGCTGGTAGTGTAGCGAATCAAGGGGCCAGAGTCAAGAGAATCGTGAAATAGATAACCGGCGCGGTGAAGAGCAGGCTGTCCATACGGTCAAGAATACCGCCGTGGCCAGGGATGAGCGTTCCAGAGTCTTTGACGCCGACCTGGCGCTTGATAAGCGACTCGCCGAGATCGCCGAGTGGTCCGGCGATCCCGGCGGCCACGCCAATGAGCACGGCGCTCAACAGGCTGATGGGCAAGCCAAGGAGCGGCACCGCCGCGGCCGCGGTAAGGATAGAGGCAACCAGTCCGCCAGCGAAGCCCTCCCAGGTCTTCTTAGGGCTAAGGATAGGCGCCATGCGGGTGCGCCCGATTGAACGACCCACGAAATAGGCCGCGCTGTCCTGGAGCCAGGTGATCGCCAGCACCAGAAAGACCCAGGCGGCGCCGGGGGGAATGTTGAGCGGCGCGAGCAGGCCGGGGCGCAGGGGCGTATCAAGCTGGCGCAGCAGGATGAAGGCGCTCAGCAGCCAGCCGATGTAGGCGGCGCCGGTAAACGTGAGCGCCCAGTTCTGCAGGCTGGTGCTGCGATCAGGCTGGGTGAACTCGTACACCAGGGTGGCCATCAACCCGAGGGCCAGCGTCATCCCGGCGAGGCTGAGATCGGTGAAGGGTTGCAGAGCGGCCGCGCCGCAGAACGCTACTCCCAGGACGATGCCGGGAACACGGCGAGGAGCGAAGCCCCCCTGGCGCAACAGACCGAAAAGCTCAATGATCGCCAGCACCACGCAGAAGGCCACGAAGCCCGCCGTCGCCCAGGGCCACCAGGCTACGGCGACAATCAGCGGGATCAGGATCACGACGCTGAACAGGCGCTGGACGAGGGAGCTTGAGCTACTCGGAGACGAGCCCGCCGAAGCGACGCTGACGCTGTCCGTACTCGCTGATAGCCTGCTGGAGGTGTTCTGGCCGGAAGTCGGGCCAGAAGACGGGGGTGAACCAGAACTCACTGTAGGCTGCCTGCCAGATAAGAAAGTTCGAAATTCGCCGCTCGCCGCTGGTGCGGATGATCACGTCCGGGTCGGGCATCCCGGCAGTGTAGAGGTTGGCGCTGATCAACCGCTCGTCAATCTGATCCGGACTGACCCCAGAGGCGACAATTTTACGCACGGCGTCGACAATATCCGCCCGGCCGCCATAGTTAAAGGCGATCGCCAGAGTCAGACCGGTGTTATGACGGGTCAGATCGATAGCGTAGCGCACCTTTTCGGCCAGGCGCGGGCTGAGACCCTCGAGCCGTCCGAGATGCCGCAGATGGACGTTCTGCTCGTGGAGCGCATACGTCTCGCGGTCAATAAAATCGCTCAGGATCTGCATCAGACCCTGCACCTCGGCAGACGGGCGAGTCCAGTTTTCGGTCGAGAAGGCGTAGAGGGTCAGGTAACGCACACCCAGGCGGTCGGCCTCGCTCACAATCGCCCGGATATTCTCAGTACCTGCCCGATGGCCCGCGAGTCGCGGCAACCCTCGCTGGCGCGCCCAGCGCCCGTTTCCGTCCATGATGACCGCGATGTGTTGAGGGGTCTTGCTCTCACGTTCGCCATCAGCCTTGCTCATAGCCTGCTCTCCGCCCGTCGTGGCTCAGACCGCCATGACCTCGGCTTCTTTATCCTTGCCGATCGCGTCGAGGTCGGCGATGCACTTATCGGTCAGTTGCTGCACCCGTTCCTGGGCGCGCTTGAGTTCATCCTCGCTGATCAGCTTTTCGGCCTCAAGCTCCTTCAACTGGTCCATCGCATCGCGGCGCTGGTTCCGCACCGAGACCTTCACCTCTTCAACGCGATGGCGCACCACCTTCACCAGTTCACGCCGTCGCTCCTCGGTCAGCGGGGGGATGGCCAGACGGATCACGCGCCCATCGTTGGTGGGATTGATGCCGATGTCGGATTGCTGAATGGCCTTCTCTATCGTTTTGATCAACCCTGCATCGTAGGGTTGGATGACGATGAGACGGGCCTCGGGCACCGAAATATTGGCGAGCTGGTTCAGCGGCATCGGCGCGCCATACGCCTCCACATGCAGATGCTCAACCAGGCCGGCCGAGGCGCGCCCGGTGCGGATCGTCGCCAGATGGTGCCGCAGGGCCTCGACGGCCTTCTTCAGATGAGCCTCATAGTCGCGCAAGACATCGTTGACCATCACGCTCTCCTCACATAACTCGCCGCCCGGCGGTCGCCAGGGGTGGGGGCGTTCTGTCGCACCTGCACCGCTTCCTCGCCGCGCGAGGCGCGCGGTCATCAGGCCGGCGCTGCGGCGCCTCCAGCCTCTCGAGGCTTACACTTCCGGCACAGCCATCCGTTCAGGGAGACTCTTACTGACCAGGGTGCCAACGTGATACCCGAGCACAATGCGCTCAATCGTGCCCGGTTCCAGCGCATTGAATACAATCAGCGGGATATCGTGATCCATGCAAAACGTGAGCGCGGTGCTATCCATCACCGTAAGACCGCGATTGAGGGCCTCCATGTAGGTCAGGTGATCGAACTTAACGGCGCTGGGGTCGCGGCGTGGATCAGCGCTGTAGATCCCGTCCACGCCGTTTTTGGCCATCAAGATCACCTGGGCATGGATCTCGGCGGCGCGCAGCGCCGCCGCCGAGTCGGTAGTAAAGTATGGATTGCCGGTTCCTCCGGCGAGGATGATCACCCGGCCCTTTTCCAGGTGGCGGATGGCGCGGCGACGGATGTAGGGTTCAGCGACCTCATTCATCTGGATGGCAGTCATAGCGCGGGTATGCAGCCCGTGCTGCTCGAGCACGTCCTGGAGGGCAAGCGAGTTGATAATCGTGCCCAGCATCCCCATGTAGTGCGACTGCGCCGTATCCATTCCTCGCGCGATGGACTGGCTGCCGCGCCAGATGTTCCCGCCGCCGATCACGACCGCGATATCGACGCCTCGACGATGCACAGCGGCGATTTCGCGGGCCAGATAGTCGAGCATATCGTAGCTCACCACTTCATCGGTGCCTTTGATCTGCTCGCCGCTCAACTTGATCAGAATACGCCGATACTTAGGCTCTTGCATAGGAGGTACCAGAAGCAGGGAGCAGTTTCCGACCGGCAGGCGCTCCCGCCAGGCGTCAACTGCTCCCGCCGTAGCAGGTCAGGCGCTAACCTCGTAGCGCACGAAGCGCCGGACGACGATGTTTTCGCCGAGTTTGGCGATAGTTTCTTTGATCAGTTCTTCGATCGTTTTTGATGGATCCTTGATAAATGGCTGTTGCAGCAGCACGCTCTCTTCGATAAACTTCTCACGGGGCAGCCCGCTCTCGACCACAGCCTCGTCGGTCACCTCGTCGGCGCTGATGTAGCGCGGATTCAGCGCGACAATATGCTGGGCGAGGTTATTCGCCAGGGTGACGAAGTCCTCAGTGCGAGCGACAAAGTCGGTCTCGCAGTTCAATTCCACCAGACCGGCGACGCGAGCGCCGTAATGCACATAGACCCCGATGAGGCCCTCACGAGCTTCGCGAGCAGCCTTCTTCGCCGCCGCCTCGATCCCCCGTTCGCGCAGGATCTCAATGGCCTTCTTGAGATCACCGCCGGTCTGCTCCAGGATATCTTTACACTCCTTGATCCCGGCGCCGGTTCGCTCCCGCAGTTCTTTGACCAGTTCAATCGACACTGCCACAGGCTTCGCTCCTCTTCTCGTGACGTGGAGGGGCATATGCCCCTCCAGAACCACCTGATGGTACTATCTTGGGAGGGCATGGCCCTCCCAAAACCTGAGCGCAACCCGCTGCGTTGCGCTGCCGTCTGGTATAAGACGGGCGGGAGCCCGGGGAAAACGGGCGTTCCCTGCGCTGCTCTCGCGGTGGTCTCTCAGCCCTCCTGGGCCGCCTCGCGGCGCGCGATGCCTTCGAGCGCCGCGTCGGCGATCTTGCCGGTAATGAGGCGAATGCCGCGGATGGCGTCGTCATTGCATGGAATGACGTAGCTGATCGGGTCGGGATCACAGTTCGTATCCACCATGGCCACGACGGGCACGCCAACCTTGAGCGCCTCCTTGACGGCCAGTTCCTCTTTGTGCGGATCGATTACGAAGAGCGCTCCGGGCAGCCGATCCATAGTCTTGATGCCAGCGAAGACCCGGTTGAGCTTTTCTATTTCCTTTTCAAGCTGCAAACCCTCGGCCTTGGTAAGGCGGGCGAAATCGCCGCGATCACGCTGGGCCTCGAGATCAGCGAGGCGCTTGAGGCGCCCCTTGATCGTCGCAAAGTTGGTCAATGTTCCGCCGAGCCAGCGTTGGGTGATATAGTACTGGCCGGCGCGGGTCGCTTCCTCAATCACCGCCTCCTGGGCTTGCTTCTTGGTGCCGACGAAGAGCACCTTCTCACCGCGCGCCGTCACATCGGCAATGAAATTATAGGCCGCCGTAAGGCCCAGGACGGTCTTCTGCAGGTCAATAATGTGGATTCCATTGCGCGCGGTGTAGATGTACGGGCGCATCTTCGGATTCCAGCGATTCGTCTGGTGCCCGAAGTGCGCGCCAGCCTCCAGCAGCGCCTTGATCGAAACTACGCGCGGCGTTGTCGTCTGGGTCATAACTGTCAGATGCTCCTTGCTATTCTGGATAATCCAGCCGCCACCTCCCACGTGAGCCGACCGAACCGGAGGTTCCGGCAGGAGCGATCGAGTGGAGGAGGTGTGTGTATTTGGCGCATTTCAACGCCGTCGAACAGTATAGCACAAGCGTAGTGGCGGGGCAAATAATCCTTCTCCTGGACGTGTTCTGGTGTACTGCAGAGCGCACAGAGGAACGGAGAGGACGAGCCTTTTGAAGCCATGTGCGCTTCTCCGCCCTCTCTGCGCTATGTAACGTGTTCGGTAGAGGTGACCACGATCCTCGCGCTTTCCGGCGCGACGCGGATCCGCCGCGCCGGAAAGGGGCTTTCGCAGGGTCAGAACCTCTCTCTGGCCATGCCGGAGCGTAGGGCGCGGTCCTTACTTGCCGGGTTCCGCTTCGACAGGCGCGATGTGCAGGCCGTTGAAGGCCAGGGCGGCCTCGATGCCATCGCGGAGGTTGGCGCAGGTGGTTACATTAGAGAAGTCAATGTCGAGATGCACCAGGGTCTGGGCGATGCGAGCCCCGATGCCGCTAATCACTACCTGGGCGCCGAGGAGGCTGGCAGCGCGGATGGCCTGCCCCAGGGAATTGGCTACCTGAGTGTCAACGATCGGCACGCCGGAGATGTCAATGATCGCTACGTCGGCCTGGTGCTCGGCAATGCCGTTCAGCAGGCTCTCGATCACCTGCTGCGCCCGCCGGCTATCCAGATAACCTATCAGGGGCAGCACAATGACGCCCTCGAGCAAGGGCACGACCGGCACCGCCAGTTCCGAGATGACGTCCTCGGATCGCCGCAGTTGTTCACGCAGGCGGCGCACCTCCTGCCGCAGGGCCTCGGGATCGTCAGGCAGATCATCATCGAATGCTTCACTCACAGTATCGCGCCTCCTGATGGTGGCTTCCATCCGGCCCGCCGGGGCCGCGAGTCTTCGCTAACACCGGCTGAACAATGCCGAAACCAGACTGCTCCGCAGCAGAATGTACCATACGCGGCGAACCAGACCAGCACCAGAGGCGACGCCATTTCGGATTGTGGATTCTGGATTGCCGTATGCGCCGTTCCGATGAGATTTGACGATGATGCACAGGCGCCGTCTTCACCAGGAACTGATGTAAGGCGGGATTTCCGCCCCCGGCGCTTGTCTGGAGTCTAAAGGTTACATAACCATGGAGCAGCGTGAAGCAACAACTCTCCCCGATCCTCCCCTTCCAGGCGCGCCTCTGCCGAGGCGCTTGCCGAGAAGATCGGGGAGAGCATAAGGTTCGCGGCGTGCAATCCGATAATCCGACGGTCCGAATTGCTTCTTATCCGCCGAGAGCGGCAAGGGCGGCGAGGGCGGCGTCGTAGTTGGGCTCGTTGCCGGCGACCGGCACATACTCGACATAACGTATAATGCCTTCGCCGTCAACCACGAAGACCGCGCGGCTCTCGATGCGCAGTTCGTCCACCAGGGTGCCGTAGGCGGCGCCGAAGTTCATGTCGCGGTGATCGGAGAGCGTTTCGATCTGCTCGGCGCCGTTGCTGGTGCACCAGCGAGCCTGGGCGAATGGCAGGTCGGCGCTCACGGTGATGAAGTTCACCTGCCCGGCGCGGGCGGCGGCTTCGGCGTTAAAACGCTGAGTTTGCTTGCTGCACACGCCGGTATCAAGCGAGGGGACAACGCTGATAACCAGCGGTTTACCCGCGTAGGCTTCGCGGGTTACGGGCTGCAGCTTGCGGTTGATAAGCGTAAAGTCCGGAGCGCGATCGCCAGGGCGCAGTTCCGGTCCGATCAGGGTGCGGGGGCCGAGGAAGTCGAACGCATTTTCACGTTTGACGGTCATTGGTGACTCCGTGAGTAGGCATGTTGCAGACATTGGGGCTGTGATGGTCAGTATACCATTGAAACAGTTCCAATTCCTGCAGAAAGGTCAGGCCTGGCCCTTGCCCTGGTCGCCGGTATAGGTGTAGCGGCTTACCACGGCCCCGCTGGCATCGAGCAGCGTCCCCGTATCACCCGTGTTGTTCCACACAGCGACCCGCCGCCCCCAGTAGAGATTTGCGGCGTCATCCGTACCGGCGCGGGTCCACACCTTGACTTCGGCGCCGGGGGAGAGCACGAACTGCGGAAAGACGTAGGTGTGCCGCTGCGCGCTGTCGTGGAGTTTCCAGCCGGTCATGTTCATAGGTTGGCTGGAGGTGTTGCGAATCAGCACATACTCGCCCTCGACGTCGGCGCCTGGCGGGTTGAACTCGATGTGGGCGATGACTACCCCTGTAGCGGCTGCGGCAGTGCTGGACGCAGCGCTGCTGATCCGGGTCACCGGCGCGGGAGCGGCAGCGGGCTTCGCCGCAGACGTCGGGGCGGCGGCGGGTCTGGCTTCAGCCGCAGGCGCTCCGGCGGGTTTCGTCTCGGCGGCGGGCTTTGCGCCGCCGGGCGCGGGCGCTCCGGCGGGTCTGGCTTCAGCCGCGGGCGCTCCGGCGGGTTTCGTCTCGGCGGCGGGCGCTGATGTCGAAGCAGGAGCGACGAGTGTGGCCTCTACGCCGCTGCGGACCGCCCAGCGCTTGATCTCACCTCCGGAGATTTCGGCAAAGTCACGAGGCAGACCGGCGAAGGCGTAGCTCAATTCACGGACGCCATTGCGAGCATGGTGGCGGGTTTGCGGGGGCAGCAGGCCCAGAAGCAATTCGAACAGGCCATAACCAACGCGCGCAACCGGGATCACTACTCCTTCCACCGTCCCGAGAATCCTATCCTGCTGCGGATTGGGACGCGACGTTGTGTCCTCGCTCATCGGTGCGCTCCTTAATCAGACGCAGACGGCGGTTTACCCATGAGGGCTCGCCCCTCCTCATCCCTCTCCTCGTTATCCTGGAGAAAAAACCACGCGCATGATACCACATGGAACTGCTTTCAGGGAACTGAGGTCTACTGGAGACTGGTGACCAATCCTGAATATTTTTCGACCAGAATGCGAGCCTGCTCGTCGGTGGCGCCTTCAGCGATCACCTGGAAGAAGGGGCCATCAGGGTCGGGAAGGATTAGAACCCATTCATTGCCCAGCTCGATCTTGATCCCGTCAATGTGGTTAGTGAAGCGCTCAGCATATTGCTCGTTCAGCAGACGCATGACTTTGCCTTTTGCCTCCCAGCGGCAGGGGGTGCGCGTCTGGAACATATAGTATGGGGGCAATTCGGCAATCACTTCACTGAGGCGGGTTTCGGTCACGGTGAGCAGTTCCATCAGCTTCATCAGGGCGAACATGCCGTCGGCTATAGGGAAGAAGCTGGGGAACATGTAAATGCCGGTGCCATCGCCGAGCAGCAGCAAATCGGGATGCTGGGCGGCGGTCTGCATCAGGGCGCTCACCGCGGCTTTGGTGCGCACAATGCGCCCGCCGTAGCGCGCGGCGATCTCTTCGAACGCCCGCGGCGCCGTGACGGGAACGGCGACAGTTCCGCCGCCGTTGGCGCGCATCGCCAGCGCAGTGACGGCAGCCAGCGCCTTCAGCGGATGGAGCCGGGCGCCGGTGTCATCAACAATGTAGAGTCGCTCGCCGCCGGTGTCGAGCCGGGCGCCGAGGTGCGCGCCTACAACCGGCGTGATCTGGGCCAGGCGCTGCATGGCCGCCTCGAACTGCGCAGGAACCTGAAAGACCATGCGTTCGTCGAGGTTGACGTTCAGTTCCACCGCATCCACGTGATAGCGGCGCAGGATCGGCGAGAGGAAGGCGCTCGAGCTGGTATTGGCATAGTCAACCACCAGATGCATGCTGCGCCCGAAGGCCTCAAGGGCGTCGGAGCGCAGGGCCTTGATGAACGCGTCCATATAGGTCCGATCGATATCCTCGCCGTAGGAAATGCGCCCGATCTCATCCAGGTAGGCGCGGCGGAAGTCCTCGCGAAAAAAGGTGTTTTCGATCTTGCGCTCGGTGGCCGGGGTGATGTCCAGCCCGCGCTCGTCGAAGAATTTGATTTCGATTACGCGATTATCAGAAGGCGAGAGCCGCACATGGATGCCCCCGGCGGCGTGGGTGGCATAGGTATAGTAGCGCGCGACGGGGATGGGGACGTTTTGCAGGTCGCAGACGTTCACGCCAGCGGAGGGCAGGCCGGCGACGATGGCCCGTTTCAGCATGCGCGGCGTGTAGTGAGCGTCGCGGTT
The DNA here is from genome assembly GCA_025057155.1 of Chloroflexaceae bacterium. NCBI lineage: Bacteria > Bacillati > Chloroflexota > Chloroflexia > Chloroflexales > Chloroflexaceae > Chloroflexaceae bacterium. The sequence goes on from JANWYD010000023.1 coordinate 21,835, forward strand.
AATCGTCACCGTGGAACTGCGCGGCAGGGTCGCGCCAAAGGCTGCTCCGAGCTTGGCGCAGAACTCAGGGGTGATCTCGATGTTCACCAGCCCGGTGACGCCGTGCCGTCCGAAGAGCACCCGGCGGCCCTGGCTTCCCCAGATGATGCTGCTGGAGACGGTGGCCCCCTCATCAACCTCTTTGCTGGGCCAGATCTTCACATTCGGCTGGATGACCGCGCCGGCGCCGATCTGCACTCCATCGCCGACTACGGCGCCCTCGAAGAGCATGGCCCGCTGGCGTATGGTGGATTGCCGCAGCACGATCGCCCCGCGCAGCTCGGCCCGCTCGCCGATGTAGGAGTTGCGCCAGATGATCGAGCGATCGATATTCGCCCGTGTGTCAACGATGGTATAGTCACGAATCACCGACGGCCCGTGGACGATCACCCCGCCTTTGATCTTCACCCCGTTGCCCAGGTAGATCGGCCCGTGGAGCTGAGCGTCAGGCGCGATCTCCACGTCGCCGTAGACCCAGATGTCGCCGCCGATGTTCTGGCCCAGGCGCGGCAGTTTCACCCGCCCGGAGAGGTAGTCGCTGCAGGCTTTCATGTACTCTTCAATCGTGCCCACATCGGTCCAGTAGCCATTGGCGACCACACCCTGGATCTTGTCGCCTTTGTGAAGCATGCGGGGGAAGACGTCCTTCGACCAGTCGGTATACTTGCCGCGTTCGATGTAGGCCAGCACCTCCGGGTTGAGCACATATATGCCCGTATTGACAGTATCCGAGAAGACCTCGCTCCAACTGGGTTTTTCGAGGAACTGGCGCACGCTGCCGTCTTCGTCGGTGATCACGACGCCGTAATCGAGAGGATTGGCGACGCGCGTCAGGGTAATGGTCGCCATGGCTCTGGCGGCCAGGTGGCGCTCGATAATCTCGGTCAGATTGAAGTCGGTCAGCGCGTCGCCGGAGAGCACCAGGAACGGCTCATCGAGCAGATGCTCGGCGTTCTTGACGCTCCCCGCGGTGCCAAGCGGCACCTCTTCAAGGGAATAGGTGATGTTCACGCCATACTGACTGCCATCGCCGTAGTAGTCCTGAATGACATTCGCCAGGTACTGCACGGTAATGATAATGTCAGTAATGCCATGGAGCTTGAGGAGTTCAATAATATGCTGGATGACCGGCCGGTCAACTATGGAAACCATCGGCTTCGGTCGGTTGATCGTGAGCGGTCGCAGGCGGGTTCCCTCGCCGCCAGCCATAACGACAGCCTTCATGGCTGCTCTCCGCTTCGGGGCGCAGGTCCCCGAAGCCTGTTAAAGAGGCTACTGCAACGGCAAGTATAGCACGTGGCCGGGATCGGTCGCAAGGAGGCGCATTCCGGCGCTGCTATTGCAAACGCCTCTGGCCCATGCTATACTCGCGCCGAACACCCGGGGACGTGGCGGAATGGCAGACGCGCATGACTTAGGATCATGTGCCGCAAGGCGTGCGGGTTCAACTCCCGCCGTCCCCACCATTGAGCACTGACCGGAATGATCCGCTGAGGATGCCGAGCCGTGTGGCTCGCTGCGCCCGTGCCGCTGGCGGTGCAGGTCAATCGTTTCGAGAAACGTGGAGCAGTGGAGTTATAGCAATGTTTTCCCACACCTCCACGCCTCCACACCTCCACGCCTCCACGCGACCCCGGACTACCGCGCCAGTTCCTTCAGATCCAGGTTCAGCACCCGCGCGATCTCGCGGAGCGAGTTATAGTAACTGTCCACGCTCGGCAGGTTCAGCGCGGGCGGCGGCAGGTCATACCAGTACCTTAGCCCCGCGACCAGATCGGGATGCTCCTTGACTTCGAGCAGCAGGCTCGTCATTGCCGCCTTGAATGAGGCGGGCAACCGGCTGTTGACGGCAAAGGGAGCATTGGGGATAGGGTCGGTGAAGCCGAGAATGGCCAGGCGCCCCTCAGGACAGCTCTCAAATACCGCGCGGATCTCCTTGGCGGTACGCACCACGCTGCTGAGTTGATCGGGGAAGCCGCAGAACTCGACCTGTCCCTCCCGTTGCAAGCGGTAGAGGTTGGCTTCGAACGTGGCGGCCGCCTGGGTGCGCCCGTTCCACACCGAGAGCACCGCGGTGGGGTGGGAGCCGGCAAACACGGTGCGCATGTCGGTGTCGGGGTTGATCCCCGCCTTGATCAGCCCGGCGCGCGGCGCCAGGTGCCCTGAGGTTGAAGCCGGATCAACGAAGGCGAAACTGGCGCCGCGCAGATCCTCCAGGCGATTGATCCCCGAGCCTTTGCGCGTCACGTAGACGCTGTAGTAGAAACTGGGCGCCGCAGGGTCATAGACCGGGTTGGCCTCGTTCTGCGGATAAACCGCGACCGCCAGCGCCTCCGCCCCCGCCTCCTGCACCGCCAGCACGTAGGCGAAGGGGCCGATCTCCATCGCGTCCACCCGCCCGGCGCGCATGGCTTCAATCACCGCGCTGTAGCTGGCGCCGGTCTGGATCTCCACAGGGATGCCCAGGCGCGCCTCCAGCAGCGCGCGGAAGGGTTCGGCGTTGCGGAGCACCGCGTTGGGGTCATCGCCGCCGAAGAGGCCGATGCGGAAGCGCTCCGGCCAGCCGGCGCGATCCGCGACGATGGTGGGCGCCGGCGTGGGGGTCACCCGCGCGACCGGCGCCGCGCCGCAGGCCGCCAGCAGCGCCGCCAGCCATATGGGGATAAGGGTGGACATAAGCCGGGCCATAGGGGCGAGTCTCCTTGTCTCCTCGTGATCGGGTTTGTAGGAGGGCTGCGCCCTCCCACGTCTTCCCCCTCGTTCTAACTTGACATAATGAAACGATCAAATGATCCGCCTGCGCACCTGGCCGCTCAACCAGTCGATCACCGTCACCACCATGATAACCAGGATCAGCGCGCCAATCAGTTCGCGGTACTGGAAGAGGCTGATATAGGTGGTCAGGATGAAGCCTACCCCGCCCGCGCCGACCAGGCCGAGAATGGTCGCCGAGCGAACGTTATGCTCGAAGAGCAGCAGCGAATAGGAGGCCATGAGCGGCAGGGCCTGGGGCAAGACGCCGTAGACGAAGGTCTGCAGCCGGGTGGCGCCGGTGGCGCGCACGGCCAGTGTTGGCCCCGGGTCAATCGCTTCGATGGCCTCGGCGTAGAGTTTGCCCAGCGCGCCGATGGCCCCGACCCCCAGCGCGAGCACGCCGGCGAAGGGTCCCAACCCGACGGCCGCGACGAAGATCAGGGCGAAGAGAATGTCGGGAATGGCCCGGTTGATGTTCAACAGCAGGCGCGTGCCATGGTAGACCAGGGGATGCGGGGCCAGGTTGCGAGCGGCCAGCAGGCCGAAGGGGAAGGAGAGCATGACCCCGAGGAGCGTGCCGATCACCGCCATGTGCAGCGTTTCGACGATGTACGGCGCGACCCGTGGCAGCGGAACGACAACCTGCGCGTCCGGCGCGCCGGGTACGGCCAGGGTTACCGGTTGCATGTCCCAGCGGGGCGGGAAGATGCGCCGCAGGAAGTCGAGCATCGTAGGCATGCCTTCGACCAGCGCGTCCAGGCTCACCCCGGCGCCTCGCAGTGACCAGAACAGCACGGCCAGGGCGACGACTGCAGCGAGCGTCTGGCGCAGGGTCGGGCGCGGCCAGGGATTGAGCAGTTGCTCGCGTTGGGCCGACGGGGAGCGCGGCGGGGTGTCAGCGGCCATGTGATGTCTCTGCTTCAAGCTCCGCCGCCTCCGCCGCGGGGCGGTCGAAGCGGTAGATCCGCTCCAGGACCGGCGTATCCAGACCCTGCGGCGGACCATCGTAGACCACCTCGCCGCGGGCGATGCCCACCACGCGGTCGGCGAAGGCGCGGGCCAGAGCCACCTGGTGCAGGTTCATGATGGTCAGCACTCCGTCTTCGCGGGCGATCCGGCTCATATCGTCGAGCGCCTGGGCGGCCAGTTCCGGGTCGAGACTGGCGACCGGCTCATCGGCCAGGAGCACCACCGGCTCCTGAGCCAGGGCGCGGGCAATCGCGACGCGCTGCTTCTCGCCCCCCGAGAGGCGGTCGGCGCGCTGCCGGGCCTTCTCCAGCAATCCGACCCGTTCCAGTTGCCGCACCGCTATCGCCCGGTGATAGCGGTTGAAATACCCCAGCAGGCTGGCCGGGCCGGGGTTGTGCCCGAGCCGCCCGATAAGCACATTGGCAAAGGCCGAGAGCCGTCCGACCAGATGGTACTCCTGCCAGATGAACCCCACGCGGCGATGGATGGCCCGGAGGCGTTCGGACCCGGCCGCGGCGATGTTCTCGCCCGCCAGCACGATCGCCCCGGCAGTGGGGCGTTGGAGCCCGGCGATACAGCGCAGCAAGGTAGACTTGCCCGCGCCGGAGCGCCCGATGACGGCGATGATCTCGCCCGGCTCGGCGCGCAGCGACACCGAACGCAGGGCTTCATGCCCATTGGGATAGACCACGCGCAGCCCATCAATGTCGAGCAGACTCACCGGGGTTCCTGTCCAGGCTACAATTCATCGTCGAGGGAAATGCGGCTATTGGCCACCTCACTGGCCTGCACGTAACGGCTGGGCATCAGCAGGCTGCTCCAGCCGCCGGCGTCGCGCAGGGCGAAGGGGTCGCTCTTCGCCCGGGCGGCGCGGGTGGCCCAGGTATGGCGCAGGTCGTGGGGCGAGAGACCGGTGATGCCGATGCGTTCGCCCAGGATGGCCACCCGCTCGCGGATGGCCCGCGCCGACATCGCGCCCCACAGCTCACCGTTCTTGCGCGAGCCGCGCAGCAGGGGGCCTGAGGGGAGGGCGTCGGCGGCCAGGTAGGCCCGGGCGGCGGCCAGGGCGTCGCGGCTGAGGTGGTGGGTCTGGGTCGTGTGGACCTTCTCCCGGTAGAAGGTCAAGGTGCCGCGGGCGGGGTCAAGGGCGCCAACCTCGAGGCCGGCGAGTTCGCCCACGCGCAGGCCGAGGTCGGCCAGGAGGCAGATGATCAGCGCGTCGCGCCGGCCCTGGGGGGTGTCGGGCTGCTGCTTGAGGGCGCGCACCTGCGCCGGGGTAAGCACGAGCGGCGCAGGCTTCTTGGCGCCGACGCGGGTAGGCGTGGCGGCGCGGCGGCGCTGGGCGTCAATCGCGCGCGCCTGGCGCCCGCTGTAGCCGCGCACAGTGCGGATGAGCGCCAGGGCGTCGGCGGAGAGCACCCCGGCGGCGTGGGCCAGGGCGCAGTGGCGCCGCACGGTGGCCAGGCGCACATTGATCGAGCCGATGGCGTAGCCTTCCTGAAGCTGCCAGCGGAGGAAGGCGCTCACCAGGCCGTGGGTGACATTGGCCCAGGCGTGAGGATCGTAGGCCAGACGCGCCCCAAAGGCAGGGGCCTGGGCGGGGGGAATGGCCTGCACCTGGCCGAGAAAAAAGGCGAAGAGAGCCAGATCGGCCTCCTGCCGGCGCAGCGTATCCGGGTCCAGCCGGCTGCGATAATCATCGAAGACCGTCGCTACACTGGCGGCATCGGCAGCAGCGGCGGCGCGGGGATCAATGGCGAGAGGGCAGGCTAGCGGCCCTGGCCTGCCCCCGGGCGCCTCGTCGGGTTCATACGCTGCTGGCATCGCGGGTTCTCCACTTGCACAACGGGGACGCCAGGCTTCCCCGCACCCCTGCCCGCGGGAGCGCGTGGGAACGCAACCATCAGGAACATCCCTTGTCTACGGGAAGTATACCAGATCCGGCCCGGCGGTTCTTCGTTATCAGGGCCATACCTTACCCACAACCTGCCGCTGGCGATTGATGAGGAGTAACGATTACGCTCGGCATACTCTGGCTGGCGGTTGAAACCGCGCCTTGGGGCGCGTGCGCGCCGGGCGCCGGCCTGCGCCGACGCTTCCCCGCCCGCAAAGGCGGGTAGCCGGCCGGAGGCCCACAGGCGCAAATGATGACGATTACGCATTACATCCGGTATAGCCCGCGCAGGCGGGCTTCGTATCGGTAGCCCGCGGCTTCAGCCGCCGGGTTGCACCCCGATGGCAGCGCACGCCATTAACTTCCGATTAGTATGATTAATCGGAAGTTAATGGAATCCGGACTCATGGGAGTCGCCTATGCCAGATACCGCAATCCAAAATCCAAAATCGCCTCACCCCTCGACCGTCCAGATCTGCACCTGGCTCAGACCGATGTCCGCCAGCCAGCGGCCGTCCGGGCTGATGGCGACGACCATGCCCCGGTGGCGGCTCAGGTCGCCATCAGGGTCCGGGATAATGGTGCGCGACTCTTTGAACGTTTGTTCGTGAACGAGGCGCCACGCGCCAGCGGCGCAGGTGCGGATGGTCGCGCCGCCGACGGTCAGCAGTCCGCCATCGGGGCTAAAGGCCAGGCTCTCTGACGGCCCGCGCTGGAGGGCCTGGACCACCTCCTGGCGTTCCGCGTCCAGCAACCAGACCCCGAGCGGCGCGGCGGTCACGGCCAGGTAGCGCCCATCAGGGCTGAAGGCCAGCGTTCCGGCAACCAGCGCGTCCGGATCATCAACGCGGATCACTCCACCCGGCGTCGGCTCGCCACATTCCAGAGCTGGACCTCCGGCCCGTTGGGGAAGCGTTGCTCCGTCACGGCCAGAATGCGCCCATCGGGGGAAAAGGCGATGCCTATCGGAGCGATGGAGGCCTCTGCGGGCCAGCACGTCAGGGTTCCCTGCGGCAGACCCGCTTCGATCGCATAGAGCCGGACGGCGCCCCGGCTGCCGACGGCCAGCGTCGCGCCGTCGGGACTCACGGCCAGATAGCCGCCGTCGGGAATATTGCAGATTGCAGGAAGTCTGGTATGCTCGGAAGACGGCGCTCCACCATCCGAAATGCAAGTTTGAACCTTGCTCCCCGCCACCGTCGCCAGCCTGCTCGCCGCTGAGGAACGCATCACGTTCGCCCTGCTGTTGGGCTCCTTCGCCAGAGGGCAGGCCGGCCCGTTGAGCGACGTGGATATCGGCATCTACGTGTCGCGCCCGCTCGACCTGCCGGAGCCTGGGCGGTTGACAGTTGCCAGCCGGCACAATCTGGACGCGCCGGCCAGCTACGCTGAATGCGTCGATCTGCTGAGCTGCGCCGAGTACCTGGACGAGGAGCTTGCCGGCGCGGTTGCAAGCATGGTTGGCCTGCGCAACCTCCTGGTGCGCGAGTATGTCCGGGTCGATCCCGAGCGTTTGTATGCCCTGTTGAGCCGGCTTGACGACTTCCGGCGGTTTATCGCGCAGATCCAACCTTATGTCTAATCAAGGCGAGGGGCAGGGAGGGCGAAACCCTCCCTGCCCCTCGCCGTTCATGCAGGGGCGCGGGGAACCCCTTGCAGGTGCAGGGTTTTCCGGCGCATCCTCGCGTCACATTCGCCATCCGGGGCATTGCGACGACCAACTCCCCCCTCTCCCGCTCAGGGAGAGGGGGGCAGGGGGGGTGAGGACCGTACGCGCATTGGAATGCCGGAAGCCCATTCTCCCTCGAAAACCCCTACAACCTGTGAGGCGGGAAACCCCAGGGTTCCCCGCGCCCTCACGCCTTACGCCTCCCAGCCGACGCCGGGAACCCAGCGGGCCGCGCCGGTCCCTTCGGGGTCCAGGGCGAAGAGCCGGAGCCAGCCGTTCTCCACCAGGTCGCGCACGACGGCGTGCTGCTGCATCACCGCCTCAATGCGCTCGCGCGGAGCCTCGACCAGCACCTGCAGGCGCAGCGGCTCGTGGTACCAGCGCCCGTCCGGGCCCTGCACCGACTGCAGCGCCAGGCCCGTCCGCAGGTCGCCGCCGTTGCCCAGCACCACGCCCAGGGTCCCGACGCGGTTGTGGATGGTCTTGGTGCCGCAGCCGAAGTGGGCGTTGTCCACAGTGGAGCCGAAGTACTGGAGGTTGATCCACGAGGCCACCACCACCGGCGCGGTGAGGATCAGGGTCAGGATGGAGTTGTCGGGGTCGGTGGTCCAGTCGTACTCGTGGAGGAAGGCGCGCCCCTCCAGACACACGCCACGGGTGCGGGCGCGCCGCGCGGCGATGAAGGCGGCGTTGCGGGCCAGCGCCCACTCGGGGCGGACCTCCGACCAGTCGCGGGCGCGGCGGCGGATCTGGCGGCTGACCAGCTCCGGGTCGCCCTGGGCGATGCCGAGGGCCCGGGCGCGCTCCAGGCGGGTGGCGACCGCCGCCTCGCTAAGCCAGGCGCGCAACTGCTGCAGATCGGACTGGTGGCTGGCGGGGAGCCGGTCGGTGTCGAGCAGGCGCACCTCATCGGTGCTGGTGTCGTGGACGCCAGCGACGAAGTACGTATCCTCCGGCACGGCGAAGCCGCGCTCCGGCAGCCGCGCGCGCACCTGGGGATCGTTGAGCACCGCAGCGGCGATGCGGGCGTTGAGCGCCCCGCCGTGCCCGCCGCAGGCCCCGCAGTCCAGACCGGCCTGGTGGGGGTTGTTCTCGCTGCATCCCTCGTGGCCGGCCAGGAGGACGAGGCGGCCGTAGCGCTGGCGCAGGCCCATGTTCTTGAGGATCAGCGCCGCCATGTCGCAACGTTGCTCCACAGTGAGGCCGCTCACCCCGTCGGAGTCGAGAATGAAGGGAACCTGCCCCTCGTCCTCGCGTGGCGCGGTCAGCCGGGTGAGGGCGTCGCCGATGAGGCCCACGGCGTAGCCCAGGCCCAGCGTCTCGACAAAGGCGAAGGCCGACGACGGAGCAGTGGTCAGCTTCTTCAGCGCGCTGCGGCCCTCCCAGACCGGCGCGGGCGCCTGGGCGCGAATGTGCACGGCCGGCTTGAGCAACACCGGGCAGCGGGCGCTCGACCCGGCGGGCGTCTGCCAGTCGAGGAAGACGGCGAAGAAGCCGGCGAAGCCGAGGGTTTCGATGGCGGACGAGCGCGCCTCCAGGTGGCGGCGCAAGATCTCCGAGCGCACGTCAATGCAGAAGACCGCCTGCACCGCCGGGCGCGTTTCGGGCGGCGCCGGCGGAGGCTGCAGGGCGCCCAGCAGGCGCCGGGTATAACCGTTCTCCAGGGCCTCCTGGAAGATCACCCGCACCGACTCGTCCTCGATGCTCGGAGCGTCGGTGGGAGCGATGGCGTGATCGGCCGTGCGCGGCTCCATGCGGGCCAGGGCCGCGTCGGTGCAGACGCGGATCGCCAGCAGGTCGAGCACCGGCCCGGCCTCATTATCGCCCGCGGCCCAGACCTCGCGGCGCAGGTAGGAGGCCCAGCCGAAGATGCCGCCCAGGAGCCGGTAGAGGTAAGCCTGGCGCTCCTCGGGGCTGACCTGGAGATCGGCCAGCACGCTCTCGATGGCCGCCAGCGGATCGGCGGGCAACTGCGCCACCCAGGCGCGCCAGCCCCGCAGGCCGCGGATCTCCAGCGAGCGATCCACCTGCGCCGCCTCGCGCCAGGAGGCGTACAGCCCTGCCGGCTGCGGGGCGCGCCCCCAGGCCGGCCCGTCGGCGGGGATCTGCGCCGCGCACCAGGCGGCGGCGTAGCGGATGGCGCGCTCATTCCAGTGCGTGCCATGCACCCGGTCATACCGCTCGGCGAAGGTCAGTACCACGCCCGCCCGACGCAACGGCGGGGGCGCCGCACCGTCGAGGATCGCCGCAAGCAGCGCGGGGTCCTGGTCGGCCCGTTGCGCGGCCAGTTCCAGATCGGCCATGGTGAAGGCCCCGGCGCGCCAGCGCTCGCGGTAATAGGCGATGTCCGGCAGCACCCGCGCTCCCAACCCGTCGCGGATCTGGCGGGCGGCTTCGTCAATCGGCTGGCCAGCGAAACCCAGGAAGGGGTTCACGGCCACGTAGTTCTCCAGATCCCACAGCGGCGGAATGCGTCGGCACACGGCCAGAACATCCTCCAGCACCGACGGCGCGACGTAATCAATCTGCGCGGTATCAACCAGCTTTAGCACACGCGGCTCCTTTCAAGTGACAAGTGATGCGTGACGAGTGATGCGTGAGAGCCTGTCCGGACACCTGCGGCGCGGGGAACGCGGGGTTTCCCACATCCCCGGGCTGCGCCCTCCCGGAATGCCAGTGACAGGCTCTACGCGGCATTACAGGCGCCGGGCGTCAGGCAACGCGGGAGCGCCCCAGACCCGCTCGACCAGGCGATCAGCGATAGCGCCGAAGTAGAAGCCGTGCAGGGCGTGGACGTAGAAGGCCCGTCCGGCGGCCGTCCGGCCCAGAGCCGGCAGCAGGCCGTAGACGATCCCCAGGATGAGGAAGACTACCACCGGGATGACCGCCGCGATCCAGGCCAGGGGGCCGGCAGGCGCGGGCTGGTCGCCAAACACCGGGGCGAAGAACTGCGCCGCCCCTTCGTAGAGGCCGAAGGCAAGCATAGCTGCCGCCAGCGTTCCGGCCAGGGCTACCAGGGCCGGCGCGAGAGCGCCGGCAGCGGGAGAGCGCGGGGCCTGGAAGCAGGCCACCCAGAGCTGCCCGATCGCCAGGGCCAGGATGGCCGAGAGCGCCAGCTTGCCGGGCGACTGGAAGGGGCCAAAGCCGGTGATGATGCTGGCCAGGGCCAGGGCGGGAATGGCCGCCAGCGTGCCGATCACCGCCAGCAGCACGGTCTGGCCGGGGGCCAGTTTGGGGGCGGGCGCCGTGCGCCGGGGCAAATCGCCGGTGCGGAGGAACGCCCAGGCCTTGTAGCAGCCGTGCCCCACCAGGTGCAGGATGGCCGCGGGGAAGGCCGCCAGCCCGATCTGCACCATCATGAAACCCATCTGACCAACGGTGGACCAGGCCAGGACGCGCTTCACATTGGTCTGGGCCCACATCGCCAGCATACCCAGGGCCGCGGTGAGCGTTCCTACCACCACCAGGTTGAGAAGGGCCAGCGGCGACTGGACGATCAGCGGCGCGAAGTGAAGCAGCAGCACACCGCCGCCGTTGATGATCCCCGCGTGCATCAGCGCCGACACGGGCGTAGGGGCCTCCATCGTCTCAGGGAGCCAGCTATGGAAGGGAAACTGGGCCGACTTGGTGAGCGCGCCGGTCACTACGAGCACGGCGACCACATCAAGAGCCATAGGCCATGGCGCCGGGTCGTTAAGGCGCGCCAGGAACACGTTCAGGTCGAGGGTGCCCCACTGCCAGAAAATGATGGCGATAGCGGCGATAAGGGCCACATCGCCGAGCCGGCTGATCAGGAACTTCTTCCGCGCGGGAGGGAAGGCCTCGTACCGGTCACGGTAGTAGGTCAGGAGTTGATGCAGGCCAAGGCTGGTAAGCAGCCAGGCGACGAAAAGCACTACCAGGTGCGTGGCGAAGACGAACGTGTAGGCCGCCAGCACCGTGAAGGCCAGCCAGCGGAGGAAGCTCCGCTGCCGCGGTTCGCCGTCGAGGTAGCGCAGGGCGAAGCGGTAGACCACGACACCCACCAGAGCCACGAGCAAGCTGATGGTGGCGCTCAGGCGGTCGAGGGTAAGTCCGGCGAAGGTCTGCGGCTGCGGATTGAACGCCTGGGCGACGAACATCGCCGCGGAGAGAGCGGCGAGCGCGGTGAGCAGCGGCAGGAGCGCGCGTTCCTGCCATCCGGCCTGTCGATCGTGCATACAGATCTCCTTGGTGAACGGTAGCGGTTCGTTCCAGATACGTTAAATATATCACGAAATCTATTTCGTATATCTCTGGAACAGGTAGTCCTGGAGACCCCAGATGGACGGGGGGCCTACCCGTCTGGGTAGAGGAGGGCCAAAGCAGCGGCAGCGCCGCTGCTTTGGCCCTGCCGATCCCCAGACTCCAATATGTTTCGTTGGTTTTGGTGGTTACGCCGCCAAAACCAACGAAACATGATCTCTCAGGCGGCGTAGCCGCCCTAACCTCCCCGCCGGAGCCGGATGTCGCATCGGCCCTGACCCTCCCCGGAAATCCGCTTCACCGATACATGCAGATGCTATAATCTGAACCGGAGACGCAGCGCAAAACGTTATGTCTACCGAAAGCGCCATCGAGACCGAGAACCTCACCAAGCGCTACGGCGCACGCCTGGCCGTGGACGGGTTGAGCCTGCGCGTGGCGCGGGGGGAGATCTTCGGCCTGCTGGGGCCGAACGGAGCGGGCAAGACGACCACCATCGCCATGCTGCTAGGCCTGGTGCGTCCCAGCGCCGGGCGCGCCCTGGTGCTGGGGCATGACGTGCAGGCCGACCCGGTGTCCGCTCTGCGCCGGGTGGGAGCGATGATCGAGACCCCGGCGTTTTACCCCTACCTCAGCGGGTATGACAACCTGCGGGTGCTGGCGCATACGGGCGGGCTGCCTGCGGAGCGCATTGGCGCCGCCTTGCAGGCGGTGGAACTGACCGACCGCGCGCGCGACCGGGTGCGGGTCTACTCCCAGGGCATGCGCCAGCGACTGGCCATCGCCGCAGCGCTGTTGCCCGATCCCGAACTGATCATCCTCGACGAGCCGACCAACGGCCTCGACCCCGCCGGCACCGCCGAAATCCGCGCCCTGATCCGCCGTCTGGCCGCGGGAGGGCGCACCATCGTCCTGTGCTCGCATATCCTCTCAGAGGTGGAGCAACTCTGCGGGCGGGTGGCCATTCTGAAGGCGGGCCGGCTGGCGGCCGAGGGCGCAGTGGCCGACTTGCTGCGCCGCGAGCGCGGCCTGCGCCTGCGGGTGGAGGGCGACCCGGATCGGGCCGCCGCGCTGCTGGCGGCGCTTCCCTGGGTGCGCGCCGTGGAGCGCGAAAACGGAGCCTTGCTGGTGGACGCGCCCGTGGAGCGCGCGGCCGAACTCAACACCTACCTGACCCGCGCCGGGGTGCTGGTGGCCGAGATCGGCGTGCATACGAGCAACCTGGAGCAGTTCTTCCTTGAGGTTACTAGCGATACATAGGCAATGTTACGCAACCTGTTTGCCGCTGAGTGGTTGAAGCTGCGGAAGCGCCCGCTCGCCTGGGTGCTGCTGGCTGCCTTTCTGGCGCTGCTCACGTTGAACCTGGGACTCTGGGCGCTGGTGATTGCCCTGCAGGAAGGCGCGTTGAGCGGCGGCCGCGTGCGGGTTGAGGTGTTAAACCCCGCGCAGACGGCGCAGATCGAGCGCCAGTTGAGCTTTCCAGGGGTCTTCGGGGCGGTGCTGGGTCAGATGAACAGCGTCGGCGGCATTCTGGCGGTGATTCTGGCAGCCGGCGCGCTGGGGAGCGACTTCGGCTGGGGCACGCTGCGCGCGCAACTCATCCGCTCACCGGCGCGGGGCCTGTATCTGCTGGCGAAACTGCTCGCGCTCTTGCTGGCTCTGGTGTGCGGCATCCTGGCGGGGCTGGCCGTAGGATGCCTCATCGCCGCCGCCGCCAGCGCGGCCCTGGGTCTGTCCTCAAGCCTCGGCGGGCGCGATCTGCTGGCCCTGGGCGTGGGGATTCCACGCAGCCTGTACGTGATCCTGCCCTATGTTCTGGCAACCTTTGTCTGTGCGGCGCTGGGGCGCTCGGCACTGGCCGGCGCGGGGGGCGGGCTGGTCTTCCTGGCCCTCGACGTGGGCGCCGGTTCACTCAGTTCCCTGGGCCTGGTCAGCGACGCAGTGCGGTTCGTCGTGAACCTGATGCTCCAGCCGAACATCAACCGCCTGGTGGTGGAGAATGCGGCGCTGTTCGGGCTGGATCCCACGGTGCTGGCGAGCGGGCTGGACCTGGCGACGCTGCCCTCGCTCACCCAGGCCACGCTGGTAGTGGCGGCCTACTGCGCCCTTTTCGGCTATGGCGCCTGGCGCCTGCTGGCTCGCCGGGATATCACCGGGGCGGGATGAGTGGACGGTGGAGATGTGGAGGTGTAGAGGTGTGGAGGTGAGAAGACAGCTCCACACCTCCACACCTCCACACCTCTACACCTCCACACCCCCACACGACCTCTGGAGGCGCTCGAGCTCCTGGCGCAACTCGATCACCTGGCGGCGCATCTGGAGGATGACCTCGACGCCGGCCAGATTCACCCCCAGGTCATCAACCAGGCGCTTGATGAAACGGATCTGTTCAACATCGGCGTCACTATACCGGCGGATGTTCCCCTTGCTGCGAGCAGGGCGCACCAACCCCCGGCGTTCGTACATTCGCAGGCTCTGTTCGTGCATACCGGTGAGTCGCGCCGCCACTTTAATCGTGTAGGTGCGCTCAGGGTTGCTCATACCAGTTGGCCCTCCGTGATACGCCGCAGTTCCTCAAAGAGCGCGCGTTCGCGCGGGGTCAGGCGGGTCGGCAGCACGGCGTTGACGGTCACATACAGATCGCCGCGCTGATGGGCATGATGCATGCGGGGCATGCCCTGGCCGCTGAGGCGGAAGGTGCGCCCATTCTGGGTCTGTTCGGGGATGTTGAGGTTGATCGTCTTGCCCGCGAGGGTGGGCACGGCCACCTGGCCGCCAAGCAGCAGGGTGTAGAGCGGCGCCTCGACGCGGGTATACAGATCGGCGCCCTTGCGTTCAAAGCGCGGATGCGGTTGTACCCGGACGACCAGGTAGAGGTCGCCGCGTTTGCCGCCATGCAACCCCGGGGCGCCCTCACCGGGCACGCGCACGCGGTTGCCGCTGTCAATACCGGCGGGGATCTTCACCGTGATGGTGCGGGGCGTACCGTTAGGGTTCGAGAACTGCAGGGTGCGCTGGGTGCCGGTGAAGGCCTCATCGAGGGTGATCTCGACCGGCTGCTCGATATCCTGACCGTCTATACGCATATTAAAGCCGCCCGCGCGCCCCGCGCGCCCGCCAAACAGGGTTTCAAACAGGTCGGCAAAGTCGGCGCTGCTGAAATCAATGCCGGGGCCAGCCTGTTCATAGCGTCGCCAGTCGCTGCCGAAGCGATCGTACTTCTCGCGCTTCTCCTTGTCGGAGAGCACCTCATAGGCTTCGTTGATCTCTTTGAAGCGGGCTTCGGCCTTCTTGTCGCCAGGGTTGATATCGGGGTGGTACATGCGCGCAAGCCTGCGGTAGGCCTGCTTGATCTCCTGTTCGCTGGCATTGCGACTCACCCCGAGCACCTGGTAGTAGTCTTTCATCGCTTTCTCACGGCCTGAAATAGATACCAACATGCCCATGCCGCGGCACGCGGCTGCTTCTCCCGATTGTAGAGACTTGACAGGACAATTGTCAAGGTTGTAGCGTTAGAGGAGTGTTAGATGCCTCGGAAGCAGCCTGTGGCGCAAAAAACCCCGTGTCTGCACCAGACACGGGGCAAGGTAGAGCAGAAAACCAGCTTCAAGCCACCTGTGCATCCCACTGCGGCGAGCGGCGGTAGGGCGCGTAGCTGGCAAGCTGGCGAATGAACTGTTGCAACTGTTCACGATCCAGAGGATCGTCATAGTTGCGCACCAGGCGCCGAATCACTTCGACCAGCTCCTCGCGCGGGGCATAGCGATAGACCGGCTCGCCGTGGGCCGTGGCGGCCCGCAGCAAGATGCCGTCGTCATAGAGTTCGTGCAGAGCCTGCGAAACGCTCCAGATATCACGACACAGTCGGTCGGTGATAGCCCCGGGCGTGGCTTCCATCCGCGGGTTCTCATGAAACAACAAGAGCAGATGAAGCTTCACGGGCGTGTCGATTGCCTGCTCCAACAGCCGTTGAACCTCTGGGTCTATCATCGACCTGCCTCCTTCCACGTCCGGATCGGCGTTGATCACCGCTGGGCGACGGAATTACACCTTTCGCACGCGCAGGCGTTATGCCGTCTGCTCCGGCGGAACCTGCGCCGTGGGAGAACCTAACCGGGAGGATAGGTAACGTGCAAGACCATTGCAGAGTGGTGACAACTTGGTGAAGATTATACCCGATCAGTCTGCGCCTTGCCAGGGGGGTTTTACTTAATGTTTCATACACCGTGGTTATTTGTTATCCACAGTTTAAGTGCGGATTCATCCAGCCCGGGCCGAGAGGCCGGATTGATGCGATGCCGGCCTGGTGGCGCGCGGCTGCCGTTTCGTCGCCGCGCGCATCACGTATAATGAAAAATAAGGACGTAACAGGATTGTGGGGGATGCGAAGAGCGCTTGCTTCGGCGAGTTCGGGCTACGCCTCTTTCTGCCTCTGGTAATGGCGATCGTTCTCACCCTCCCCCAGGCCGCCCCCCGCCTGCGTTGGAGCGGGAGGAGGCGCCGAGCATAGCGAGGCGGGAGAGGGTGAAGACCCAATCAGAGGGCGCAACGCTCCCGGACCCTCCCGCATATGGCCTGTGTTCACTTCAGGAAGGAGAAGCAGACGATGAAGGTTCGCGTCGCGGTGCTGGGCGCCACGGGAACGGTCGGCCAGCGATTCATTCAGTTGCTCGACGGACACCCCTGGTTCGAGGTGACGGCCCTTACCGGCAGCGAGCGGAGCGCTGGACGCCCCTACGCCGAAGTCACGCGCTGGATGCTCGATACGCCGATTCCCGAGCGGCTGCGGGACATGCCCGTGTTGAGCGAAGACGCGGCGCTGGACACCCCGCTGGTCTTCTCCGCGCTGCCCGGCAAAACCGCTCGCCCGATCGAGGAGCGCCTGGCCGCTGCCGGCCACGTGGTCTGCACCAATGCCTCCGACCTGCGCATGGATCCCGACGTGCCGCTGCTGATCCCCGAAGTCAATCCCGACCATCTGGAACTGATCAGCGTGCAGCGGCGGCGCCGGGGGTGGGCGGGGGCGATCATTGCCAATCCGAACTGCACCGCGACCGGCCCGACCATGACCCTGCGCCCGCTCCTCGATGCCTTCGGGGTGACGAAGGTGCTGCTGGTGAGCATGCAGGCGCTCTCCGGCGCAGGCTACCCGGGGGTGCCCTCCTACGACCTGATGGAGAACATCATCCCCTACATCAGCGGCGAGGAGCCAAAAGTCGAGACCGAGCCGCAGAAAATGCTTGGCACGCTCCGCGACGGGGCGGTAGAGATGGCGCCGATAACCTTCTCAGCCCACTGTAACCGGGTGCCGGTGCTGGAGGGGCACCTCGAGTGTCTCTCCATCGCGTTTGCCCGCCGCCCCCCTCTCGATGAGATCATTGCCGCGCTGCGCGATTTCCGGGCGCTGCCGCAGGAACTCAACCTGCCCTCGGCCCCGCCGCAGCCAATCATTGTGCGCGATGAACCCGACCGGCCCCAGCCGCGCCGCGACCGCGACGCCGGGCGGGGTATGAGCACAGTCGTCGGACGCATCCGCGAGTGCCCGGTGCTGGACTACAAGTTGCTCTGTCTGAGCCACAACACCATCCGCGGCGCCGCGGGCGGCTCCGTGCTGAATGCGGAGTTGATGTACGCCCAGGGTCTTCTAGGATAAGGCGCGGTTCGCAGGAGCCTTGCCGGTTCCTGCGTTCGCCTCCTCCCAGCTTCCCTCCGCTGGGTGGAGACGCCCGCTTTCCTCCCTGGGCGGGGAAGGGTCATGAGGGACGAATCCGCGTATCTTAATACGGTCCTGGGAGGGCTGCGCCCTCCCAGACCCTGCCGAACCTATGTACGCCACCATTGCCGACCTGACCGGGGACGCCGTCATCTACCGCGACCTGCAGCCGTGCGACCCCTCATTGCCGCGTCTCGACGAGCTGCGTGCGCGTCTGGGCCTGGCCGCTGGCCCGCCGCCTCGCAAGCGCGACGCCGCCTATGCCCGCATCGTGCGGGCGCTCGCCGATACGCTGCAGGCGGCGCGCGGCAGCGGGCCGCTTGCGGCCCTGGCGGTCATCGGCGACACCGACAATGACCGCTTGCTTGCCGAGCATCTCCGCCAAACCAGCCCGCTTCCCGCGTATGCCTTCATTGGTGAGGACCGGCCTGTCGCCCCGGAGAGCCTGGTCTGGTACGGTGACACCGCTACCGCCACCCGCTGGAGCCTCATCCACACCTGGGCCGCCGAGCTGGACTGGCGCGGGGTGGACTGGGCGCGCACCGCCGTGCTGATTGACATTGACAAGACGCTGCTCGGCCCGCGGGGGCGCTCGGACGGAGCTATTGACGAGGCGCGCGCCGAAGGCGCCCTGGCCGTCGCCACGCGTCTGGTTCCTGATCTCGACGTGGCGCTGTTCCGGCGCGCCTACGCCGAATTGTGCCGGCGCGCGTGGCATCCGTTCACCCTTGACAACCAGGACTACGTCGTGGCCACGGCCCTGTTGATCACGACAGGCGCCATGTCCCTGGACGAGGTGCGCGCCCGCTTCGAGGAGGGCAGCCTGGGAGACTTCGCCGCCTTCCTCGCCCTTGTCGAGCCGACCGTGCATCCCGCTCTGGCCTCCCTGCACGCCGAACTCCGCGCCCTGGCGGCCCGGGGCGATCCAACGCCCTTCAAAGCCTTTCGCCGGGCCGAACTGACGGCTACGCTCGCGCGCATGGCCGATGGGCGATTGACCCTCTGCGGCGACGTCTATCACCTCTGCTGGAACCTGGCGCAGCGGGGCGCCCTGCTGCTGGCCGCTTCCGACAAGCCTTCCGAGTCAGCCATGCCCACGGATGAGCAACTGGCCGCGGGCCTGCGGCCTCTCCACCGCACCCCGGCCCGGGTGGACTGAGTGCGCCGCGCCTTCGCGCACACGATTCCGTGCTATAATCAAATCCAGAGCCGATATCCGCATTGAGCTTAGGAAGGGACCGTATGCCGCGTTACCGGCGCCTCAGTGCGCTGCTGCTGCTTCTGCTGCCCATGGCCTTCATCGCTCCTGCCCGTTCCCAGGGCAACTCAACGCCGGTCTACCTGCCGTTCCTCGGTCGCCCGCCCGTCGTCAGCGTAACCTTTGCCGCCAATTTTAACCGGGACACCGGTGAACTGATTGACCCCGGAACCGAATTTGCCAGCGGGATTGATCTGCTCTATGTGTTGGTGCAGTTGCAGGGGTACGCCGGGCGCCTGGCGCGGCTCGACTTCACCTTCCCTGACGGCCAGACGCTCACGGGCAGCAGCCGGACCGTCACGGGCAACGACTTCCGCTTCACCACCGCCTATTGCCTCACGACCGCTTTTACATGCGATAGCGGACGGGTCGCCTTGCCCACCGGCAATTATACGGCGCGGGTGTTTGTTGACGGGCGACAGGTGTTCGAGGCCGTGGCGACCATCCGTTGATGCGCGCGGGCCAGGCCGGTTGCGCTCTGGTCATGCCGCTTCTCGCGCAGCTTTCCCACACAACACGGGAACACATCAATCTTCCTGGGAGGGCGGCGCCCTCCCAGATGTATCTCTCCGGCGGGCCAGCGCAAAGGGGAGATACAGTGTCGCCGCCCTTTCCTCGCCGGTCCTTACGTCGCCCGGCGCTGCTCAACAACAGCAAAGACGCCGCGCCAGCCGCCCAGGATCGCCAGCGCTACGAGAAACGTAATGACGTAAAATGACATGGGGCTGAAGCGCCCGATCATCAGCGCGCGGAAGACCGCGCCGAGGAGCAACCCGCCCGTCCAGCCAATCAGCGTGGCGAGCGCCATGGCGCCCGGCCCTCGCGTGCGAGCCGGAGTGTAGGCCCCGGCCAGGGTCGCGGCGATCAGCCAGCCGAGGATGAAAGGCGCGGCCGTGCGCGCCACCTCCAGGATGGCCCCTGGACCCGCCGCTTCGCCGTGGCTGCGCCGCCCAATCGCTGCGAAAAGCAGCAGGGCGAGGACATCGCCCGCTACAAGGATCGCGGTGCGTCTGGCTAAGGCGCGCACCTCAGGTGAATGTGTCGCCATGCTGCGGCTCCCTTCTGTGGCAGGACGCCTCCTATTATACGCCGTGGCGCAACCCGTAGCGCAACCCTGAGGGTTGCGCTAACAGGTCGCGGGCGCCGCACGGGAACAGAGTATGCCTCGCATCATCCACTGGTTTCGCCGCGATCTGCGCCTCGGCGACAACGCCGCCCTGACGGCCGCGGCCCGCGCCAGCGGCGGCGCGGTGCTCCCGGTCTTTATCCTCGACGAGGCCATCCTCTTCGGGCGCTTCGCCAGCCCCGGGCGCACCGCCTGGCTGCTCGAGAACCTGCGCACCCTCGACGCCGCGTTGCGCGCCCGGGGCCTGCGCCTCATCGTGCGCCGCGGCGATCCGCTGCGGGAGCTGCTCGCGCTGGCCCGCGAGAGCGGCGCCGCCGGGGTGTACTGGAACCGCGACTACACCCCTTATGCCATCCGGCGCGACACTGCCGTCAAACAGGCCCTCCGAGCGAGCGGCCTGGCCGCGCACAGCTTCAAAGACGCCGTAATCTTCGAGATGGACGAGGTGCAGACGGACGCGGGGACGCCCTACAGCGTCTACACGCCCTACGCGCGCCGCTGGCGCCAGCGCCTGGCGGCCGAGGGCTGCCGCACCTATCCTCCGCCAGACCTGATCCCCGGCGAGCCATGGCCCGCCAGTCTCCCCATTCCCGCCCTGGCGGACCTGGGGCTGCGCTATGACCTGCCGCTGCCTCCCGCGGGCGAAGCGGCGGCCCTGGAACGTCTGGCCGCGTTCGCGGACCTCCGGCGCCAGCCGGGCATCACTTCCTACGCCGAACAACGCAACTATCCGGGCATTGACGGCACCTCCCGCCTGTCGCCGTATCTGCGCCTGGGGGTCCTCGGCATCCGCACCGCCCTGCGCGCGGCGCTCGACCTTGAGGGGGCGGCGGCGCTCACGCCTGCGGCCCGCGACTCGCTCGAAAGCTGGATCGGCGAACTGGCGTGGCGCGATTTCTACGTGCAGGTGCTGTACCACTTTCCGCATGCGCTGCGCGGCGCCTTCAAGCGCGAGTACGACGCCCTGGAGTGGGAGAACGACCCGGCCCTGCTCGCCGCCTGGCAGGAGGGCCGCACCGGCTACCCCATCGTGGACGCGGCCATGCGTCAGTTGCGCCAGGAGGGCTGGATGCACAACCGCGCGCGCATGATCGTCGCCTCCTTTCTCACCAAGGACCTGCTGGTAGACTGGCGCGAGGGCGAGCGCCACTTTATGCGCCTGTTGCTCGACGGCGACCCGGCGGCCAACAACGGGGGCTGGCAGTGGGCCGCGGGCACCGGCACCGATGCCCAGCCCTACTTCCGCATCTTCAACCCGGTCAGCCAGGGGCAGAAGTTCGACCCCGAGGGGGCCTACGTGCGCCGCTACGTGCCCGAACTGGCCGCCGTGCCCGTCAGGTACATTCACACGCCCCACCTGCTGCCCCCCGCGGAGCAGATCCGCGCCGGCGTACGCCTCGGACGCGACTACCCGCTGCCGATTGTTGATCACCAGACGCGCCGGGCCATGGCCTTGAACCTGTATAGAAAGGTGAAAGGCAAAGAGTAAACCTCCCTTCCGCCAGAATTGCAACTCCACGACGCGCGAAGCGCCGATGATCGGCTATACTGTGGCGAGGCGCCAGGCGGCTGAACGGAAAAGGCAAGCTATGAGCAGCGCAGCATCCACCGAGGAACTGCAGCGTGACTATCTCAACGCGCTGCTGGCGGGGAGTGGTCGCGCCGCCGACAGGGTAGTTCAACGCGCCCTCGACGCTGGCTTTACGCCGCAGCGCGTTTACCTCGACCTCTTCCAGCCCACGGCCTACGCCATCGGGCGGCTCTGGCAGCGCAACCGCGTGAGCGTCGCCCAGGAGCACCTGGCCACGGCGATCATCGAGCGGCAGATGGGCGAGCTGCATCCCCTCTTTCGCCCCCGGCAGCAACGCGGGCGCACCGTAGTCATTGGCTGCGTGCCCGACGAGTGGCACCGCGTCGGCGCGCGCATGGTCGCCGATTTCTTTGAAGCCGAGGGCTGGACGGTTCACTACCTCGGGGCTGCCGTACCTGTGCGCGACCTGGTGGCGATGGTCCGCGACAGCCAGGCCGACCTGGTAGGCGTCTCCGCGCAGATGCTCTTCAACCTGCCGCGGGTGCAGGAACTGGTGCGCGCCCTCGACGCCGCCGGTCTGGCCGGGATTCCGGTGATTGCCGGCGGCATGCCCTTCACCGAGCAGCCCGAACTGGCCCCGGCGCTCAACGTGCGCGGCAGCGGCGCCGATGCGGCGGCGGCCCTGCGGGTGGCCGAGGAGGTGCTGACCAGCGCCTCGCCTCCACCCGCGCCTCTGTCGCCCGACACCACGGCGCTTACCCTCGAACGGCTGCGCGAACGCATCGTGGCTGCGGCCACGGCGCGTTGCCTGGCCGATGGCGACAGCGATGAAGATGTCATCCGCGCCGGTTTCCACATCACCACCCGTATGCTCGCCGCAGCTATCGCCGCTGGCACTCCCGCGCCCCTTGACGCTCAGGTGGCCTGGGTCAACGAACGGCAACCCCACGATGGCGTCGCGCCCACGCAGATCCTCGCCCGCCTTTCTCGGTACGCGGCCACCCTGCGCGACCTCCTCCCCGGCCCCGAAGGCGCAACCGCCGGGCGCTACGCCGATTATCTCATCACCCTCCAGCGGCGCGCGCTGATCCCCGTCAGCGGCGCTTAGCGCCCGTGGGTGCAACTCTCCGGGTTGCGCCGCAATACGGTTGCCGAACCATCTGACTCGTGCTACCATACGCCAAAGAAGCGCAAGCAGCCAGCTCGGAAAGCGTGGACCCCGCGTCCACGCTCTCTTCATACCGTATGAACATTGATGAACTGCTGACCCGCGGGGTCGCCGAGGTCATCGTTGAGTCGGAACTGCGTCAGCGCCTCGCCGAAGGCGTGCCCTTGCGCCTCAAGCAGGGCTTTGATCCGACAAAGCCCGACATGCACATCGGCCATGCCGTTGGCTTGCGCAAGCTCCGGCAGTTCCAGGAACTTGGGCATCAGGTGGTGCTCATCATCGGCGACTGGACCGCACAGATCGGTGATCCGTCAGGCCGTGATGAGACCCGCCCGCGTCTCAGCGCCGCCGAGGTGCGCGCTAATGCCGAGACCTACATGGAGCAGTTCTTCCGTGTGGTTGATCGGCAGCGCACCGAGGTGCGCTGGCAGAGCGAGTGGTTCGG
Source organism: Chloroflexaceae bacterium (assembly GCA_025057155.1). NCBI lineage: Bacteria > Bacillati > Chloroflexota > Chloroflexia > Chloroflexales > Chloroflexaceae > Chloroflexaceae bacterium. Next base: position 44,625 of record JANWYD010000023.1, read on the forward strand.
GAGCTTCACCCTGGAGCACGCCCTCGACCTGGCCGGGCGCTTCACCCTGGCGCAGATGCTCGCCCACGAGACCTTCCGCCGCCGCTATGAGTCCGGGGCGGGTCTGACCATCCTGGAGTTGATGTACCCGATGCTTCAGGGCTACGACTCGGTGGCGATCCGCGCCGATGTGGAGTTTGGCGGCACTGATCAGAAGTTTAATATTCTGGCCGGGCGCGAGTTGATGGCCCAGCTCGGCATGCGTCCGCAGCAGGTGGTTCTCGTTCCGCTCATCCCCGGCACCGACGGGCGCAAGATGAGCAAGACCTTCCTCAACACGATTGACATTCGCACGCCGCCCGCCGAGATGTACGGCCGGGTCATGTCAATGTCCGATGCGGTGCTCCCTCTGTACTTTGAGGTCTTCACCGATGTGCCGCTAACGGAACTGGCCGAGATGCGCCAGGCCCTGGCGGAAGGCCTGGCCAATCCGCGCGATCTGAAGGCGCGCATCGCGTATGAGATCGTCGCCCAGTTCCATGGCCCCGCCGCGGCCCAGGAGGCCGAGGCGGCCTTCGTCCGGCAGTTCGTGCAGCGCGAAGCACCCGCGGAGATGCCTGAGCACCCGCTGCTCGCCCCGACCCCGCTTGTTGATCTGATGGTCGCCGCCGGGCTGGCAGCCTCGAAGAGCGAGGCGCGACGTCTGATTGACGGTGGCGGCGTCAGGGTGAATGGCGAGCGCATTGAGGGCTATGACCGGGTGCTCCAGCCCGGCGCCAATGCGGTCGTGCAGGTTGGCCGGCGCAAGTTTGTACGCGTGGTGTAATGCTGATCCGGTAGGCTAGAAGAGGAAACCGGGTTTCCTCTTTCCTCCTTACAACCGGTCTCAGGATACGAGGCAACCTGGTTTCCCAGGTGGGCGCGTTCTTGCCGATTGCGTCCACCCGCCAGCAAGAGGCTGGGGAAGTCCGGTTTCCCCCATGTTCGCACCGGTTCTGTGTGGCGCAGCCGCGTGTTAAGAGAGAAATGATCATGAATACGCCCGAGGACGTGCACCTCGCGCCGCTGGACCCGGCCGATATTCCGCACCTGACGCGGTTGATGGCCGCGACCTTCGATGCGGACGTGCCATCCTTTGACGAGGTGAGCCCCGAGTTGCTCCAGTGTTACTATACCGACGACCTGTTCCAGAAGTGGCCGCCTGGCTGCATTGACGCGGAGCGCTTCAGCGTGGCAGTGGGGAATACTCTGGTCGGGGCGGCGGTGATCTGGCACTACCCCGACCGTACCAGCGTGCTGGGGTTGCTGTTCGTTACACCCGAATACCAGGGGTATGGCATCGGCGCCTACGTCTGGCGCTTCCTGGAGGAGCGCTGCGAGGACACTGCCCGCTGGCTCGTCGCGGCCCCGGGGTGGTCGAGCAATACGCAGCGCTTCTACCGCTACACCTGCGGGTTTACCCCGGTGCGCTCCGAGGGCGCGTACATGATCCTGGAGAAAACGATCCGGCGCTAAACCGGCCTCAATCGCCCTTGATCTGCCGGGAAAGGTCGCGGACATTACTGGCCCATCCGTCAAGCATGTTGCTCAACCCGGCAAACAACCCCGGCATCTGGCGCCGTTCCGCCCGCGCATGGGGCATCGTGTACACCGGCGGGCGTCGGGTGTCGGCAGACGGCGCGCTGGCGCGCTGGTCAGCCGGCCGGGCTTCCTCAGAGAGCGGCGGCAGGCCGGGCATGGCCAGGTCAATCACCGGCGGCAGCCCGCGCGACGAACGCAGGTAATCGAGGGCCTCGACCTCGTTGCCAAATAGCCCGATTCCACTGACCAGCTTCACCAGCGGCGCGAAGAGCAACAGGTGGTGCTCGCTCACGACGAAGGCCAGGTGCCCCAGCCGGGGATGGTGCGCGACTTGCTCCATTCGCCGACGCGCCGAGGGGCTGGCCCCGCTGATCCGCCGGCCATCAACCAGCAGATCGGTCGGCTGCGTGCACGTGTCGAACAGCGTCCACAACTCGTTGAAGTAGGCGTTCGCCTGATCCGCGGCCATATGGCCTTCGACGACGACCCAGATGAGGTCCTCGCTATGACGGGTGATCCGGTAGGGCATCAGCACACTCCTCCCCAGCTAATCGCCCCGCCTGCGCGAGACGAATGGGCCTGGACCAGGTGTGCCCATTATACAGACTCATTCTCTATATGTCCATACATATATGCAAGAAACGACAGAGGAAATATGCTATACTGGCGCCGGTGCGCCAGGCCGGGAGCGCTCCGCCCTTTCTGTTGGAACCACGTCCGGGGTGGCGTTCCGAGCGTGACATCCGGCGCCAGGCCGGGAGCGCTCCGCCCTTTCTGTTGGAACCCTGCCCGGATGCATCCCCTGGTCCTGCGAAGGACGCCATAAACGAAAATCCAACATCCGACATCCACCATCCCCCGGTAGCAGGCTATTGGCTATCGACTATCGGCTATCGGCTACTGTTTTCATCAGAGGAGGCCGTCATGATCTTCATCGTCGGCGGAACAGGAACCCTGGGGCAAACGCTGGTGCGCATGCTGCGCGAGCAGGGGCGTCCGGTGCGGGTGCTGGTGCGGCCCGGCTCGGTCGCCAAGGCCGAGCCGCTGCGCGCCCTCGGCGCCGAGCTGATCGGCGGCGACATCCGTGACCCCGGCAGCCTGGAGATCGGCTGCCGCGGCGCGACCCATGTGATCTGCGCCACCAGCGCCGGCGCCGACCGGCGCGATGAGTCGCGCCGGATGGCCGAATATCAGGGGCCGATCAATCTGCTGCGGGCCGCCGAACGCGCCGGGACGGTGCGGCAGTTTCTTTTTACCAGCACGCTCTTTCCACGCAACCCTGTCGGCTATAAGTTTGTCTGGGCCAAGCTGATGGCTGAAGAGGAGATCCAGCGCAGCGGCGTTCCCTATACCATCTTTCGCCCCTGCGGGCTGTTCTATGAGATCGTGCAGCGCGGCGAGCCAATCGTGAAGCGTTTCGGCTTCTTCCCCGTAATCGGCGCGCCCGGCAAGCGCACCCAGATGCTGGCGATGGTGGACGTGGCCCGCGCCTTCGTGAACGCGCTGGATAACCCTGAGGCGATCAACCGCATCTTTGAACTCGGCGGCCCGGAACATGCCACCTTTGAGGACATCGTCGCCACCTGGTCGCGGGTGTGGGGGCGCCCTATTCGCGTGATCCACGTGCCCGTCTGGATGATTAAAACCCTTGGCTTCGTCCTCAAGCCCTTCAATCCCTCGGCGCCGGGGATCATGGAGCTCCTCGAGTTCAGCTACGATGAGATGAGTTGCGATATGCGCGAGACCAGCCGCATCCTGCGTCTGGGCCAGATGCAGACCCTTGAGGAGTATTGCCGCGAGTACTACGCCAGCCAGGGCCGGGCCGTTCCTGTCTCCGCCTGAGACGCTGATTTCACCTCCCACGGGCGCGCCGCCGCTGCGCCAATCCCGCTGGATAGCCCGCCATCTTCGCCAGGTCGCCGACCAGACGAATGACGGGCACGAGCGCCAGCGCCGCGGCCCGTTCCCGCAGCGGCCTTCCGGCCAGATGCGGCCAGAGCCGGCGATAGGGTCCGCGCGTATAGGCTGCCGCCCCCAGGCCGATGAGCGTGGTCACGGGGAGGCGGGCCGCGGGCCAGCGCGCCGCGGCCGCCAGGAGCGCCAGCAATGCCGCGTAGGCGCTATAGCGCGTCACGTGGCGACGCGCCCACAGCCCGCCTACCCCGTCGCCGCGCGCGTAGAGGTAGTACTGCCGCGCAAAGGCCCGCAGTGAGGAACGGGGCCGGAAATGCACGACTGCCGCGGGCGCAAATGCGCGCCGAAAGCCGCGCCGTTCCGCCTCCAGGTCGAAGTAGAGATCCTCGCTATGGCTCAGCCATTCCGGGAAGCCGCCAATCGCCTCCCACACCTCCCGCCGAAACGCCATGCAGTTGCCGAAGGGCAAAAAGCGCGCCGGATCGATCTCCTCCAGGGTGCGATAGTTGGTCCACGCTAGCGCCAGTTCGAACAGCGAGCGCGGGTCCGGCGCGTAGAAGCCCCCCGTCAGGTCGGCCTCGCCTGCCTCGATTGGCGCGACCAGGGCCGCGAGCCAGTCACGATCCAGGGTCAGCCCGGCGTCGGTACAGGCGATGATTCTGCCTCGCGCGGCGCGAATGGCATGGTTGCGCCCCGAGGGGATGTTATGCCCGCCCGCCACCAGCCGGATGCGCGGCTCGCGGGCAGCGTAGGCTTGCACGATCGCCGGCGTCGCGTCCCGGCTCAGACAGTCGTTCACCACGATTTCATCGGGCAGGCGCGTCTGCGCCAGCATAGACTCGAGCAGCGCGCCAACGCTCTCGGCTTCATCGCGCACCGTGCAGATCAGCGAGAGATGAACTGGAGTCATTTCGGATTTTGGATTGGTGTATATGGGCGCTAATGAGAACCGCGGACAAGGAGTGAGCGTCATTTCGGGCTTCTGCTTCAGGCGGGGGCGCGGGGAGGCGTGGTTTCCCCTCCCTCCTCCGCCCGGGCGCAGCGCGCCAGACGCTCTCCCCGCGCCGGCAGGGAGACGGAATGGCCGCATCTGGTACGAGCGACATGGTACAATCTTCGCCGTCGCGCCGTGATTCGGTTCATCTCCATTCTCCATCAGTGAGGTTCGTATGGCGAAGCCCGCGGAGAAGCAGCGCAAGCCCGGCCGCAACGACCCCTGCCCCTGCGGAAGTGGCCGAAAGTATAAGGACTGCCATCTCCCCCTCGAACAGGCCGCCCGCTCCGAGCAACTGCTGTTGCGCGAGGCTCAGGACACCCTGCTGCCAAAGATCATCGAGGCCGCCCGGAGCGTTCCTGAGTCCTTTCCCGCCGCATTCGCGCGCTTCTGGCAGGGCAAGTATGCTGTGGAACAGATGCCCGAGCTGGACCAGTTGGAGGATCGCGGCGCGGAACGCTTCCTCACGTGGTTCGCCTTCGACGCGCGCGACGAAGATGGGCAAACCCTGGTGGAGCGTCTGGCCGGGCAGGAAGATTTTACCTCCAATCCGTATGAGCGGCGGTTGCTGGATGCGTGGCGCGCGGTGCGGCTGGGCGCCTATGTGGTGGAGGAGGTGAAGAAGGGCCAGGGTCTGACCCTGCGCGACCTGCTCACCGGCGAGCGGCGCGCTCTCGCCGACTACCATGCCTCAAAGCGCCTGGCGACGGGGGAGGTGATCGTCGGCCACCTCGTGCCGGCGGATACCGCCCCGGGGGCGGCCGCGCCCACGTACTATCTCGCCGGGGCCGCCGCCCAGCTTACCGAGGACACCGCCGCGAAATTGCTCGAATTCGCTGAACTGCACCTCGCCGATCTGCGCCGCGCCAACCCCCAGGCCACCTGGGCCGATCTGCTCGCCGAGCGCAGCGAGGCGCTCAATCACTTCGTGATGGCCCTGCCCACCGAAGAACGCGACCCGACGATCCTGGATCGGCTGATCAGCGATGGGCGCATCGCCCTGCAACTCACCGCCGAGAGCGTCGCCGCCCTCCTTGGTCGCCCCGTCGCCGAAGCTTCCGATGAGGAGCGGCGCTGAATCGGGAAACCTGGTTTCCCCGTCCCCCTCTACCCGCCAGGCGTGCTGGTCCTCACCCTCCCCCCGCCCCCCCTCCCTCTCCACCTGCAGTGGAGAGGGAGGGGGGGCCTTCTCAGGTGGAGGGTTTTCCGGCGCATCCTTGCGTCGCATGCGCCATCCGGGGCATTGGAACGCCCAACTCCCCCCTCTCCCGCGCGCGGGACAGGGGGGCGGGGGGGTGAGGGTCGTAAGCGCGCCGGAATGCCGAAAACCCTTTCTCGCTCCAAAAACCCTACCCCTGAGAGGAGGGGGCGCCGGGCACGGCGAGGCGGGGGAGGGTGAGCACCATGGCCCGCTCCACGCACTACCCTCCCGCCTGCGCGAAAGCAAAGGCAATCCCGTCCTGGAGTGTGCCGCGGGTCAGAATGCCCCCCAGATCCACACCCAGTTGCACCAGGGTCTGCGCGACTTCGGGACGTATCCCCGTAAGCACCACCCGCGCGCCGAGCAGATGCACCGCACGCGCCGCCTGGATCAGCGTGTTCGCCACCTGGGTGTCTACTATGTGTACACCAGTTATGTCAATCAGCGCGATGTCGGCGCGATGCCTGGCGACGCCCTCAAGCAAGGTCTCAATCAGTTGAAGCGCTCGCTCCGTATCCACTGAACCGATGATCGGCAACAGCACCACGCGCTTTGAGAGCGGCAGCAGCGGTGTGGACAACTCGCGCAGCGCCTGCTGCTGGGCCTCGATGATCTGCTCCTGGAGGACCAGTCGCTCCTGCTCGGCCCGTCGGCGCTCGGTCAGATCGTCGCAGATTACCAGCAGGTAGGTCGGCTTGCCCCGCTCGTCGTAGAGCGGGATCTTGGTCGTCCGCACGATGCGCCGGCCAAGATGCGGGCTGTCCACCGGTTCTTCGGGGATCACCTCGGTGACCCCGCGGGCAAGCACTTCGCGATCCTTGGCCCGGAAGGCGTCGGCCTGCTCGCGCGGGAAGAAGTCGTAGTCAGTCTTCCCGATCACCTCCTCGGCGCGCAAGCCGAAGAGCAGTTCGCTGGCCGCGTTCCAGAGGACGAAGCGGCCGTCCGCTGCCGCCTTCAACAACACTGCTACCGGCAGATGCGCGAACAGCGTCTGGAGCAATTGCTGGCTTTCCCGCAGCGCCTCTTCGGTGCGCTTCAGATCGGTAATGTCCTCGTAGGTGCCAAGAATGCCGATAACCCTGCCACGACCATCGCGCAGCGGGATCTTGTTCGTGCTGGCCCACGCCACCCGGCCGTCAGCCTGGGTCTGGGTTTCGATGATGTGCAGCGCCGCCTCGCCCGACTCCATCACCTGCCGGTCGAAGGCGCGGTATGAGTCGGACTCCTCTCTTGTCCAGGGCAGATCGTAGTCGCTCTTGCCCACGATCTCATCGGGCGAGGACAGTCCGGCGAAGCGGGCGAAGGTCTTGTTGCAGCCCTGGTAGATCGAGTTGCGGTCCTTCCAGAACACCGCCGCCGGCAGGCTGTCAATGATCAACTGAAGCCGCTCGCGGGCCTGGCGCAGTTCCTCTTCGACCCGGACCCGGTCAGTGATATCGGTTGAGAACCCGCTGATGGCGAAGACGTTGCCATGCTCGTCGTACATTGGCGCACGAATGGAAAGAAAGGTGTGTATGCCATCGGGCATCGGGGCCGTTTCTTCCTGGACCACGACCTGGCCCGTCCGCGCGACTTCCTGCTCGGCGGCGCGCCACCGGGCGACATACGCTTCGGGAAAGAACTCGCTGTCGGCATGCCCGATCAACTCGTCCGTTGCCCGGCCGGCTATCTGGGCCGCGTACCGGTTGATCAAGAGGAACCGCCCTTCGAGGTCCTTAATGTAGATCGCTGCTGGCGAGGTTTCGAGCACATGATGCAGAAACCGCTCGCTACGTTCCAGGGCGGCGGTGCGTTCGGCCACCCGCTGCTCCAGTTCGGCATTCAGCCGTCGCAACTCCTGTTCTACCTGTTTGCGCGCCGTAATATTGTCGAACATCACGGCCAGTTCATCGTTCGGCAAGGGAACCGCGCGCACCGCGAAGGCGCTGGTGATCACCCGCTCGTCGCCATAGGTCACCTCGAACGCGAGAGGTTGTCCGCTGCGCACAACTCCGGCGTAGGCCTGCGGCACGCCCTGTTCGCGCAGTCCAGGGAAGTTCTCGTCGAGGGTCTTGCCGACAATATTCGCCGGACTCACGCCGGTCAGCTCCTCGACAATCGGGTTCGCCGCCACCATGCGCAACGTCCGGTCATCCTCAGGATCTTCCAGCCTGTAGACATGGATCCCCACGCCAAGCTGTTCGAAAATCGCCCGGTAGCGCGCCAGTTCGGCCCGTAATGCAGCGTTTTCCTTGCTGAGCGCCTCAGGGGTGGTGAAAATAGCGGACATATGCCACCGCTTTCTCTTGCCCGTCCCGATGCAACCGGCGCGTCTGATTGCAGACCGCGCATCAGTCGCATCGCAGCACGGGCGGTCCGGCATCGCGTTAAACCAATTCTAGCTCGCGCCTGTAACCACAGACCACACGCAATCGAATAACGTATTGCACAGCCTTTTTTTCGTAATTGCAAAACTTGAATAATTCCCGACTTGAAGGATAATAAGAGCAGCCGAACGATGAGGAGGACAGCAATGGCGCGCCCAATCGAGTTTGTGCTGATCCTTGGTATGCAACGTTACAGCCACGACCTGTTCCGCCAGGCCGAGGCCCAGGTACGTGCCGAGGCGCCGGAGTTCAAGGTGCACGTGTTCGAGGATAGCGACGTGCAACGCCGCCCGCAGGAGGTGGAAGCCGCGCTTGCACGCTGCGCCTGCCTGATCACCTCGATCATCACCCTCCATGAGACCGCCGAGTGGCTCGTGCCGACCGTCGAACGTCTCGACCCGCCGGTGGTGTTCTGCTTCGAGGGCGTCCCCGAGGTGATGCGGCTGACTAAAGTGGGCAACTACTCTATGCGCGGCAAGGGCGGCGGTATGCCCAAACCGGTGCAGAACGTGGCCCGCCTTCTGGTCGGCAATCGCGAGGAAGACGCCTACTATGGTTATGTCAAGCTCCAGAAGATCACCTCGAAGCTGGTCAATTTCCTGCCTGGGAGACGGCTTACCGACTTCCGCAACTGGACCAACGTCACCACCTACTGGAACAACCGCGATGTCGCCAATACGGCGAACATGTTCAAGTTGATCCTGCGCGAGTACTGCGGTCTCTCCAAGCTCCACGTGGCCCCTCCGGTGGAACTGCCGGGCATGGGCTTCGCCCATCCCGATGCACCGCGCTACTTCGGCAAGCCCGAGGAGTATCTGCGCTGGGAGAAGGAGCGCGCTCGCGCCCGCGCCAGGAGCACAGGCGCTTCGGCGAAGCCCCTGGGTACGGCGGCGGTGCTCTCCTTCCGCGCTCATATCCTCGGCGGCACCCGCTACCACGCCGACCTGGTGCGCGCGCTTGAGGCCGCCGGTCTGCGCGTGCTGCCGATCTTCGTGCAGGGCATCGAGAGCCACATTGTCGTTCGCGAGTGGCTCTCCAGGCTCAATGTGGACGTGTTGATCAACACCATGGGCTTCCCGCTGGTGGGCGGGCCGGCCGGATCGTCGAAGGCCGGCCTGACTGTCGCCGTAGCCCGCGAACTGCTCAGCAAGCTCGACGTCCCCTATATCGTGGCTTCGCCCCTCTTCGTGCAGGATGAGGACCACTGGCGCGAACACGGCGTCGGCCCCCTCCAGTCCGCTATCCTCTACTCCCTGCCTGAGATGGACGGCGCCGTGGCGCCCGTGGTCCTTGGCGGCATGCGCGGCAATGAGATCGGCACCGTGCCCGACCGCCTTGAACGGCTGGCCACCCTGGCCCGCGGGTTCGTGCGTCTGCGCCATACGCCCAACCGCGAGAAGAAACTGGCCCTGGTGGTCTATAACTATCCGCCCGGTCAGGGTAACACTGCCACTGCGGCATTGCTCGATGTGCCCGCCACGCTGATTGCCCTCCTCGACCGTCTCAAGGCCGCCGGCTATCGTGTCGGCGAATACCCGCGCGACCCGGCGCAACTGGCCCGCTGCCTGGAGGCCTCCATCCGCGCTGACGTGCCTGAATTGCCCCCCGGTCACCCCCCGGTGTCGCGCCCCACCGTCGGTCGCGAGCATTTTCACGCCTGGCTGCGCCCGAAGGATCAGGAACGCATCAACGCCCGCTGGGGGCCCTTCCCCGGCGATATCGCCCCCGCCGGGCGAGACGCCGTGCGCCTCGGCGGCATGACCCTGGGCAATATCTACATCGGCGTCCAGCCGATGATCGGCATGCCCGGCGACCCCATGCGCCTGCTCTTCGACCGGGAGAATACGCCGCACCACCAGTACGCGCTGTTTTACAAATATCTGACGGAGCAGTTCGGCGCCCATGCAATCGTCCACGTGGGCATGCACGGCACCGCCGAGTGGATGCCCGGCGTGCAACTCGGCGTCACCGAGCGCTGCTGGCCCGATGTGCTCCTGGGCGCCGTGCCCAACTTCTACGTCTATCCGATCAACAACCCGGCCGAAGCCAACATCGCCAAGCGCCGCGGGTTCTCAGTGATCGTCGGGCACGCCATTCCGCCCTACGGCCGCGCCGGGCTGTACAAAGAGCTGCAAGCCCTCAAGGACGTTCTCGAGGAGTACCGCGAACGCCCGAATGCGGATCTCGAAGCGGCCATCGCGCAGAAGATCGAACTCCTCAACCTTGACGCCGACCTGGCGCGCTACCAGGACGAGCCGTTCGCCGACTTCGCCTCGCGGGTCTACGCCTACCTGCGCGATCTGGAGACCACGCTGATCACTGATCGGCTCCACGTCCTCGGCAGCGCCCCGCCCGCCGAGGATCAATTGACCCTGGTGGTCGAGGCGCTCAAGATCTCCCGCGATGGCAACCCCGGCCTGGGCGACCTGGTGATGAGCGCAGTGACCGGGCGCGCCGCCGGCGAAGGGCAGGCCCAGGACGGCTACGCCGCCCTCCTCGCCCGGGCGCGCCGGGGCGATCTCGCTGCGTTGGAGCTGCGCGACCGCGTCGAGACAGTCTGCAACGAGTTTGTGCGGCGGGCCGTCTTCGACGGCGAAGCCCCGGAACGGGCCTGGCAGGCCGTTCTGGGCATCAGCGAGGCCGGCGCCGCGGCCTGGAACATCTTCCTTCTGCCCCTCACCGAGCTGGGACGGGCCATGCTCGCCGCCCTGCGCGATAACACCCAGGAGCTGGACTTCCTGCTCCGCGGCCTCGAGGGGCGCTACATCCCCGCCGCCCCCGGCGGCGACCTGATCCGCGACGGTCTGGCCGTCCTGCCCACCGGGCGCAACATCCATAGCCTTGACCCCTTCCGCGTGCCCTCCGACAGCGCCTACCAGCGCGGCGTGCGCATCGCCGAGGCGCTTATCGCCGCCCATCGCGCCGAACACAACGGCGAATACCCCGAAACCATCGCCCAGGTCCTCTGGGGCCTCGATTCGATCAAGACCAAGGGCGAGGCCATCGGTATCGTCCTCGGCCTGATCGGCGCCCGCCCGGTCAAGGACGGCCAGGGCAAGGTGGGGCGCTACGCCCTCATACCCCTCCAGGAACTGGGCCGCCCGCGCATTGACGTGCTCATGACCGCCTCGGGCATCTTCCGCGACACCTTCGCCGGCACGATCGATCTGCTCGACCGGCTGGTCTGCGACGCCGCCCGCGCCGAAGAACCGGAGGATATGAACTTCATCCGCAAGCATGTGCAGGCCATGCTCGCCGAGGGCAAGAGCTGGGAGGCGGCAACGGCCCGGATCTTCACCCAGGCCGAGGGCACCTATGGCACCGATGTGGACGAGGCCATCGAGGGCAGCGCCTGGGAGGACCGCCGCGAGCTGGAGGAACTGTTCATCAAGCGCAACGCCTACGCCTTTGGCGGACAGAAAGGCGGCGCGGCTCAGCCTGAAGTGTTGCGCTCCCTCCTCAAAACAGTGGACCGCGTGGCCCAGGAGATCGACTCGGTCGAATACGGTTTGACCGATATGCAGCACTACTACGGCTACTCCGGTGCCCTCAAGGCCGCCGCCGAACGCGCCACCGGCAAGGCGGTGCCCCTCAGTTATGTCGAAAGCTTCACCGCCGAGACGCGCGTGCAGAACCTGGAACAGGTGCTGCGGGTCGAGTACCGCACCCGTCTGCTCAACCCCAGGTGGTATGAAGGCATGCTCAAGCACGGCCACAACGGCGCCGCCGAGATCTCCCACCGGTTCACCTACATGCTCGGCTGGAGCGCCACCACCGGGGCGGTGGACAACTGGGTCTATGACCAGGCTGCGGCCACTTTCATCCTCGACGATGCCATGCGCCAGCGTCTGGAGGCCGCCAACCCTGAGGCTGCCCGCAACGCCGTCGGGCGGCTGCTCGAGGCCCACAGTCGCGGCATCTGGCAGACTGATGAGGAGACCCTCGAGCGCCTGCGCGCGCTCCACGCCGACCTCGAGGATCGCCTGGAAGGGGTGCGCTAACGTATCTTCCGCCGGCGCCGGCGCACGTGCCACCGCCACACGGTGTGGCGGTGTGACTGGCGCGGTGGCGAGGGCGCTGGCGGCGGGGCCTCGGCAGTCGGGTCTTCCGCCGGTTCGAGTGCGGCGGCGTCCGTCGCGTCCGCCTGCTCATCCTCTTTCCGGCTCCCGTGCCGTTCTTGCTCCTCAGGCATACCCGTTCCCTCGCGCGCTCGCTCCAACGCCATGTTCGATTGTACAAACGCGCGGGGGATCGGGCCTGTTGCGTCGTTGACAAAAGTGTTATCTACTACATTGCCATATCAAACCCTTGTTTTGAAAACCATCTTTTGCTTAAAGAAGCATGGAGCAAAGCGGCTTTCTTCGTTCCTCTCAGCCGGCGCCGGAGCAGCGTGCGCTCCCACGACTCACTCCTGGAAGCGGATGTTGCGCAGGCTTTGCTTTAAAACTCTTCCAATCCCGTTGATTTTCGCGCCTTTGTGGCATACTTATTGATCAGGAGGTTTTCTATATGTGGCCGGAGTTTAGAGGAAAAGTCGCCCTGGTTACCGGGGCCGCGTCGGGCATCGGGCGCGCCTCGGCCCTCGCCTTCGCTCGGGCTGGCGCGAAGGTGGTGGTGGCCGATGTTCAGATCGAGGCGGGAGAGGAGACAGCCGCGCTCGCCCGCGCTGAAAACACCGATGCGATCTTCGTGCGCGCCGACGTCTCCCGGCGCCCCGATGTCGAGGCGATGATTGGCACGGCTCTGGAGATGTATGGCCGACTCGATATTGCCCACAATAATGCCGGCATTTCCGGCCCCCAGGCCCTGCTGGCCGACTATCCCGAAGAAGCCTGGGATCGGGTCATTGGCATCAATCTCAAGGGCGTCTGGCTGTGTATGAAGTACGAATTGCAGCAGATGCTCCGGCAGGGCGGCGGGGTGATCGTCAACACCTCTTCAACCGCCGGGCTGGCCGGTTCCCGCGGCGTGTCGGCCTACGTAGCGAGCAAGCACGGCATTGTTGGGCTCACGAAGGCCGCCGCTCTCGAATACGCGCGCAACAACATCCGCATCAACGCGGTGTTGCCGGGCACGATCCACACCCACTTGATTGATGAGTTTACCGGAGGCGATGAGCGCCTCCTCCAGCAGTTCGCTGAAAGCGAGCCGGTGGGTCGCCTCGGCACTCCCGAGGAAGTGGCCTCGGCGGTCCTCTGGCTATGCTCCGATGGCGCCTCGTTCGTCACCGGCGCGACCCTCGCCGTGGACGGTGGACGCCTGGCCTGAACCATCAATGACAAGTTACGCGGCAATCTATGCGGTGGTCCGGCAGATCCCCTATGGACGGGTGTGCAGCTATGGACGGGTGGCAGTCCTGGCGGGGTATCCCGGTCATGCCCGGCTGGTGGGTTATGCCCTCCACGCCCTGCGCACCTCCGGCGGCGATGAAACGCCGTGGTGGCGCGTCGTCAACCGTAACGGCTTCATCAGCAACGCCTATGAGCCAGCCATGCAACGGGCGCGCCTGGAAGCCGAAGGCGTCCAGGTAGACGAGAGTGACCACGTTGATCTGGAGCGATACTTGTGGGATGGCGCCGGCCAGTAAGAAGGCGGCGGCTGTTGCGCCTTCTGTGAATGGGCTGTATTTACCGCAGCTCTCCTCGCTCGATCAGGTGCTCAAGGAGCGCCACGGCGGTTCGCGGGTCGGCGCCTGCCCGCAGGAGATAGGCCCGCTCGCTGATCAGCCCGGCGAGCGGCCCGATCACCGAGGGGTCAGGCTCCAGCGCGCGCGCCAGGCGATCTAACCCCTCATCGCGGGCCAGCCCCTGCAAGTGGCTGGCCTGCCCCGTAACCGCTTCAACCAGGCAGAGGACGGCCCGCACAGCGTGGGTCGCCAGCCGATCCGCGCCGAGCGAGGCCGCGTCCAGTTCGATCAGCGTTGGTTCCGCGCTCACAGCCCGCCATGGCAGATCGGGGAAGTGCCGGGCGGCCTCAAGCGGCAGGCGCACGATTCCCGGATGCCCCCAGAGCGCCGGCGCATGTCCCGCGCTCAGAAAGACCACCCCGGCGGCCAGCAGCGCGGCGCCGGCGCCTGCACAGCCGACGGCGAGCGTTGCGCTGAGCGACGCTTCATTCCCGATGAAGAGGATGCCGCGCCCGCGCCAGACGACCGCCCCGGCCCGCAGGGGCGATCGTCCGCGGGCGCCGGCCAGGGCAAGGGTCAGGCGCTCGAGCACCTCGTGGCGCAGCCAGGCTTCATCAGCCGCTACCTCCGGGGCGATGAACGCCAGCGCGTGCCCGCCGGCCGGTAGCGCGCTAAGCAGGCGCCCCCTCCCCGCGGCGATCAGTGCGCCCGCGTGGCTGCGCGTCACCAGCGTTCCGCCCGGCGCCAGTTCGTCGGGAGCAAAAGCCTGCACGATGACTTCTACCTGCCCGGGCGGCCCCGTCTCGACCAGGTTCGCCGGCAGGCTGCGCCAGAGTCCGAAGGCCCGCTCAGTGGCGGCGATGACCTCTGCGCTGTTGCTGCGAAACTCAAACGGCACGCCGAGCACCGGGGCCGCAAAATGTTCCGGTAGCGCCCCGCTCGTTTTTGCCGGGTCGCTCATTGGCGTAGTCTTTGCCTCTGGTGTTTCTTCGCGCAATCCGGTTCATCCAAAATGGTAAAACTCTGTGAGCCTCTCGGAACGGGTATGTTTTCGGGAGCGTTGCCCTGCCCCTCCCTCGCAGGACTTATGTTCACCTCATGGCATAAGCCTTCGTGAGCGCTTCCACCTTTCGTGAATAATTGTACACCTCGCATTCATCAGCCCGACAGGCTGACGATGGTATAATATAGCCTCGAACCGGTACAGGAAATGCCCTGTTACCGTCAACCTCTATCATCCAGAGGCCGATCTGCCAGGCGCCAGCAACCGTGGAATACCAACCCGATGTTAAACGGATCACCGGCGCAGGCGGCGTGATCATCGCCGTCGCTCCCGGCAGCATCGCTGCCGAGGTCGGGCTGAAGCCCGGCGATGTGCTCGTTGCCGTGGGCGGGCAGCGGCTGCGCGATGTGATTGACTATCGCTTCGCCATTGCGGAAGAGCGCCTGGAACTGCTTGTGCATTCGGGCGATGCGGAACGGGTCATCGAAGTTGAAAAGCACCCCGACGAGGATCTTGGCATCGAGTTCAGCGAGCCGCTGTTCGACCGGTTACGCACCTGTAACAACAAGTGTCCCTTCTGCTTCCTGACCCAGATGCCCAAAGGCTTCCGCAGGACGCTCTACCTGAAGGACGATGATTACCGGCTTTCGTTCCTGTATGGCAATTTTGTCACCTTCACCAATCTGAGCGAGGCCGACTGGCAGCGGATTGAACAGCAGCGCCTCTCACCACTGCACATCAGTGTGCATGCCACCGACCCCTTCTGGCGCGCGGTGATGCTCGGCAAGCGGGACGCGCCCGATGTCCGCGCGCAGATCCGGCGCCTGGGGTCCATAGGAATCGAGGTGCATACCCAGATTGTGGCCTGCCCTGGCGTCAATGACGGCGAGGTGCTGCGGCAGAGCATCGCCGACCTGATCGCGCTCCACCCTACGGTGCAGTCCGTCGCGGTCGTTCCGGTCGGTCTGACGAAATACCGCTTTGACGGCAAACGCCCGAACAGTCTCAAGGCCGCCATTCAGGTCCATGAAAGCCCGGAGTGGATTGACGCCAACTGGGAGCGCCAGCCGCTGTGGGAACAGACCGCCGGCCAGCCTATGGCGGCGCCAGACGGCGGCCCACCGTTCCATGACCCCGCTCTGGGTTTCTGCTCGCGGCTGGCAGCGGCCAGTGACATGCCTCTGCGCTGTTATACCCCCGACGAGGCCGCCGCCGTCATTGATCTGGTTGAGTCGTTCGGTGCCCGCTGCCGCGAAGAACTGGGGATGACCTTCGTCTATCCAGGCGACGAGTTTTATCTGCTGGCCGGTCGCTCCGTGCCTCCCGCCGATCATTACGATGGGATGCCGCAGTATTCCAACGGCGTTGGCATGGTGCGCGACTTCCTCGACCTCTGGGCAAGGGCCCGTCGCCGTCTGCCCGCCCGCCTGCCCCGTCCCGCCAGCCTGGCGATCGTCTGCGGCACGCTCGTCGCCGGGTTAATGAACCACGTCTCTGCGCGGCTCAACCGGATCGAGGGTTTGACGGCACGGATCGTGCCCGTGACCAATGCCTTTTTTGGCCCGACGGTGACCGTAAGCGGCCTGCTTACCGCCGAAGACGTCGTGCCGGCCCTGCGGGAGAGCGGCTGCGCC
Organism: Chloroflexaceae bacterium; assembly: GCA_025057155.1. Classification (NCBI taxonomy): domain Bacteria; kingdom Bacillati; phylum Chloroflexota; class Chloroflexia; order Chloroflexales; family Chloroflexaceae; species Chloroflexaceae bacterium. Next base: position 60,923 of record JANWYD010000023.1, read on the forward strand.
CGCGCCCTGCTGCCGCGGGTGATGTTCGATTATCGTGGTGAACGCACCATTGACGATTGGAGCCCGGAACGGATCGCCGAGGCCGCCGGCATGCCGGTCGCTCTCGCCACCGATCCTGAGGAACTGGTGCGTTATGTTCGCGCCCTGGCGCATAGCGCATAACGTGGTGGACGGGGACTTCCGCAATTACCGAGAAACGTCTTCTCCATCACAGGCGGTTAAACTGGAGCTCTCGTTCTACCATTCGTCGTTCCAGACGAAAACCAGGCTACAACCCACGGCCCGCGCTACTGGCGGCGCTTCTTCCCCCGACTGTGCGCCGCCGTCACGCTCCTTGTAACTTAGCCCGTGGCCGCCGTTCGCAGCGACCGCGGCCATACCTTATCGTCTGCGACGATGATCTGCCAGCAGTGTTGCTGCCAGCCCCGGGGCGCCTGGTTTGTTGTCGTGCTGTCTGTCACCCGTTGCTGTGAGCCTCGTGGTGACGCCGCCACGAGGCCCGTGGAGGTCCAGCATGCTCCTGCGTGAGACACGCTTCCAGCGCTTCGTTCAGGCAATGCAGCGCGCTGATCAACTGGCAATTGCCAGCGTCCTGGAGGATCTGTATGGTCAGATGCTCGAACTGATGGTTCTCGCGACCGAGGCCGAAGCCGGCGTGCTCTCACTCTATGACGAGCACACCCAGACTCTCACGATCCAGGCAGTCACCGGGCTTCCAGGGGCGCAGCGTCTCCTTGCCGCGCGCGGCGCGGCGAGCCAGGGCCTGGCGGGGGCTGTCCTGCGCCAGGGAAAGGCGCTGTTCGTCGCCGACGCAACCCGGCGCGACACGCTCAGAGACTGGATATGCAATGCGGCAGCTTCCCTGCCGCTGCGCACGATCCATTGCCAGCCGCTCATGAGCCAGGGGCGGCCCCTTGGCTGTATTCATGTGTTTAATCTGCCCGACACCCTCAGCGAAGAGAGTGAAGAACTGGCCCTGATCAACCTGCTGGGATCACGCCTGGTGAACGAGATCGAGAAACAGCGCATCCTGGCTCAGGCCCAACGCCGCGAACGCCGCCAGCAGGCTCTGCTGGAGATCGTTTCACATCTGACCACCACCCTTGATCGTGACGAACTGCTCAACCGGATCATGAGCCGCGCCTGCGAGTTACTGGACGTTGAGGCCACGTCAATCTGGCTGCGCGACCCGAACCGGGACGACCTGGTTCTGCATATTGCCGCCGGGACCACCCGAGAGCGCATAGTGGCCCAACGGGTGCCCGCGGGACAGGGGATCATCGGCCATGTGGTGGCGACCGGGGAGACGGTGGCGGTCAATGATGTGAGTCGCGATCCGCGCTTCTACCGGCAAGTTGACGCCAGTAGCGGCTTCGTTACGCGCTCGATTCTCTGCGTGCCGCTCAAAGCGCCGCGCATTCAACTCGGCGACGCCCGCGGGATCGTTGAGGAGCGCATCATCGGCGGGGCTCAGGCGCTGAACCCTCGCGATGGGATGGGCTTCGCCCTGGAAGATATCGCGCTCTTTGAAACTCTCGCCAGCCAGGCGGCCACGGTCATTCGTCTGGCTGAGTTGTATACCGAGGTGTCGGCCCTCTCCACCCGGATCATTGATGCCATTACCGGGGCAATCGATCTGAAAGATCCCTACACGCGCGGTCATAGCCAGCGGGTAAGCGATTTCTCGGTGGCGATTGCCCAGGAACTTGGCCTGAGTCCCGATGAGGTGTATCGGGTGCGGATTGCCAGCAAGCTGCACGATGTAGGCAAGATCCGCGTGCCCGACCGCATCCTTAAGAAGCGTCGCCGGCTCAGTGACTCTGAGTTCGCGGAGATGCGCCAGCATCCGGTGTACGGGCTGGAATTTCTGCGCGAAAATGGCCTGCTCGAACTGGAGGTGCTGCGAGATAGCTGGACGGCCCTCTCCCAGCATCACGAGCGCCTGGATGGGCGTGGGTATCCGAATGGTCTGAGCGGCGACCAGATCTCACTGGTGGGCCGCATCGTCGCCGTGGCCGATGTGTTCGACGCCATTACCAGTCACCGCCCCTACCAGCCGGCCCGCTCCGCCGAAGAGGCAATCGCCATTTTACGCGGTCTGGCCGGCGTTGAGTTCGATGGGGAATGTGTGGAGGCGCTGGTGCGCGCCCGCGCCAGAGGTCTGATCCACACGCAGGAGGAGCGCGGCGAGCGCCAGCCGCCATCAAAACGACGACGCGCCACTCGCTGCGGCAGCGCCGCGATGGCTGGTTAAGCGGCGCAGGGCTCCTCACCCTCCCCCGCCTCGCTACGCTCGGCGGGGGAGGGTGAAGACCCGGCACGCCAGCAGATCTCAGTGGAACCCCACATACGGGAATCCAAAATCCAAAATCCAAAATCGCATCACCCCCTGGCGCGGCGAAAATCCTTGATGTTCAACCGCAAGCGCGCTTCGCCGTTCCACTGATTGGCTTCAAGGTGGTAGGCCACGTCAATGAGGGGATGCCGACGCACGGCCTCGGCCAGATGGCCGAGGCGGAAGGCGATGCCCTCGCAGGTGAGGCCGTCGCGTCGCAGGAGCAGATGCAGGTGCTGACCATCGCCGCCGCGGGGACGGGCATCAACCACCTGCACGGCCGGGCTCATCAGCGTGGGAATGGGGTTGGCCTGACCGAAGGGTTCGAGGCGACGCAACTCGGCGAGCAGGTCATGGCTGATTCCATTGAAGTCGAGGATGGCATCAATAGTCAGCGAAGGCTGGAGCATGGCGTCGGTAAGGCGCTCTTCGGCCAGAGCGAGCAGGTGTTCTTCCAGGCGCGGCAGGTTCGCGTTCGGAATGGTAAAGCCAGCCGCAGCCGAATGACCGCCGAAACGCACAAAGAGGTCGCTGCAACTGGCCAAGGCCTCAACTATGTTGAAGCCGGGGATCGAGCGAGCCGAGCCGCGCGAATGCTCTGCGCCACGCTCGATCAGCAGCACCGGGCGTCCCCATTCCTCGACCAGTTTTCCTGCCACCAGCCCTACCACACCCGCTGGAAACTCCTCGCCGGCAATCACTATGATCCGCTGGCGGTGCTTGCCGCTCGCCTCGGCCCGGGCGCGAGCGGCTTCCTGCACCTGCTTCGTCAATTCCTGCCGCTCGCGGTTGGTGCGGTTCAACTCTTCGGCGATCGTCCGCGCGTTGGCGTAATCCGCCGCGAGGAGCAACTGGTAGGCCCGCACAGCGTCATCCAGCCGCCCGGCGGCATTGAGCCGCGGCCCGAGCATGAACCCGATGTCGGCAGCGGTGATCTGCCCCTGCACCAGCCCCGACACCTCGATCAGCGCCTTGAGGCCCGGTCGGCGGGTGGTGTTGAGGGCCTCCAATCCCGCTTTCACCAGCACCCGGTTCTCGCCGGTGAGCGGCCCCATGTCGGCGACGGTGCCCAGGGCCACAACATCGAGCAGGTCACGGCCCCGCAGCGCACCGAGTGATAACCCGCGGCGCACCAGGGCCTGCACGAGCTTGAAGGCGATCCCGACGCCCACCAGTTGTTTGTAGGGATAGGCGCAGCCGGGCTGTTTGGGGTTCACCACTGCCAGGGCGGCAGGGAGCGTCGCTGGCGGTGTATGGTGGTCGGTTACGATAACGTCCAGCCCGATGCGAGTTGCTTCGGCCACCTCGGCCGCATTGCTGACGCCGCAGTCCACGGTGATCAACAGGCGCGTTCCTTCGCCGGCCAACTGGCGCAGGGCTTGCACGTTCAACCCGTAGCCCTCGCGGAGCCGGTGGGGGATGTAGGGGCGGATGTTCGCGCCCATCGCGCTCAGGGCCTGCACCAGCAGCGTCACCGCGGTCACCCCGTCGGTGTCGAAGTCGCCGTACACCGCTATCGGCTCGCCGCGAGCGATGGCCTCGGCGATGCGGGCGCTGGCCTCGGCCATGCCGCGCATGCGCAGGGGATCGTGCAGATCACGCGCATACTCCGCCTCGAGAAACAGGCGTGTCGCGTCGGGATCGCGCAGATCACGCTGATAGAGCAGAGAGGCAAGCAGTGGACTCAGCCCGCTCTGGCGCACAAACTCCGGCGGCGCCGGAGGGAGAATGTGCCAGTGCCGGTTGCGAGCGGAGAGGGGTCGCCGGGTCATAGCGTGATGCATTGGGCAGGGGTGTGGGGAAACCAGGTTTCCCTACACCCCTTCAACCGTCGTTCAATCATTTTGAGATCGTTGCGAAGAGCGAACGCGGATGTTCCTGCAATAGGTATACCGAAGGCGGAGCGTCGGGGTTACGGAGGTGTAGTCTTCGTTAGACCGACCGCCTGTGCCGGCCACACTCCAGCGTCCCCTACCGGCGCACAATCAGCGATTCGCCAGTCATATCGGCGGCTCTGGGCAAGCCGAGGAGTTCCAGGAGGGTTGGAGCGACATCGGCGAGACGCCCGCCCGAGCGCAGAAACACGTCATTCTTGCCAAGCCCCAACCCATCGGCGGCCACGAGGATGCAGGGCACCGGATTGGTGGTGTGGGCCGTATGGGCGCCGCCGGTTTCGGGGTCAATCATCTGCTCGGCATTTCCGTGGTCGGCGATGATCAACACCGCCCCGCCGCGCGCCAGCACCTCGGGCACCACCGCGCCGACGCCGGCATCTACCGTCTCGCAAGCCTTGATCACTGCCGGGATGACCCCGGTGTGCCCGACCATATCGGGGTTGGCGTAGTTGACGACGATAAAGTCGTACTGGTCGCTGCGGATGGCTTCGATCAGGCGTTCGGTCACCTCGGGGGCGCTCATTTCAGGTTGCAGGTCGTAGGTGGCCACCTTGGGCGAAGGGACGAGCAGGCGGTCCTCGCCGGGGAACGGCTCCTCACGGCCGCCATTCAGAAAGAACGTCACGTGGGGGTACTTCTCGGTCTCGGCGATGTGAAACTGACGCTTGCCCGCGGCGCTGACCACGGCGGCGATCGGTTCGACCACGGGGCGCGGCGGGAAGGCGACCTGCACAGGCAGGCCCTCCTCGTACTGGGTCATGGTCACCATATGGAGGTTCTGCAACTGGCGGGGGCGCTGCCAGATCGTATCAGGGAGCTTGAGGCCCTCCTCCTTCTGTTTCGCGTAGTGGCGCTGGATCTGCTCGTTGATGTCGGGCAGCGCCAGGGCGCGGGTAAGCTGGCGGCCCCGGTCAGGGCGAAAGTTGGTGAAGATCACCGCGTCGCCGTCCTTTACGGTCGCCACCGGCGCGCCATCGCGCACGATCACCGTCGGCGGAACAAACTCATCGCTGATATCAGCGGCATAGGCTTGCTCGATGGCGGCGCGAGCATCGGGCGCGGTCTCGCCCTTACCTTCGACAATAGCGGCATAGGCGCGCCCGGTGCGCTCCCAGCGCTTATCGCGGTCCATCGCGTAATAGCGCCCCGAAACCGTCGCCACGACCCCGACGCCGGTACGGGCGATAGCGGCTTCGAGCGCATCGAGGAAGCCCAGGGCGCTGCGGGGCAACACATCGCGGCCATCGAGGAACAAGTGCAGGTAGACGCGGTCAAACCCTTCGCGGCGGGCCAGTTCAAGCAGGGCATGGAGGTGGTCTTCGTGGGCGTGCACGCCGCCAGGGCCGAACAGCCCCATCAGGTGCAGGGCGCCGCCGGTGGCCTTCGCGTGGGCGATAGCGCCGAGGAGGGCGGGATTGGTAAAGAAATCACCGTCGGCGATGGCCTTGCTGATGCGGGTCAGTTCCTGGTAGACCACAAAACCGGCGCCAATGTTCAGGTGCCCTACTTCTGAGTTGCCGATCTGCCCTTCGGGCAGCCCCACGTCCAGGCCCGAGGCGCAGAGGGTAGTGTAGGGGCATTCGGCGGTCCAGCGATCCACGTTCGGGGTATGGGCCAGATCTACGGCGTTGCCGGGCCCTGGAGGAGCGAGACCCCAACCGTCCATAATGGCCAGAACGACGGGCCGCGGAAGGGCATGCGCGGGCATAGAACCTCCTCGCATTGCGCGCGCCGGGGCGCGCCCCGGCGCGCGTTTGATACAGGTTAATGATCAGGTGCTCAAGCCTCAACCCAGGCCGAAGGCCACCATCAGGATGCGCCAGCCGGCGAGCAGGCCAAACACGCCGGTAATGACGAGGGGCGCGCCGACCATAAGGAGCGTAGCGATCCGCGCGCCCGAGGAGGCGCCGGCGCTGACGAAGTGCATCGGCAGTTCCCGCGACATGGTGAGCCAGCCGCCCCAGAGAGTCAGGGCGCCGAGGATGGCGAAGGCGATTGCCGAGCCAATGGCGATAATGACGCCGAGTGCGAACATAGCGGTCCTCCTTCCGAGGTTACTCTAACGAGAGCGCCGGCAGACATAAAGCGGCGTACAGGGCCGCACCAATGACCCCCGCCTCATTGCGGAAGTGCGCCGGAACGATTTCGACCGGCGCCGACAGGAGGGGGCCAAACTCGTCAAAGGCCTTGCTGGCGCCGCCGCCGATGATGATCAGATCGGGCCAGATCAGCGCAACCAGGCGATGCAGAAACTCATCGAACAACGGCGCCCATTTCGCGAAGCTCAGGTCTTTGCGTTTGCGGGCCGCCTCGGAGACGCGGCGTTCGGCGTCCTTGCCGCGGATCTCAATGTGCCCCAGCTCAGTGTTCGGCGCCAGGACACCCTCGACGAACAGGGCCGTTCCGATGCCGGTGCCCACAGTCAGCATCAGCACCACACCCTTGCGCCCGCGCCCGGCGCCGAAGCGCATTTCGGCGATCCCGGCAGCGTCGGCATCGTTCATCAGCGTCACGGGGCGGCCCAGGGCCCGCTGGAAGAACTGACGGCCATCAATGCCAATCCATTCGGGAGCGATGTTCGCCGCTGTTCGCACGATCCCATCTTTAACCACAGCAGGCAGGCCACAACCGATTGGCCCGCGCCAGTCGAAGGATTGCGCCAACTGGCCCACGGCGTGACTGATCGCTTCGGGGGTTGCCGGTTGAGGGGTCAGGACACGCTGCCGGGGCGTGAGCAGGACGCCCGTGGCTACATCCACAATCGCCGCTTTGATTCCCGTGCCGCCAATGTCTACACCCAGGACGTGCATATGGATTATCTGCGTTTGCGCCAGCGCATGTGCAGGTAGAAGATCCGGACGCCTGAATGCCCCGGACGTTCCGGTGGCTACTTGGTGCGCACCCGACGCTTGAGATCCGCAGCAGGTTTGCGGAACACAAGGACATCCAGCGTCCCGCGCGGGTAGCTCTTCGTAAACTGCGCCAGGCCAGCGGGGCTGCGGCGCCAGAAGATCGAAATCGCCAGCACCGCCAGCAGCAGGGGCATTACGACGAGGAGCCTGGCCGGCTGGCCGCTGTTCAGGCTGTAGGCCAGGTAGCCAAACACGCCAAGCATCAGCAGCGCCTGCAAGGCCGGTAGCAGCAACATCCGCTCACGCAGTTGCACGTAGGCATAGACGAATGCAAAGGCGTACCATACCTCGATGACGGTTACTACGAGGAAGAAGACCCAGAGCCACACGGCACGCTCCTGGACATGATCGAGGCTATTGCTCGTATCATAGCACACCCTGGCGGTTTTGGTACGCAACGTGTGCTATAATCGCCACCTGGTTGCAGCAACGATCCCGCAGAGTGAGGGTCAGGCAATGAACGATCGTCCCAGTATCACGGCATTCTTTCCGGCGTTCAACGATGCTGGCACGATCGGCAGCATGGTCGTTGCGGTTATACGCACCCTGGAAGAATTGACCGACGATTACGAGGTGATCGTCGTTGAAAATGGCAGCACCGACTACACGGTGCAGGTGCTCGAAGAACTGGCCCGACATTACCCGCGCCTGCGCGTGTTCACCCACCCTCAGCCGCTGGGTTACGGCGGGGCGCTGCGCGTCGGCTTTGCCAGCGCCACGAAAGATCTGATCTTCTATACCGATGGCGACGCGCAGTACGATCCACGAGAACTCAAGCTGCTGCTGCCCGCCCTGCGCGACGATGTGGATATCGTCAACGGCTGGAAGATTGACCGCGGCGATCCGCTGCATCGCAAGATCATCGGGCGTGTCTATCACCATACCGTCAAGTTCTTGTTCGGCTTCCGCTTGCGCGACGTGGACTGCGACTTCCGGCTCATTCGGCGTCACGTCTTCGACGTGATCGATCTGGAGTCGGATAGCGGAACGATCTGTCTGGAACTGGTAAAAAAGCTTCAGGACGCGGGCTACCGCTTTGCGGAAGTGCCGGTGCATCACTATCACCGCACTTATGGAAAGAGCCAGTTCTTCAATTTCCCGCGGCTCTGGCGCACCGGCGTACAGTTGCTCCAGCTCTGGTGGAAGCTGGTCATTCGGCGCGAACATCTGGCGCAGATCGCCCGGCGTCGGGCCGAAGCGGTGCAGGTGGTGAGCGATGCGACATAATGACCGAAGCGCGGAATTGCGCGCGGCATTCGAGGGCAGCCGGGTGCTGATCACGGGGGGGGCCGGCTTCATTGGTTCAAACCTGGCCCATGCGCTGTGCGATCTCGGCGCCGAGATTACGATTGTCGACTCCCTGATTCCCGAATACGGCGGCAACCTGCACAACCTCGTCGCCATCCGCGACCGCGTGCGTCTGAACATTGCCGATGTGCGCGACGAGCACTCCATGAACTACCTGGTGCAGGGCCACGATTATCTCTTCAACCTCGCCGGCCAGACCAGCCATCTGGACTCGATGCGTGATCCGTATACCGATCTGGAAATCAATTGCCGTTCCCAGCTTTCCATCCTCGAATCGTGCCGGAAACACAACCCTGGCATCAGGGTGGTTTATGCCTCGACCCGCCAGATCTATGGCAAGCCCGATTACCTGCCGGTGGACGAGCGACATCTGCTGCATCCCACCGATGTCAACGGGATTAATAAGATGGCGGGCGAGTGGTACCACATTCTGTACAACAACGTTTATGGCATTCGCGCCTGCGCCCTGCGCCTGACGAACACCTATGGCCCGCGCATGCGCGTCAAAGACGCTCGGCAGACCTTCCTGGGCATCTGGATCAAGCGGGTCATTGACGGCGAGCCGATCCAGGTCTGGGGAGACGGCCTGCAAATCCGCGATTTCACCTACGTGGACGACTGTGTGGAGGCGCTGCTGCTGGCGGCCAAGGAGCCGGGCGCCTACGGCCAGGTCTTCAATCTGGGCAGCGACGAGACGATCAACCTGCGCGACCTGGCAGCGCTGTTGATCGAGGTCAACGGCGGGGGATGCTACGAAATCGTCCCCTTCCCCGCCGACCGCAAGCCAATAGACATCGGCGACTACTACGGCGATTACCGGCTGATCCAGGGACGCCTGGGCTGGTCGCCACGGGTGCGCCTGCGCGAGGGTCTGGCACGCACCCTGGCCTACTACCGCGAGCATCGCGAACACTACTGGTAGCTGCAACAAAGCAGCCGCGCCGACCGTCTGATAGCCAGAAGCCGTCTGGGTGACGACGGAAGGAGTGTTAGCATGTATCCATCCCCCCGGCTCGAGCGCAGCCGTTCCGACGTGATGATCGCCGGCGTCTGCGGCGGTCTGGCGCGTTATCTGAACATCGATTCGACGATTGTGCGTCTGGTCTTCGTGCTGCTGGCCTTCAGCGGCCCGGCGTTGTTGATCTACCCGCTGCTCTGGCTGGTAATGCCCCGCGAGCGCCCGGCGAACCCCGGTACGCCGGCGATGCATCCGGGGCAGGTGTTCGTCGCCACGGGCGAGACGCAGCGCCTGCGGATTGACCCGATGACCGGCGCACCCAACGAGCCAGAGGAGATACCGATCTCCAATCTGGGATCGGAGCCTGCCGCCAGCCGCGTGAACGGGCGCGGGCGGCTGCTGGGCTATATTCTGCTAGGTCTGGGAGTATATCTGATCTTGCAGATGATCTGGCCGGGGATCGGCTCGCTGCTCTTCCCGGCGCTGCTGATCGCTGGCGGCATCTACCTGTTGCGCCGGGCACGATGAGTACATGCGCGTTGCGCACCTACGCAGGGGCGGGGTCAAAGCCCGCCCCTGTGCTCATTGTGTGCACAGGAGACTTCCAGGCGCGCGCCGACCGGGGTCAATTCTGCGCCAGTTCGCGCAGGCGTGAGGGATTAAGCAGCGTGATGCCTGAGCGATCCACGTCGAGCAGGCGGGCGTCGCGGAACTGATTGATCACTTTGGTGACCGTCTCGCGATACGCGTTGATCATCTCGGCAAGTTGCTGGTGGGTGCGGCGCGGAACGCGCTGCTGCGGCTTTGGCCCCGCAGTCTGATCTTCAGACATTTCGAGCAACACCGAGGCCAGGCGCGCCGGCACGGATTTGAAGGCCACTTCGTCGAGGCGCCGGCCGACGGTGAGGCGATACTGCCCAACAAGCTCGACCAGCGCGGCCCCCAGATCGGGCTGGCTGTACAGGGCCTGGAGCACGGCGGCCCGCGGAACGGCAACGACCCGCACCGGCTGTAAAGCCACGGCATACGTATCGTAGCCCTCGCCGCCATCGAGGGCGCTATGGCCGAAGATCTGTCCGGGCTCGACCACCTTGACGGTGAGCACCCGCCCCTCGCTGGAGAGCATCTGGAGACTGACCTGGCCCGCCTGAAGCAGGTACAGAGTCTGGGCGGGCTGGCCGGGGGTGTAGATTGAACTGTGGCGTCGGAAGGCCTGATTCGAGCCAAGGGGCTCGAGTACGGACCATAGCCGCTGCTGTACCGACTCGTCGCCACGATGCGCAATAGCCATGCGTTCCTCCAGCTACCGCGAAAGCTCACGCCAGTTGCCGGCGCGGCTGCGCTGCACTAGCCTCGATCCAGGGGACAGGGGGCCATGTGAGCGCTTTGTCTTCCATCCAGCGGGCCGGATGCAGGCGCACACTCGTCCCATATCGCTTCCTTGTAATGTCATATTGTAACATACCTCTCTTACTTCAGCGCAGATGGATATGGATGAGGCAGGGCCGAGGCGACGTCCGCTCCCGGCGGGGGGGCAGGGCAGCGTAGCCGCCTGATGCGGTCATTGTTCGCTGATGCTGGCGACTACGCCGCCGACGCCAACATCAGCGAAAAGCCCGGGGGCCGGGGCCAGCCCCAAAGACTTCGCAACCGCCCTGATGGATAAGGCTCAGGTCCCGGGGCCAGCCCTCTGGCGTGTACAGCATCCATAGCGTGGAATGACAGTATGCTTGACATTCCCTGCAACGGCGGTGTACACTCCAGACGGCTCTATTGCGTCCATACAGGTTCCCGGCAGGCTATGCGCAAACCGCTAGTGTCAACCCGGGCGTCCGAGCCGGCGCCGGAAGAGGTTCGCGTCCCGCGGCGGCGGCTCCGGCGGCGCCGGCGCAGTCGCGGCGTCGAGTGGTTCGTGGTACTGCTTGCTGTAATCGCCCTTGGCGCGCTGATGGGCGTCATTGGCATGCTGCTGGCCGAGCGGGAGATGGCGCGGCGGATCTATCCTAACATCAGCGTGCGCGGCGTATCCGTGGGGGGAATGACCCTCGATGAGGCGTATCGCGCGGTTGAGCGCCACTACGGCGCGTTCCTGTACAACCCGGTCGTGCTTGCCTATGGCGAGCGCACCTGGCGCCCCAGCGCTGAGGAACTGGGTTTGCGCCTGGAGATTGATGACGCTTTACAGGAAGCGTTTGCCTATGCCCGGAACGACAGCCGGTTGAACAATCTGCGCACGGCTCTGGCCATCTGGGAACAGGGGGTGGATCTGCCATTGCGCCTGGAGGTGGACCAGCGGGCCATGCAGCGGTACCTGGCGCGCATCGCCGCGGAGCTGGAAACCCCTCCGCAGGACGCGGCGGTGGCCCTCGCCGGCGCGCAGGTGCTGGCGACCCCAGAGCAGTGGGGGCTACAGGTGCTGGTTGATGAGACGCTTCACGATATGACCGCCGCCATACAGGGGCTTGAGCGCACCACGGTGGCGGTGCGCACCCGCGCGCTCGAGCCGCGTCTGCGGGACGCCGAGGCGGCCCCGGTGGCCGCTAGCCTGCGGCTCATGCTCGACGGCCCGCTGGTGCTGGAGGGCGCTGGCGGCGCCTGCGCAGCGGGTTGCCGCTGGTCGCTTGCGCCCGAGCGGCTGGCGGAGTGGATCAGTGTGCGCCGGGTGCGCGGCGCCGATGGCGAGCCGACCTACGCGGTGAGCGTGGACCAGAGCCGTATTCGCGCCGCGCTGCTCCCGATAGCTGCAGCGCTGCGTCAGGAGGGCGGCCTGCCCGCCGTAGCCTGGAACAATGGCAATCTGCGGATCGTCACGCCGGGCGATCCGGGACTGGGCCTCGATGCCGATGAGGCCATTGCCGCCGTGAACATGGCGCTCAATGGCGGCCCGCGACGAATCAAGCTGCCCATGGAGCCGATTCCACCCCCGGTGACCGAGCGCAACCTCGCCAGCCTGGGCATTACCGAGCGTCTGGGGTTGGGGGTGAGTTCCTTCGCCCGCTCGGAGCAGTACCGCATCACCAACATTCAAGCCGGGGCGCGGCGTATGAACGGCGTGCTCATTCCTCCGGGGGCGACCTTTTCCTTCAATCAGCAGCTTGGCCCGGTGAATGCCGCTAACGGCTTCGTCGAAGGTCTGGCGATTGTTGAGAATCGAACCCAGAAAGAGTGGGGCGGCGGCCTGTGTCAGGTGTCCACGACCGTCTTCCGGGCGGCGTTCTTCGCCGGATTGCCGATCACCGAGCGCCACGAGCACGCCTTTCGCATCGGCTGGTATGAGGAACTCGGCGAGCCGCCCGGTCTCGACGCCGCCATCTTTACTCCCTACAACGATGTGCGCTTCGTGAACGACACCGGCGGCTGGCTGCTGATGGAGAGCTACGTTGATCTGGCGCGACAGCGTCTGAGCGTAGCGCTGTATGGCCCGGCAACCGGACGCAGCGTGACGTACACCCACCGCGTGCTCGAACAGACCCCGGCCCCAACAACGCCAGTGTACGTCAACGACCCCTCGAAGCCGCGCGGCTACCTGCGGCGCACCGATATCGCCCGCGGAGGGATCAAGGTGGTGATCGAGCGCACCGTGACCGCCAACGGGCAGGTGCTGGCCCGCGATCGGTTTCTCACCGAGTTCAAGCCCTGGCCCAACATCTATGTGCGCGGCGTCGGCGGGTAATGCGATTTTGGATTGTTGATTTTGGATTTTGGATTTCAGGTTGTCCAGATGCGTATGCACGGCATTCTAGCCGGTTTGACCCCTTATCGCGCTTCCGGGCTTGTGCTGGCGGACATAAGATTGTATAACGTAAGCTGAACGGCACGTTCGAGAACGCGAGGGTGTGTGCGGGCTGCACCAGGGGACACCGGAGTTCCCTGGCCCGCGCTCGTCGGCGCGGAAACCGCAGCGTACTGCAAGTCTAATTATTTGTACTTTATTTCACGAATATGACCAGTAAGGGAGGGCCAGGCCGATGAAAGCGCGTGAAATCATGACCCGGCAGGTCATCAGCATCCTCGCCGATGCGACGGTAGAAGATGCGGCCCGGCTGCTGGCTCGCAACCGGATCAGCGGCCTGCCGGTGCTGAATGCCGAGGGCACGCTCGTAGGTCTGGTGACCGAGCACGACCTGATCTCCCGCAGCGGGCGTCTGGTGAGTGACATTATGAGCCGCAGCGTGATCACCGTCAGCCCGGACACCGAGATCGAACAGGTGCAGCATCTGCTGACCAACCAGCGTATCCGGCGCGTCCCGGTGGTTGAAAACGGCAGGGTCGTCGGCATCGTCAGCCGATCAGACCTGGTGCGGCAGATCGCGATGCGCTGGGTCTGCGGCGTCTGCGGCGAGATCGTGCGCGGCCTCGAGCCGCCGGCAGGTTGCCCGCGTTGCGGCGCCGACCAGAAAGCCTTCGTTCACGACGTGGTGCCGCCAGGGATGTGATTGGTCCAGCAATAAGATTTTGTGATCTTTACTGCCAAGGTCGCAAGGGTTGCGCCACAGCGGTTCACCCTGGAAACGGAGACTCCCGAATGGTCAAGGTTAAGGAAGCCGCTCCTCGCGGGCTGGAGCATGAGAACGCCGAAGACCTCAAGCACTACTATTACCAGATGCTGCTGATCCGGCGCTTTGAGGAGCGTACCAGCGAGATGTACGTGAAAGCGAAGATCGGCGGCTACTGTCACCTCAATCTGGGCGAAGAGGCGACCATTGTCGGTCTGATGGCGGCGCTCAAGCCCGAGGACTACATCTACACCAACTACCGCGAGCACGGCTATATTCTGGCTCGCGGCGTGCCGCCGGGTCCGGTGATGGCCGAACTGTTCGGCAAGGAGACCGGGGTGGCCCGCGGGCGCGGCGGTTCGATGCATCTGTTCAGCCGCGAACACAACTTTATGGGCGGCTACGCCATCGTCGGCGGCCAGGTGCCGCTGGCCGTCGGCGCGGCCTACGCCCTGCGCTACCAGGGCAAGCCCGGCGTGGTAGTGGCCCAGATGGGCGATGGAACCACCAACATCGGCGCGTTCTACGAGTCGCTCAATCTGGCCAAGCTGTGGCGCTGCCCGGTGCTTTTTTTTATCGTCAACAACGGCTACGGTATGGGCACCTCGGTTGAGATGGGTTCCTCCGAGCCGGATCTATGGAAGAAAGGGGCCTCGTTCCGTATCCATGGCGAGCGCATTGACGGCACCGACGTGCTGGCCGTGCGCGATGCGGTGCGCCGCCTGCGCGAGCGGGCCGAAAACGAGGGCGAGCCGGCTATTCTCGATGTGGTCAGCTTCCGCTTCCGCGGCCACTCGGTGATTGACGCCGATCGTTACCGCGACCCCGAGCAGGTGCGCGCTGCTCGCGAACAGCACGATCCCGTGCGCAATTTCGCCGCCCTGCTGCTCGACCACGACCTCGTTGATGACGCCTGGCTCAAAATGACCGCCGAACGGGTAGAACGCGAGGTTCAGGAGGCGATTGATTTCGCCAATGCCAGCCCCGATCCTCGCTTTGAGGATCTGTACGAGAACATGTACGCCACCCCCGTGCCGAACATGCCCGGGCGCCAAGACGCGCTGCAGGCGGCGCGGATCAACCGGGGCGAGTGGTAGTTGCGAAGAGGTTGCTGGTATGCCCATCATCACCTACCGCCAGGCGCTCAACGATACGCTTGGCGAGGAACTGGCCCGCGATCCCAACGTCCTGCTCATGGGCGAGGAGATCGGGGTCTTTCAAGGCTCCTATCGGATCACCGAGGGCCTGTTGCAGGAGTTCGGGCCCAAGCGCGTGGTTGACACCCCTATCGCCGAGGAGGGTTTTGTCGGCGTAGCTATCGGCGCGGCCATGCTCGGCCTGCGCCCGGTGGTTGAGATCATGACCATCAACTTCATTCTGGTGGCGATTGACCAGGTGGTGAACCACGCCTCGAAGATCCACTATATGTTTGGCGGGCAGGTGCGCGTGCCGCTGGTCATCCGCACCCCCTCCGGAGGTACGGGACAACTCGCGGCCACCCACTCGCAGAGCTTCGAGAACTGGTTGGCCTACTGCCCTGGCCTCAAGGTGGTTGCCCCCGCCACGCCCTATGATGCCAAGGGATTGTTGCGGGCCGCCATCCGCGACGATGACCCGGTGATCTTCATCGAGAGCCTGGCGCTCTACGACACCAAGGGCGAGGTGCCCGACGACCATGACTACGTGGTGCCGATTGGCGTGGCTGAGGTGAAACGGCGCGGCGAGGATGTCACCGTCGTGGCCTACTCCCGTATGACCGCCATCGCCCTCCAGGTGGCCCAGCGTCTGGAGAACGAGGGCGTCAGCGTAGAGGTGATCGATCTGCGCTCCCTGCGCCCCCTCGACCGGCCCACAATCATCGAGTCGGTGAAGAAGACCGGCCGGGCGGTGGTGATCGCCGAAGACTGGTATTCCTACGGCGTAACGGCTGAGATCGCCGCCACTATCCAGGAGCAGGCCTTTGATTATCTCGACGCGCCGGTGCTGCGCGTCGCCGGCCTGGAGGTGCCGCTGCCCTACGCCAAAGAACTCTCGGCGGTCTCCAAGCCCAACGCGAACAGTCTTATCTATGCCATCCGCCAGGTGCTGGCAGGAACATCGCGAGGTGCGGCATGGGCGAAGTGACGATGCCCCGCCTGTCGGATACGATGTCGGAGGGCACGGTCGGGCGCTGGCTGAAGCAGCCGGGCGATCCGGTCGTCGCGGGAGAGATTATCGCCGAGATCGAGACCGACAAGGCCACGATGGAGCTTGAGGCGTTCGAGTCGGGCGTCCTTCAGCAGATCATCGTTCCTGAAGGCAAGACGGTGCCGATTGGCGAGGTGATCGCGTTGATCGGCGCCGGGCCAGAGGCGGCGGCGCTGCCGCCCGCTCCGGCGCCGGCTGCGGCAGGAACTGCTCCTGCGCCCGGCCCGGCGCCCGCCGCTGTCACCGCTGCGCCGGCGGCAGTGACGGCCCCGCTGCCGCCCGCCGAGGAGAACGGGCGTATTCTCGCCTCGCCCGTGGCGCGGCGCATTGCCGAGGAACTGGGGGTGGATCTGCGCCAGGTCCGCGGCACTGGTCCCGGCGGGCGCATCCTCAAGGAGAATGTGGAGGAGTTTGCCGCGCGGATGCGGGCCGGCGGCCAGCCGCCCGCGCCGCCCGCGCC